>JBBSUK010000052.1:0-20996 GCA_038234975.1 Burkholderiales bacterium
CCGGGAGGCGTGCCCGGAGGCGTGCCCGGAGGCGTACCGGGAGGCGTACCGGGAGGCGGACCGGGAGGCGTACCGGGAGGCGTACCGGGAGGCGTACCGGGAGGCGTGCCCGGAGGTGTGCCCGGAGGCGTGTCTGGAGGTCCGAACCTCTTCCAGTCCCGTTGCAGATTCGAGCAGATCACGGCGAGTGACTTGATCACCTCGAATGCCTTCGGTACCTCAGCCTTGGCGCCGACGCACTGTTCCTGCACCGCGTGGAAGTCCTTGTAGAACGTCGCGAAGGTGGAGAAATAGATCTGCCGATAGCCCTCGCACCAGTTGTCCTTGTGCTTGGCCAGGCCCGACAGCCCGCCCCACCCCTTCGACGAGCCCTTGACGACGTCGACGCTTTGGTTTTTCGGCAGCGCCCGGCCCGGTCGAAGAAGCTCGTTCAGCTGGTCGAGGCTCGACACCGTGCCGCCGGTGTTGTCGAGCCGCTGGTTCATCTGCGCCTTGTTCCAGAGCGCGTCGGCCGCGATCCTGCAGATCGACCCGACGATGTTCGCGGCGCACCCCTCCGGCTCCCTCCCTCCGTTGAAGGTTTCGAGCGTCTTCGCATCCGCCCATTGCACGGCGAGCTCCATCATCGTGCTGCCGGTAGTAGCCGAGGTGGCCGTATCGGCGACGAGGTAGCCCCCCGCCGTCGGGGGGAACGTGGCCAGGATCTTCGCGAAGGTCTTGATGGTTCCGCGGACGAGGCAGCGCTCGGTGGCAAGCAAGGTGTTGAAGGCGATGTCGAGTGCCGCTGCGTCGGCGTTGGCGACGGACATCATGTACGTCAACGATCCCCGAGCTTCGCTCAGCGCGGCGGCCACCAAGTCGTTCGAGTCGACAATCTGACCGGGCGAGCAATTACCTTCTAGACCACGCGACTTCAGCAACTGAATCGCGGTCGAGAGCCGCATCATGGCGTCGTAGAAGTCCGACTCCACTTCATAGCGAAACGCCACTGCACCAAAGCGCCGTGCCTTTACGGTGCGCAACTCCTCCTCGTACTTGGCGCGCAGGGTCATCGCTTCCGTGCAGTTGCCTGCCACCATGTTGGTGACGTCCTGCGTCACCTCGACCTCATACTTGCCGTCCTCGGAGGTCACTCGCAGAATCGACGCCACCTGTTCCGCGCTGTTCGTCCAGTCGTCGCGATTCGGCTCCTTGGTCTGGTAACTGACCTGCATGGCGTACCAGCCGCCGCGGTTGGCGATCAGCCAGGCCCATACGTCGACTGAATAGCCGCACGCGTGCGAGGCCTCGGCTGCGCTCAGCTTCTTGAACTTGCCGTTCTCGCCGGTCGGCTCCTTGTCGGCGCCCAGGCGTACCTTCGACTTGCCATCGAACACGACCTTCGGCGCGTAGACGCGCAGCAACTTGGCGTAGGTCGGGCTCCGCGGGTCGGTGTCCCAGCTCGCATACAGGTTGCTCGGGCAGGGCACGACCCAGTACGACACATTGGACGGATCGGCCGGTGGCGGGCCCGGCGGCGTGACCTGGTAGCTGATCGCCATGTCGCTGCGCTGCACGCCGTCGGTGCGAATGACCTTGCTCTGCCACATGCCGCCGAAGGACGACCAGCGTCCTCCTGCCTGCGCCGACGCATCGACGCAAACGAGCACCGCGCAGGCGGCGAGGAACTTGACGAGGTGCCTCATGCGAACCTCCCGTTGCCGAGTTCAACCGCCTGCGCCGACAACTTGGTGCTCTTGCAGGGCGTCAACGCGGCTGCGGGCGCTGGTGGCCAGGAGTGGAGGATCGGCCCGGGTGCCAGCAAGACCTGGGGAGTGACCACGGGGAAAAGCGCGGCCGGCGCCGTGCCGCGGACCTGATAGACCGGCGTCTCGAAGAGCGGCGCTCGGCAGTCGTCCATGTGCAGCGCCAAGCTGCGCGCGTCCCACTGGAGGCGCAACTTGTGCAGCGTCGGCGTCGTGACGTTGAGCGGGGTGGCCGTCTGGCTGCGCCCGTCGTACGTGGCGACGGCCACGTTCCCGCCCCAGCTCACGTAGCCCAGGTCACGGGCACCGGGCTGCACCTGTCCGCCCTTGCATCGGGCCGGGTCGACAGGCACGGCCACCAGATCGATCATGGCCGAGAAGTAGGCGCTGTCGGGGTTGTAGGGACGAAGCGCGGGAAAGGAAAAGCCGATCGTGTTGACGGCGCGCACGAAGCGATCGGTCCGCTTCAGCCACGTCTGCAGCGCGATGTTGCCGGTCCGGATCTCGATCGGACAGCCGCCGACGACGGTCGTCGCGAGGACCACGGGTGCCGGTTGCGACGCGCCCGCGGGCAACGACGGCGGCCGGCAGGCGCTGTCTCCCGGCAGACAGAAGCGCTTGGGGTCGCCGAAGACGAAGGCGACCGGCAGGCTCGACTCGCCGAGGGAACGGTTGAATTGATAGACGTTCAACGCGGCTTCCGTGGTCTGCGCCATGGCGGAAGCCGCCACGGCGGTCGCGAAAATGCAACCCCAGCGGGCAATGGTCGATTTCCTCAATGTCGTCTCCCTGTTTTCGCGATATTCGTTCTCGCGATGTTCTACTGCTCGCGGTTCGACAGAATGCGAGGAGGCGGATACTTTCACTGCGAGGTCGGCGCTGCAACGGTGTTATCGCTAGGATCGATTACCCGACGAAGATCGTGCGGTTTCCCAGACTCCGGTCGGCTGGATGATGCGACGAATCAGCCGTCTACAAATCGGAGCATCGCCGGCGATCCGAGCTCTATGATCGCCGCGTGAACCCGACGATTCGCACGTGGACCTGACCTGCAGCGCTCCGGATCTGGCCCGGACCCCGTCGGGCCACCGCGGGCATCTCGGGCGGTACCTCGGCATCGCGGTCGCCTCGGCGGCTGCTGCCGGCATCGTCTGGGCGGCATACCTTACCGGGGAGGCGAGCGCGATTCGCAGCTTGCGGGAGTCGGCGGATCAGCGCCTGGCGACGTATTCGGCTGCACTTGAAAGCGAGTTGCGTCGCTTCGAACGACTGCCGCGCATCGTCGCCATGGATCCCCGTGTCCAAAGGGTATTGATCGCGCCCAAAGATTCAGAGGCCATAAAACTGGCGAACGATTATCTGGAAGGGGCTTCAGAGCGGGCCGGTTCGGCGGCCATATATGCGATGGATCGGGACGGAACGACGCTGGCGTCGAGCAACTGGCGCGCCACGACCAGTTTCGTCGGCAAGACGTTCGGCTTTCGCCCGTATTTCCAGGACGCGATTGGCGGGCGGCAGGGCCGCTTCTACGGCGTGGGCACCGTCACGCAGGAGCCCGGCTACTTTCTGGCCGACGCCGTGCGGATCGGAGCCGACGTCACCGGAGTGGCAGCCGTCAAGATTCGACTCGACACGCTCGACGCGAGATGGGCCGGGTCAAACGAGAAGCTTCTCGTCGTCGACGGCCACGGCATCGTCTTCCTCAGCTCGGAGCCGCGGTGGAAGTTCAAGACGCTCCGTGGCCTTTCGCAGGAGGTGGTCGACCGCCTGACGACGACGCGGCAGTACGGCGGTGAACCGTCGCTGCCTCCGCTGGGCGTGCAGTCCCTGCGCGAGATCGACGACACGACGGCCGTCATCGCCCTCGAAGCCGACGACCCCGGGGCGCTGGCGCCGACCTACATGGCGCACCACGGGCCCGTGGCGGACACCGGTTGGCGCCTCTATTTTCTCGCCGACATGTCACCGGTCCGTGCCACGGCGCGCAACAGCGCGATCGTGGCCGCGCTTGTCCTCGGCGTCGTCGCGCTTCTCGGCCTGCACCTGCAGCAGCGAGCCCGCAGTGCCGCCCTGGCATCGGCGGCACGCTCGGCGCTGCAGCGGGTCAATGACGAGCTCGAGCAGAAGGTGTCGATGCGCACGCTCGCCCTGAGCGATGCCAACGGGCGTCTGCAGGACGAAGTGGCCGAGCGTCAGCGCGCCGAGCAGACGCTGCAGTCGACTCTGGGCGACCTCGTGCAGACGGCCAAGATGGCGGTGCTCGGCCAGATGTCGGCCAGCGTGACGCACGAGCTCAATCAGCCGCTCGCGGCGTTGCGCACGCTGTCCGACAACACCCTGACGTTGCTCGAGCGCCAGCGCTACGAGGACGCGAAGGACAACCTGCGCATGATCGGAAAGACGACTGCTCGTCTGGGCGACATCACCGGGCAGCTCAAGCAGTTCGCCCGCCGCTGCGACGGTGGAGTCGAGGCGGAGCAGATCGACGAAGTCCTGGCCGACGCCATGCTGCTGGTCAGGCAGCACCTGCAGTCCCGTCACATCCGGCTGGAGCAGTCTCTCGTCGACGGCGGCGTCAGGGCGTTCTGTCATGTCAACGGCCTCGAGCAGGTCCTCATCAACCTTCTGTCGAACGCCGCCGATGCGGTCGAGGGGGTTGCCGATCCGCTGGTCGACGTCGTGCTGCGAAGGGACGGTGCCTTCGTTCTGGTGGAGGTTCACGACAACGGTCCCGGAATCGGCGAGCACGCGGCTCATCGCCTCTTCGAGCCATTCTTCACGACGAAGCACCGCGGCGCAGGCCTCGGGCTCGGGCTTGCCGTGTCGAACGAGATCGTCGGCAGCTTCGGCGCGACGCTGTCGTTTGGCCGCAGCGGGCGCCTTGGCGGTGCCGTTTTCACCGTCCGCCTGCGCGCCGACGACGCGAGCCATGCGTAACGAGCCGACGATCCTGTTCGTCGAGGACGACCCGACGGTCCGTTTCGCGAGCACGCAGGCACTGGAGCTGGCCGGGCGCCAGGTTCGCTCGTTCGCCTCGGCCGAACTCGTCATGGATCACATCGAGCCGGGCTTTCCCGGCGTGCTGCTGACGGACGTAAGACTCCCCGGGATCGACGGTCTCGCCCTGCTCGAACGCGCCCGGCAGATCGTGCCGGACCTGCCGGTGATCCTCGTGACCGGCCATGGCGACATCACGATGGCCGTGGAGGCGATGCGCATGGGCGCCTACGACTTCATCGAGAAGCCCTTCTCGGCCGATCGTCTCAACGACGTCATCACCAGGGCGCTGACGGTGCGTCGGCTGAGCCTGGAGGTGAGCGCGCTGCGCGCCGAGCTGAACGCGCGAAGCCGGATCGACGCGAGACTCATCGGCCGCTCGGCATCGATGGCCGGGGTGCGTCGCGTCATCCTCAACATCGCGCCGACCGATGCCGACGTCCTGATCGTCGGCGAGACGGGAGCTGGCAAGGAGCTGGTGGCTCGTTGCCTGCACGACTACAGCGGGCGCAAGACGCGCAACTTCGTCGCCGTGGCCTGTGGCGGCACGCCGGCCGCGATCTTCGACAGCGAGATGTTCGGCCATCAGGAAGGAGCGTTCGTCGGTGCCACACACCCCCGCATCGGCAAGCTCGAACATGCCAGCGGTGGGACGATCTTCCTCGACGAGATCGAATCGATGACCGACGAGCTCCAGGTGAAGCTGTTGCGGGTACTGCAGGAGCGCCAGTTCGAGCGGCTCGGCTCCAACGAGGTCCAGCCGATGACCTCGCGCGTGATCGCCGCCATCCAGACGGATTCGGCCACGGGCAACCTGCGCAACGATCTCTACTACCGCTTGAGCGTCGTCGTTCTCAAGATCCCACCCCTGCGTGAGCGGCGAGAAGACATCCCGTCGCTGCTCGGCCACTTCCTCCTGCAGGCGTCCTATCGCTACGAGCGGCCGGTGCCCGAGCTGTCGGCGGATCGGATGAACCGGCTGATGGCGCATGCCTGGCCGGGGAACGTGCGCGAGCTGCGCAACGTCGCCGACCGCCTCGCGCTCGGCATGCCGACCGGCTTGGAAGTCGATGGGGACGCGCCCGCGGTACCGCGGGCGCTCGATGAGCAGATGGCGCTTTTCGAGCGACAGCTGATCGAGGAGGCGCTGAGTCGCAGCAACGGTCGCGCGGCGGCGGCCGCTGAGCTGCTGGGCGTCCCGAAAAAGACGCTCTACGACAAGATGAAGCGACTCGGCATCACGAACGATCAGAATCGCGGCGGTCCCGCCACCGAGTCTGTCTGAAACGCCGGCGCGCAAGGACTCGCGGTCTTTGCGCGCCCCGGGTCGCGCGGCGCCCCGGACTATCCTCGTCGCCATGAGCGCACCTGCCCGCACCCTCCGCTTCGAGACCCTGGCGGTGCACGCCGGACACCACGTCGATCCGTCGACCGGTGCGGTCGTCGAGCCGATCCAGCTCTCGACCACCTTCGAGCGCGATGCCGACGGCGGCTACCCGCGCGGCTATCTCTATTCGCGCAACGACAACCCGAACCGTCACAGCCTCGAAGCGGCGCTCGCCGCGCTCGAAGGCGGAACGTCTTGCGCGGCGTTCTCGTCCGGTCTCGCGGGCGTCACGGCGATCTTCCAGGGCCTGCAGCCGGGCGACCATGTCGTCGCGCCGAACGACATCTACCACGGCACCGCCAACGTGCTGAAGCACCTGTTCTCGAAGTGGCGGGTCGACGCGACCTTCGTCGACATGATCGACCTCGACGCGGTGCGCGCCGCGGTGCGCGCCGAGCCGCGGACGCGCATCGTCTGGATCGAGACGCCGTCCAATCCGCTGCTGCAGTGCGTCGACATCGCGGCGGTTTCCGAGATCGCGACTCAAGCCGGCGCGCGCGCCGTCGCCGACAACACGTTCGCGTCGCCGGCGCTGCAGCGGCCGCTCGAGCTCGGCTGCAGCATGGTCATGCACGCGACGACGAAGTACCTCGGCGGCCGCAGCGACGTGCTCGGCGGTGCCGTCGTCACCCGTGAAGACGACGCTGCCTTCGAGGCACTGCGCACCGCGCAGCTCTACGGCGGCGCCGTGCCGTCGCCGTTCGACTGCTGGCTCGTCATGCGCAGCCTGCCGACGCTGCCGCAGCGCATGCAGGCGCACTGCGCCAACGCGGCGAAGGTCGCGGCGTTTCTCAAGGCGCATCCGAAGGTCGAGGCGGTCCACTACCCCGGCCTGCCCGACAGCCCCTTCCACGCCATCGCCGCGAAGCAGATGTCGGGCTTCGGCGGCATGCTGTCGTTCGAGGTCGCGGGCGGGCGCGACGCGGCGATGGCGGTTGCCGCCCACGTCGCGCTCTTCACCCGCGCGACCAGCCTCGGCGGCGTCGAGAGCCTGATCGAGCACCGCGCGTCGATCGAGGGGCCGGCGAGCCGCACGCCGCAAGGGCTGCTGCGCGTGTCGGTCGGCCTGGAACACGCCGACGACCTCACCGACGACCTGGCGCAGGCGCTCGACCGCATCGGTGGCTGACGCGGGCCAGACGGCGCCCGTGCGGTTACGCCGCGGCGCAGTCGCCGTCGTGGTGACGGCGCAGTGGCTCGGCACGTCGCTCTGGTTCAGCCCGAGCGGCGTGGCCGACGGTCTGATGGCGCACCTGGGCATCGGCGCCGGCGCGTTCGGCGCGCTCATCGCCGCGACGCAGATCGGCTTCATCGCCGGCACGCTCGGCATCGCCGTCAGCGGCGTGGCCGACCGCCACCGTGCGAGCCGCATCTTCGCGATCGGCGGCCTTGTCGGCGCGGCGGCCAACGCCGCGGTCGCGTGGCCCGGCCTCGGCTACAGCGCGACATGGGGCTTGCGCTTCGTCGTCGGCATGTGCCTGGCGGGCATCTACCCGCTCGGCATGAAGATGATCGTGCAGTGGGTCGGCGCGAGGCCGGCGCTGGCGCTCGCATGGCTCGTCGGCATGCTCACGCTAGGCACGGCGATGCCGCACGCACTGCGCGCCAGCGGCACCGCCTGGACGTGGCAGCTGGTGCTCGTCGCGTCGTCTGCGCTGGCGCTCGTGGGCGCGGCGGCGGTCGTCGTGCTCGGCGACGGGCCGCACGGCGCCGCGCCGTCGCCTGCTGCCGCGCAGTCGTCCGCCGGCCGCGCCGTCCGCGAGGTGTTCGCCGTGCCGGGCTTTCGTGCATCGGCGTTCGGCTACTTCGGCCACATGTGGGAGCTGTACGCGTTCTGGAGCGTGGTGCCGTGGCTGTGCCGGCCGATCGCCGTCGAGCTCGCGAGGCGGGGCGGCAGGACCGAACCGTCGCCCACCTTCGTCGCGCTGCTCGCCTTCTCGGTGATCGCGGTCGGCGCGCTCGGCTGCGTCGCGGGCGGGCTGGCGAGCCGGCGCCTCGGCAGCGCACGCGTGGCTGCGCTGGCGCTTGCCGGCTCCGGCGCGATGTGCCTGCTCTACCCGCTGATTCCCGGCGCGGCGGTGGAGTTGCAGCTCGCCTCGCTGCTCTTCTGGGGCGTGTGCGTGATCGCCGACTCGCCGCAGTTCTCGGCGCTCTCGGCCGGCTACGCGCCGCCGCAGTGGCTCGGCAGCGCGCTCGTGGTGCAGAACGGGATCGGTTTTGCGATCACGGTGGTGAGCATCCTGGTGATGGGGTTCGCGTTGCCGGCCTGGGGACCGGCGGCGTTGTGGTTGCTCGCGCCGGGGCCGCTGCTCGGGTTGTCCGCGTTAAGGCCCTTGCTGAGTCGTGGTGCCGCAGCTCACTAGCTAGCAACAGCACCTCGCCGTCTCGGCCTTCAGCAAGCCGAAACGCCACCGGATGACGTGGAGTGAGCGCGTGACTGCATCGTCCAGCCAGCGGGAATTCGTCGTCGGCGTGATGTCGATCGACGTCGAAGGGAAGAACTCCGATCGCTTTCACCGCCTGTTCGAGCAAGCGGTGCAGGCATTCGACGACGCCCTGGCGCAGGCGCTCGGGCTGCGCGTTCACACGATCGCCTTCCCGGGACCGCACGTGGCACCGACGGCCGGTGCCTACGCGCCGTTCGACTTCCTGCGCATCGGCCTTACCGTTCTGGGGCGAACCGAGCGACGACGCGCGGGTCGCTGCTGCTGTTCGCGCTGCTCGTGGGCCTGACCTACCTCGTCACCGCCACGATACTCCCGCAAAAGCTGATGGAAACGTGGCCCACCGTCGACTCGGCGTGCGCCCGCTTGATCATCTGAAGCTGAGCCTGTTCGTCGCCGCGCTCGGCCTGCTGACCGGCTCGCTCGGCTGCCGCGCCGACAGCAAGGATCTGGTGCGCAGGGTCCTGTTCGTCGACGAGGAAACCAGAAGAGGTCAGCGGTGAGCTTAGTCCTCTCTAACGTCAGCCTTCGGCTTTCCGGAATCCTCGTATTTGCGCTGCAGCTGCTCGGTCTCCCGGTCGAGCTCCTTCTTCAGCTCATCGGTGCGTGCGTTCACCGAGTCGCCGGTGTATTCGCGATCCAGGCGCGCCGCCTCGTCGTGGTCGTTTTCGGCATTCGTGCCCATGTGGGTCTCCGTTGTCTTGGCTGCGCCGGCCAAGTGCCAGCGCCATCAGGTTACTCCAACGCCACGAACGTCGTGCACCGGCGAGTGGAACATGGCCATACGCCTCCCGGCGCGCCGCCTCACCGCGCCAGGATCGCCTTGAGCGCCGAGTAGTCCGCGGGCTTGGTCAGGTGATGATCGAAACCGGCTTCCGCTGCGGCGTCGATGTCCTTTTGCTGACCCCATCCCGTGATCGCGACCAATACCATCGAACGTCCTGCGCGCCCCGAACGAATCTGACGTGCGACGTCGAAACCGCTCATCCCGGGCAGCCCGAGGTCGAGCAACACCACATCCACCGGGCTCTCGTCGATTGATCGGAGTGCAGACGGACCGTCGCCAGCGGTGCGCGTCTGGTGTCCTTCCATCGCCAGCAGCAGCGCCAGGCTTTCGCATGAATCGTGGTTGTCGTCCACGACGAGGATCCGCTTCGCCGCGTGATTCGTGGCTTCGACGGGAGCCTGCACCGGGATGGCACCGGGTGGCTCGACCGCGGGCAGCCTCACCACGAATTCGCTGCCCTGGTCCCGGCCCGCACTGAAGGCTTCCACCGTGCCGCCGTGCAGCTCGACGAGCCCGCGGACGAGGGCCAGGCCGATCCCGAGGCCGCCTTTTGTCCGCTCAAGCGCCGGCTCCGCCTGAGAGAACATCCTGAAAATCGTGGGCAGATGCTCAGCGGCGATGCCGACACCGGAGTCGCGAACCGACAGCACGGCTCCACCGCCCTCTTTTCGAGAGGAGAGCGAAATGTGGCCGCGAGGGGGTGTGAACTTCGACGCGTTGACAAGCAGGTTGAGAATGATCTGAGTGACACGGGTCAGATCGGCATCGAGCCAGATGGGCTCGTCCGCCTGCGACACCGAAAGTTGTTGGCCTGCCGCCTGCGTCAGAGGCTGAACCGCTTCGAGGGCTCCGACGATGGCCTCATTGAGCTCCAGGGTGCGCCTTCGCAGGTCGAGCTTGCCTTCGGTGATCCGTGAGACTTCGAGCAGGTCGTCGACCAGGTGCGACAACTGGGACAGCTGGCGATCGAGGATGCCGCGACCCCAGCGCAGCTCGGAGTCCGCGCTGTCCCTTCGACGCAGCACCTCCAGTACGTTTCGCATGGGAGCCAGCGGCCCTCGAAGCTCGTGCGCCAGCGTGGCCAGGAATTCGTCCTTGCTGCGGGCGTCAAGGGCGAGCTGGGCGTTCGCTTGCTCGGCCGCCTTGCGCGCAAGCAGCAGTTCGCGCTCGTATTTCTGTCGATCGGAAGCCACCATGACGGCGATCTCGTCGTAGAGGCTGCCGTCGAGAACGCGACGGATGGCGCTCACGAGGATGGGGATCGAGTGGCCGTCTCGATGGACCATGTCGAGCTTCACCTCCGAGACCGAGCCCTGCATCTGCATGAGGGGAGCCCAGTGGGTCTGATGAAAGACTCGCCCACCGATCGTCAGCAGGTCCTGGACACGGCGCTTGGCAAGGTCCTCGGCCGCGAAGCCGACCCAACCGCAGAAAGTCGCGTTGGCGCGAACGATGCGTCCGTCGGTATTCGTCAGCAGCAGTCCGCATGCCGCGTGCTCATACAGAGAATCCGACGTCGGCGCAGCCATCGCGCCGCGATCCTCAGGCGAAGGACCGCTGCAGGAAGCGCTCTATCGCGCTGACGCTGGCGCTCGGGGCACTCAGGTGCGGGCAATGGCCGACGTTCTCGATGATTTCGAGCGTGGCCTCCGGCAAGGTGCGCTGCATGTACTCGCCGACCGAGACCGGAGCGATGAGATCGTCCGTGGACTGAAGGATCAACGTCGGGGTGTTGGCTCGGGGCACCTCGGCGCGATGATCCGAGAGAAACGTCACGCGGGCGAAATGCTTGGCGATCTCGGGGTCCGTGCGACAAAAGCTGTTCGTGAGCTCGATGCCCAGCTCGGGCCGATCCGGTGCTCCCATGATGACGGGTGCCATCGTGCTGGACCAGCCGAGGTAGTTGCTCTCCAGCGTATCCAGCAGCCCATCGATGTCTTCGCGCCGGAAGCCGCCAACATAGTCGTCGTCGTTGATGTAGCAAGGTGAAGGGCCGACCATGACGTGGGCGGCGAAGCGGTCACCCGCTTCGATGCTGGCCAGCATGCCGACCATCGAACTGACCGAGTGGCTGACGAGGATGACCGGACCTTCGGCAAACTCATCGATGATCTCGAGGAGGTCGGATGAGTAGCCGTGCAAGGAGTCGTACTTGCGTCGGTCATACGCCGACAGGTCGGACATTCCGCTGCCGACGAGGTCGAACAGCACCGTCTTGAAACGCGCATTGAAGGCCGGGGCCAGGTAGCGCCACATGTTCTGATCGCAGCCGAAGCCGTGCGCGAAGATCATGGTCGCGGCGCCGGCGCCGCCGGTTAGGACGTTGTTTCGCTTCTGGATGCTCATGGGCCATTTTGACCGCACGCGCGAATGCCTCGCCCGTTGCAGCGTTCGTCAAAATGGCCGGATGCCCGCCAAAGCGCCTCGAGCCCGACCCTGTGGCGGGGGCGACGGAACCGCCCGCATCCGCAGGGAAACCGGAGGACGCGGCGGCAAGACGGTGACCACCGTAGCCGGCCTGACCCTCCACGATGCGTCGCTGGTCGCGCTGTCGAAGCGCATGAAGGCGGCGTGCGGCACCGGCGGCACCGTCAAGGACGGCGTGATCGAGCTGCAGGGAGATCACCGCGACGCGGTGGTCGCGTTGCTGGCGAAGGAAGGCATCAAAAGCAAGCGGGCCGGCGGCTGAGGCCGGCGTGTCGGGTGCTTCGCGACGAGGATCGAAATCGATCGCTCAGGCCTTCAGGTCGAACTCGACGTGCACGAAATCTCCGCGGTAGGTGACCTCGCCGAGGTAGATCACCCGCCGCTGCGGTCCGGTGAACACGCGCCGCACTTCCGCCACCGGCGCGTTGACGGCGATGCGGAGGTGGCGAGCGACCTCGAGGTCGGCGGTCGAGATCGTCAGCTTCTGGCGCGCGGTGGCGATCTTCGGCGACCGCATCGCCATCAGCAGCGGAATCACGGTCTCCTTGCGAAAGCGGGTCGGGTGGCGCGCGAACACCTCGGCGTCGAGCCAGATGCCGATGACGCAGTATGGCCGCCCGTCGCGCGAATGGATGCGGCGCATGTGGACGTAGCGCTCGGCGGGCACGCCGTCGTCGGGCGAAAGCAGCGGCATGCGCGCCGTCGACTCGTCGATGTTGAGGATGGTCGGGTGCGTGTCGCGGTAGACGTCGGCCAGGTTCTGGAGCGACGTTTCGACGCGCATCCACCGGTCGCTGTGCGGCGTGCCCGTCACGAAGGTGCCGCGACCCCGCTGCGGCGAGACGAGGCCGTCGCGCGCGAGCTGCTCGATCGCCTGGCGCACCGTGACGCGCGCAACCTCGAACTCCGCCACGAGCTGCTCGAGCGACGGCAGCTTCTCGCCCTGTTTCCACACGCCCTTGCCGATGCGCTGGCGGAACAGCTCGGCGAGCTGCACGTAGAGCGGGACCTGCGCGTTGCTGAGGATCACGCGGTCTCGGCCTGCCGTGCGGAAGGCGCCGTCGGCGAGCCGCCGGCGGCGTCTTCGACGACGAGTGCCGCGCCCTTCTCGCCGATGAGGATCGCGGCCGCGTTGGTGTTGGTGGACACGATGCTCGGCATCGCCGACGCGTCGATCACGCGCAGCCGATCGACACCGCGCACACGCAAGCGTTCGTCGAGCACCGAGCGCGCGTCGCCGCCCATGCGACAGGTGCTGGTGGGGTGGAACACGGTGCCGCCTTTGGCGCGAGCGAACCGCTCGAGGGCCTCCGGGGTGCTGACGCCGTTGCCGGGCAGGTGTTCCTCGCCGGTGACGAGCCCGCGAAACGCCGCCTGCGCGTAAATCTCGCGCAGGATTTCGAGCCCGGCGACGAGCACTTTCGCGTCGAGGGGATCGGTGAGGTAGCCGGCGCGGATGCGCGGCGGGGCGAACGGGTCGGCCGACGCGATCTCGACCGATCCGGTCGATTCGGGCCGGCACTGCGCGGCCGAGGCCGAGAAGCCGGAGAAGCGGTGCAGCGGGTCGCCGGGCTTGTCGACCGACAGGGGCATGACGTTGAAGAGCACGTCGGCACGGCCATCCTTCGCATGCTTCGATGCGACGAGGCCGCCGACCTGGCCGGCGCCGACGGTGAGCGGCCCCCGCTGGCCGAACAGCCACTGCGCGCCCATCTGCGCCAGCTTCACCGGGTTGCGAATGTCATCGTTGAGCGAGCGCTTCTCCTTCAGCTTGACGATGACGCGGGCCTGGTAGTGGTCTTGCAGGTTCTGGCCGACCTCCGGCGCGTCGACCACGACGCCGACGCCGTGCGACCTCAGGAGGGCCGCCGGCCCGATGCCCGAAAGCTGCAGGAGCTGCGGCGACTGCAGCGCACCGGCGCACAGGACCACCTCGCGGTCGGCGTCGATGCGGCGCACCTCGCCGCGAGCGCCGTGCACGCCGCCGGATGCGACCTCGATGCCGACGGCGCGGCCGCGCTCGACGACCACGCGCGTCACGTGCGCGTCGGTCATCAGCGTGAGGTTGGGCCTTGCCTTCACGGCGGGCGACAGGAACGCCGTCGCGGCGTCGCAGCGCCAGTGGCCACGCAGCGTGAGCTGGTAGCGACCGAGGCCGTCGCTCACCGCGCCGTTGAAGTCGTCGGTGAGCGCAAAGCCGGCCTCGGCGCCCGCGGCGAGCCACGCGTCGCAGTAAGGGTGGTCGTTGCGCAGGTCGGAGACGCCGAGCTCGCCGCTCGCGCCGTGGTATTCACTGGCGCCGCCTTCGTAGCGCTCCGAGCGCTTGAAGTACGGCAGCACGTCGCGGTAGCGCCAGCCGCCGGCACCGTGCACCTCGGCCCAGTCGTCGAAGTCGGCGTGCTGGCCGCGGATGTAGAGCAACCCGTTGATGACGCTCGACCCGCCGAGCGCCTTGCCGCGCGGCCAGGCGACAGCGCGGTGGTCGGTGCCCGCTTCGGGCTCGAGCGGAAACTGCCAGGAGAAGCGCGGGTCGTAGATGGAGCGGAAATAGCCGACGGGCAGGCGCAGCCAGAAGTGCCGCGCCTCGCGCCCCGCCTCGACGACGAGCACGCGGCACGACGGATCGGCCGACAGCCGGTTGGCGAGCACGCAGCCCGCCGAGCCACCGCCGACGACGATGTAGTCGAAGCCGCTTGGTTGATTCACAGAAGCGCGCCGGCCGGGCGCCGGGCCGCTCCCGAGGCCGGCCGCGCCCCCTCGGGGGGCAGCGACCGGAGGGAGTGCGGGGGCACCATGATCAGGCCTTGACCGTCTGCATGTAGATCTGCGGATCGAAGTACGTCGACGCCGGCACGGGGCTGGCGATGTTCCCTGCGACGGCGAAGAAGTCGGTCACCTGCTGCAGCCACTTCGTGACCGTGCCGTCGGCGTAGCGCGTTCGCCATTCGGCCGAGGTGTAGTACTTCGAGAACGCCATCGAGTCCTTGAAGTCGGCCAGCGGCACTTCCTTGTAGTGGGTCTTCTGCAGCTGCTCGGCGGCGCCGCCGAAGTCGGCGACCATCCTGTCGTTCGTTTCGACCCAGGCGGCGATCAGCTTCGCGAGCGTCGGCTTGTTGGCGTCGAAGTAGTCGTTGCGCGCCGCCCAGCCGCCCATGATCGCGGCCTGCGGGAAGAAGGCCGACGCGTCGACGATCTTGCGTGCGTTGGGCACCTGCTTCTTCACCGTCTGGTCGAAAGGAACCCACAGCGCGACGGCGGGAACCGCGCCGGAGACGAACGACGTCACCGCCTCGGCCATGCGCTGGTTGACGATCTGGACGTCTTTCGCGGGGTCGAGCTTGGCCGAGCGCAGCGCCCGGTCGAGGAAGACGTGCGCCGTCGTGCCGGTGGTCGTCGAGATCTGCTTGCCTTTCAGGTCGGCGAGCGACTTGACGGAATCGTCGCGCACCCAGAGCTGTGCCGTCGCGTACTCGATGTCGTTGACGAGGAAGACCTTGCCCTGGCCGCGGGCCGGGAAGTTCGAGACGACCGCGCCGGTGGAGAGCACATCGAGGCTGCCGCCGATCATGGCCTGGAACAGTTCGAGGCCGGTGGTGAAGAGGCGCAGCTCGAGGTCGAGCCCGTGCTTGGCCCACGCGCCCCATTCCTGGCCGAGGAAGATCTGGCCGTCGACGGCGGGCGTGTGCAGGTAGCCGACGCGCACCTTGGTCTTGGCCTGCGCGAAGGCGTGCGGCGCGAAGCCGGGGACGGCCGCGACGGCGGCGGTCGATGCGGCGGCGCGAAGAACGGTCCTGCGGGGGATGCGGCGATCGAGGGTCATGGTGTCGTTTCCTTCGGTGGTGTTGGCGGGGTCAGTCGGAAAGGCGCACGGCTTGCCGAGCCTGCGCCTCGTACTCTTCCATCACGAGGGTGCGGATCTCGGCGCGCAGCTGCGCGAAGCGCGGGTCCTCGTGCACGCGCTCGTCGCGCGGGTAGTCGAACGGCACGTCGATGACGGTGCGCACCTTCGCCGGCCGCGCCGTCACGACGACGATGCGCGACGAGAGGTAGATCGCCTCGTCGACCGAGTGCGTGATGAGCAGCACCGTCTTGCCTTCGGCGGCGAGCACCTGCAGCAGCAGGTCCTGCATGGCGCTTCGCGTCTGTGCGTCGAGCGCGCCGAACGGCTCGTCCATCAGCAGGAACTCTGGCTTGACGGCGTAGGCGCGGGCGATCGCGAGGCGCTGCCGCATGCCGCCGGAAAGATGCTTGGGGAAGTGGTCGGCGAAGTCCGTCAGGCCCATCAACGCCATGTACCGCTCGACGATGGCCTGCTTCTCGCCGGCGTGCGCGCGGTTGGCCGACAGGCCGAGCCCGAAGCCGATGTTGTCGCGCACGCTCAGCCACGGGAAGACGCCGTACTCCTGGAAGATCACGCCGCGGTCGGGGCCGGGGCCCTTGACGGGTGCGCCGTCGAGCAGCACCGAGCCGCGCGTGGGCTGCACGAAGCCGCCGACGATGTTCATCATCGTCGTCTTGCCGCAGCCTGACGGACCGATGATCGAGACGAACTCGCCCTGCGCGATGACGAGCGACACGTCGTCGACGACCGTCATCGGCCCTTGCGCCGACGGGAAGTCGACGCCGACGTGGTCGAAGCGGATGCGCGGCGCGCCCGTCATGCGATGCGGTCCTGCCAGGCCACCAGCCGCTTCGTCGCCATCCGCAGCGCGATGTCCATCGCCAGGGCGATGAAGCCGATGCAGATGATGCCGACGTAGACGATGTCGAGCTGGAAGAACGACGACGCGTTCTGGATCAGCGCGCCGAGCCCCTGCTGCGCGGCGATCAGCTCGGAGGCGACCAGCGTGGCCCACGCCACGCCGAGCGCGACGCGGATCGAGGTGAGGATGTGCGGCACCGTCAGCGGCACGATCACCTTGGCGAAGATCTCCAGGTCGCTCGCGCCGAGGGTGCGCGCGACGCGCACGTAGAGCGGGCTGATCTGGCCGATGCCCTCGACCATGACGATGACGCCGGCGAAGAATGACGCGTAGAACAGGATCACGGTCTTGGCGACCTCGCCGATGCCGAAGTAGACGATCACGAGCGGAATCAGCGCGATCGGCGGCAGGGCGCGGAAGAAGTTGATGAGCGGGTCGACGAAGGTGCGCACGCCGCGGTACCAGCCGATGGCGAAGCCGACCGGCACCGCGACGGCAACGCCGAGCGTGACGCCGATGAAGACGCGCCGGGTCGACATCCACACGTCCATCCCGAGCCGCTCGTGCGACAGCTCGATGAAGCGCTCGAAGACGACGTGCGGCGCCGGGACCAGCGCCGGGTTGACGATGCCGCTGGCCCGCAACGCGTACCAGAGCGCGACGATGACGAGCCACGGCGCCATGACGAGCGCGGCGCGGGCCAGCGGGTTGCGAGCTTGCGGCTTCAAAGGGTTGAACGTACCATCGACCATCCGTTTATACCGCACGCCGATGCCGAACGACAGTCGGGAAAGCACCTCGCCGCCGTCTCCCTCGCCGCCGATCCCGTCCCCGTCGATCGCCCGGGTCGAGGCGCACGTGCTTCGCTGGCCGGTCGCGGCGCCGGTGCGCACCTCGTTCGGCACGATGACCGACCGCCCCGCGGTGCTGGTGCGCGTGGAAGACGCCGAAGGCGCGCACGGCTGGGGCGAGGCGTGGTGCAACTTCCCGCAGTGCGGAGCCGAGCACCGGGCGCGGCTGGTCGAGTCGCTGCTGGCGCCGCTGCTCGTGGGACGCGCGTTCGCGTCTCCCGAGGCGGCCTGGGACCACCTGGTCGCGTCGACGTCGGTGCTCGCGCTGCAGTCGGGCGAGCCCGGCCCGATCGCGCAGGCGATCGCCGGCGTCGACATCGCGCTGCACGACCTCGCGGCGCGCCGCGCCGGCATGCCGCTGTGGCGTGCGCTTCGTCGCCGGGTCCGCGACGAAGGCGGCGCCGCGCCGCGCATCGGCGTCTATGCCAGCGGCATCAACCCCGACCGGCCGGGAGAGACCGTCGAGCGCCTGCGCGCCGAGGGCCACACGGCGTTCAAGCTCAAGGTCGGCTTCGGCGACGACCGCGACGACAGCCACCTGCGCGACGTGCGGGCCGCAGCGGGCGAGGGCGCCGCCGTCATGGTCGATGCGAACCAGGCGTGGGACATCGAGCGCGCGATCGCCGCGTCGCGCCGGCTCGCGGCGCATTCGCCGGCGTGGCTCGAGGAACCGCTGCGCGCCGATCGGCCGATCGACGAATGGAAGCGCCTCGCCGGGGCCACGTCGATCCCGCTCGCGGCCGGCGAGAACGCGATCGGCGACGACGCCTTCGACCGCCTGCTCGCGAGCGGCGCGATCGCCGTCGTTCAGCCCGACGTCGCCAAGTGGGGTGGCCTGTCAGCATCCGCGCGTCGCGGTGGCGTCGTCGACCGCATCGCCGCGGCAGGGCGGCGCTGGTGCCCGCACTACCTCGGCGCCGGAATCGGCCTGCTCGCTTCGGCGCACCTGCTCGCCGCGCGCGGCGCGCTGGACGGGCTGCTAGAAGTCGACTCCAACGAGAACCCGCTGCGCACGCTGCTGTGCCCGCCGCTGGCGACGCTCGCCGCCGGCAGCATCGCGCTCGGCTCGGCGCCGGGCCTTGGAGTCGAGCCTGACCTGCGCGCGCTCGCCGACCTCTGCCGGCGGTGACGCCGCGCCGCGCGCGCCATCGTCCGACAGCGTCGCCTCCGGTGGTCGGTCAGAGTTCGGGATCGATCGGGCAACTCAGGAGGTCGCAAGCATGAACCCATACATCAAACCCTTACTTGCCGCGGCGGCATTCGTCTTCGCCGCCCAGGCGTCGGCCCAGGTCACCTTCTACGGGCGCGAAGCCTTCCGTGGTAGGGCCTTCGGTGTCGACCAGCAGGTCAACGACTTCGAGCGGAGCGGCTTCAACGATCGCGCCTCGTCGGCCATCGTCGAGCGCGGTCGCTGGGAGGTCTGCGAGGATTCGAACTTCCGTGGCCGTTGTGTCCTGCTGCGTCGGGGCAACTACGAGTCGCTGAGCGCCATGGGCATGAACGACCGCATCTCGTCGGTGCGGCGGGCCGGCCGCCACTCCCGCGGCAGCGAGGCGCCGGAGCGGGCACAGCCGATCGCAGCCTATCAGTATCGACAGCGTCCCGGCGAACGGCTGTTCGAGGCGCCGGTGTCGTCGGTTCGTGCCGTCGTCGGGCCGCCCGAGCAGCGCTGCTGGGTCGAGCGCCAGCAGGTCCAGACGTCGCGACCCGACCTCAACGTGCCGGGGGCCGTGATCGGCGGCGTGCTCGGCGGCATCCTCGGCCACCAGATCGGCGGCGGCCGTGGCCGCACCGCAGCCACCATCGGCGGCGCGGTCGGCGGCGGTGCGCTCGGCGCCAACGTCGACCGGATCCGCGGCGGCGGCGACTCGACGCGCGACGTGCGGCGCTGCGAGAACGTGGCGAGCAACGCCGCGCCGCAGTACTGGGACGTCGACTACCGCTTCCGCGGCGTCGCGCACCACGCGCAGATGTCCTCGCCTCCCGGCGACACGATCACGGTCAACGGCCGAGGCGAGCCGCGGGACCATTGACCGCTCAGGCCAGCGGTGGCAGGACCTTGCGCAGCTTGGCGTCGTCGATCGGCTTCTGCAGGTAGTGATCCACCCGCGCGAAGGTGGCGGCCACCCGCTTGTCGCTCTTTTCCCAGCCGCTGACGGCGACCAGCACGACATCGTCGCCGAAGCGCTCGCGCAGCGCCGTCGACAGCTGGTCGCCGTCGAGGGTGGGCATGTCGATGTCGAGCATGACGCAGTGCGGCGCGAACTCGTCGACAACGGCGAGGGCCTCGAGCCCGTCGTGGGCGACGCGAACCCGGTAGCCGTCGAGCTCCAGACGCGTCGCGAGGACCTCGGCGGCGTCGGGGTAGTCGTCGACGACGAGAATGCGAACCTCGTCGGCGGACATGGCGTTCTCGTCGCTCATGCCGGCTTCGCCGGAATTTCAAGCCCGCGCCGGACGGCGGGCCGCTCGACGAACGCCGCCAGCACGCGCTTCACGTTCGTGAACCGGTCGAAGCCGACGAGTTCGCCCGCGCCGTAGAAGCCGACCAGGTTGCGCACCCATGGGAAGGTGGCGATGTCGGCGATCGAGTACGCACCGCCGGCGAGCCAGTCTCGGCCGTCGAGATGGCGGTCGAGGACGCCGAGCAGGCGCTTCGCTTCGTCTGCATAGCGGTCCCGCGGGCGCTTGTCGTCCCAGTCCTTGCCGGCGAACTTGTGGAAGAAGCCGAGCTGGCCGAACATCGGCCCGACGCCACCCATCTGGAACATCAGCCAGGCGATCGTTTCGTGCCGCGCAGCCGCGCCGACGGGCAGGAGCTGCCCCGACTTCTCGGCCAGGTAGAGCAGGATCGCACCCGATTCGAACAGCGCCAGCGGCTGGCCGCCCGGGCCGTCCGGATCGAGGATCGCCGGGATCTTGCCGTTCGGGTTGAGCGAGGTGAACTCGGCGCTCTTCTGCTCGTCGCGCTCGAAATCGATGCGGTGCGGCTCGTACGGCAGCCCGGTTTCCTCCAGCATGATCGACGCCTTCACCCCGTTGGGCGTGGGCAGCGAATAGAGCTGGATCCGCTCGCGGTGGCGCGGCGGCCAGCGCGTGGTGATCGGGAACGTGGACAGGTCGGTCATGCGGTCGTCAGGGCTGGGGTCGGCGGTGAAATGCGGCGCTTCCGGGTCATGCGACTCCTTGGCGAACGGCGTGCCGGCTGTCGCCTCGACGGGGCATCCGCCTACCTCGCGACCCGAAATTAGATGTTCTCACGCCGTCGGCGTCTACCGGGGAAAATCAGGCACCCTTCGAACGGCGAGAGGGACGCATGGGAGCCGCAGGGTGCCATACGATGCCCACCATGCGCATCGCAACCTTCTCGCGTGGTCTCGTCGTGGCCTGCGCCATCGCCGCCTTCGCGCTTCCCGCCGGTGCGTTCGACCTGCAGGCGCACCGCGGCGGCCGCGGCCTGCGGCCCGAGAACACGCTGGCCGCGTTCGAGAACGCGCTTCGGCTCGGCGTCGACACGCTGGAGATGGACGCCGCCATCACCGCCGATGGCGTCGTCGTCGTCTCCCACGATCCGGCGCTGAACCCGGCCATCACCCGCGACGCCGAGGGCCGCTGGCTGCGCGACCGGCCGCTCATCAGGTCGCTCACGCTGGCC
>JBBSUK010000053.1:0-20616 GCA_038234975.1 Burkholderiales bacterium
GGCGCCTCACGGCCGAGCATCCGATCGAGGTCGTGGGCGAAAAGCTGCGGGCGATGATGCCGTGGATCAAGAAGAACCGGCTGGTCGACCAGTCGCGCAATTGAGCGACTCGCCGAGCAGCGCATCGGGCCCGCCCGGCCCGGGAGGCCCGACCGAGCGGCCGCGCCGCAAGGGCATCTACATCCTGCCCAACCTGTTCACGCTCGGCGCGCTGTTCGGCGGCTTCTACGCCATCGTCATGTCGATGAACGGCCGTTTCGAGAACGCCGCCTACGGCGTGTTCGCGGCGATGGTGCTCGACAGCCTGGACGGCCGGGTGGCGCGCCTGACCAAGACGCAGAGCGTCTTCGGCGAGCACATGGACTCGCTCTCCGACATGGTCTCGTTCGGCGCTGCGCCGGCCCTGATCGCCTACGAATGGGCGTTGCGCGGCCTCGGGCGCTGGGGCTGGATCGCGGCGTTCGTGTACTGCGCCTGCACCGCGCTGCGACTCGCCCGCTTCAACACCAACATCGGCGTTGTCGACAAGCGCTTCTTCCAGGGCTTGCCGAGCCCCGCTGCGGCTGCCGTCGTCATGGGCTTCATCTGGTTGATGGACAACCTCGGATACGCCGCCAGCACCAACGCGCCGTGGCTGCGCTGGGCGACGTTCGGCCTCACGCTCTACGCCGGGCTGACGATGGTCACCAACGTCCCGTTCTACAGCTTCAAGGACCTCGGCCCGAAGCGCTCGGTGCCGTTCGTGGTGATCGTGCTGATCGCGCTGGCGATCGCCGTCGTCAACATCGACCCGCCGATCGTCATGGTGGCGCTCTTCGTGGCTTACGGGGTCTCGGGCTACGTGGTCTACGCGTGGCGCAAGCTCAAGGGCAGGCCCGTCAGCGTGATCGCCATCTCCACCGACGAGCCCGACGAAAAAGGCCTTCACCGCTGACGCAACGCTGCTATATTCGGCGCTCCATGACGCGGATCGCCTCGGCCCTTCTTCTCCTTCTGCTTGCACGAAGGGCCCTCTGAACGACCACGTCCCCCCGACTCGATCAGACCGGCCCGCCAGCGAAAGCAGCGGGCCGGTTTTCTTTTGGGAGCCACCATGACCGACCGCCTGTACATCCTCGACACGACCCTGCGCGACGGCGAGCAATCGCCCGGCGCCTCGATGACCAAGGACGAGAAGCTGCGCATCGCGCGGCAGCTCGAGCGGCTCCGCGTCGACGTGATCGAGGCCGGTTTCGCGGCGTCGTCGAACGGCGACTTCGAGGCGGTGCGGGCGATCGCCCAGGCGATCAAGGGATCGACCGTGTGCTCGCTGGCGCGCGCCAACGACCGCGACATCGCCCGCGCCGCCGACGCGCTCGAGGGCGGTGAGTCGACGCGCATCCACGTCTTCCTCGCCACCAGCGACCTGCACATGGAGAAGAAGCTGCGCATGACGCGCGAGCAGGTGCACGAGCAGACCCGGCTCTCGATCCGCTACGCCCGCACCCGTGCCGGCGACGTCGAGTTCTCGCCGGAAGACGGCTATCGGTCGGACCCGGATTTCCTCTGCCGCGTGCTCGAGACGGCGATCGACGAGGGCGCGACGACGATCAACATCCCCGACACCGTCGGCTACGCGGTGCCCGAGCTGTTCGGCGAGTTCCTGCTCGACCTGCGCCGCCGCATCCCGAACTCCGACAAGGCGCGCTGGTCGGTGCACTGCCACAACGACCTCGGCATGGCGGTCGCCAACTCGCTCGCGGGCGTGAAGATCGGCGGTGCGCGGCAGGTCGAATGCACGATCAACGGCCTGGGCGAGCGCGCCGGCAACTGCGCGCTCGAGGAAATCGTCATGGCCGTCAAGACGCGCAAGGACCACTACGGCCTCGAGGTCGGCGTCGACGCGTCGCAGATCGTTTCGGTGTCGCGACTGGTGTCGCAGACGACGGGCTTCGTCGTCCAGCCGAACAAGGCCGTCGTCGGCGCCAACGCCTTCGCGCACGCATCGGGCATCCACCAGGACGGCGTGCTCAAGGCGCGCGACACCTACGAGATCATGCGTGCCGAAGACGTCGGCTGGTCGGCGAACAAGATCGTGCTCGGCAAGCTCTCGGGCCGCAACGCCTTCAAGCTGCGCCTGAAGGAACTCGGCATCGAGCTCGGGTCGGAGGCCGAGTCCAACGCCGCGTTCGCCAAGTTCAAGGAGCTCGCCGACCGCAAGAGCGACATCTTCGACGAGGACATCGTCGCCCTCGTGATGGATGAGTCGGTCACGGCCGAGCATGAGCACTACCGGCTGATCTCGCTCGAGCAGACCTCGAAGACCGGGGAGCGGCCGCGGGCCGACGTGGCGTTCGCCGCCGGCACCGCCGAGCACCGCGTGACGAGCGACGGCAACGGGCCGGTCGACGCGACCCTCAAGGCGATCGAGTCCAAGGTCGCGAGCGGCGCGGAAATGCAGCTCTACTCCGTCAACGCCATCACCAGCGGCTCGACCGAGTCGCAAGGCGAGGTGACGGTGCGCCTTCAGCACGCCGGGCGGATCGTCAACGGCGTCGGCGCCGATCCCGACATCGTCGTCGCGTCGGCGAAAGCGTACCTGTCGGCGTTGAACAAGCTGCACAGCAGGGTCGAGCGGGTCGCGGCGCAGGGTTGAGTCGGCGCCGGCGGTCTGCCCGGCGTTTCGTTCGGGCCGAAAACGTGCTCGGTGTCTCACTTTAGGAACAGCACGCAAGTTTTTGATCTTGCGCGTTTTTTCTGCTATCCATAGACTTGGGCGAACCGCCCGCACTCCGCCGCCCCATGATCAAGCTCCTCGTTGCAGCCTCGCTGGCCTTCTCGCTCGCCGGAACCGCGGTCTCCGCGCCTCTGAAGACGACACCGGCCCAGCGCGACGCGGCCAAGAAGCGACTGGCGACCCAGGCGGTGCTCGATCGCGTCGCGGTGGCCGCCAAGGCACGGCCGGGTTCGCGCCATGCCGGCGCGGCGGTGCGCGTCGCGTCGCGCCACTCGCTGGCCAAGGTGGCCTTCGTTCGCGCCGAACCCGCGCGTCCGTCGTTCGGCCAGCTTTACGGTCTGCATTTGGCGAACGACTCGCTCGAGCTCAAGTCGGGCGTCGCCCTGGTGCTCGACCAGGACACCAACGAGGTCCTGTTCAGCAAGAATTCACAGGCGGTGCTGCCGATCGCCTCGCTCACCAAGCTGATGACGGCGCTTGTCGTCACCGAGGCCAACCTGTCGCTCAGCCAGCCGATCACGATCGAGGATGCCGATGTCGACACCGAGAAGTTCAGCCGCTCGCGCCTGAAGGTCGGGACGACGCTGAGCCGTGGCGACCTGCTGCACCTGGCGTTGATGTCGTCGGAGAACCGCGCCGCGCACGCGCTCGGTCGCACCTACCCTGGTGGCCTCGACCAGTTCGTGGCCCAGATGAATGCGAAGGCCCGGCTGCTCGGCATGGTGGACACCCATTACGTCGAGCCGACGGGCCTGTCGAGCCGCAACCAGTCGAGCGCGCGTGACCTGGCAACGCTCGTTCGGGCCGCGCACGAGCACGAGATCATCCGCGAGCTGTCGACGTCGCCCGACTACATGGTCGAGGTCGGCAACCGCGCGGTCCAGTTCCGCAACACCAACGGCCTGGTGAAGAACCCGTTGTGGGACATCGGGCTGCAGAAGACCGGCTACATCTCGGAGGCCGGTCGTTGCCTCGTCATGCAGGCCAGCCTGGCCGGCCGCAAGCTCATCATGGTGTTCCTCGACTCGACCGGAAAGTATTCGCGGATCGCCGACGCCGAACGTGTTCGCCGCTGGCTGAGCGAATCGGCGCCGCACGCGCTGACGACGACCGTCGAGGCGCGGCCGAAGCTGTAGCGCACCGCTTCTCGGGCGCGGCCCTCAGCCGCGGTGCCCGAGCGATGCCGAGATCTGCGCCGCCGTCGCGCGCAGCCGTTCGAGCCAGCTTTCCTCCAGCCGGTCTGCCGGTGCCGAGATCGACAGCCCGGCGACGAGCTTGCCCTGGTCGTCGAGGATGCCCGCTGCCATGCAGCGCACGCCGAGCTCGAGCTCCTCGTCGTCTCGCGCAGCGCCGAACTCGTTCACCCGCGCGAGCTCGCGCTCGAGGTGCGGCAGCTCGGTGATGCTGTTGCGGGTGTGGCCGGCCAGCCCGGTGCGGGTGGCGTAGGCGCGCACCCGTTGCGCATCGTCGCGGGCCAGGAACAGCTTGCCGACCGAGGTGAGGTGCAGCGGCGCCCGGCCACCGATCGCGCGGACGACCTGCATCCCCGAGCGCTCGCTGTAGGTGCGCTCGACGTAGACGATCTCGTCGCCCTGGCGCATCGAGAGGTTGACCGGCTGGCGCGTCAATCGGTGCAGCTCGCGCATCGGCGCCAGCGCCGCGTCGCGCACGTCGAGCCTGGCCTTGACCAGGTTGCCGAGCTCGAGCAGGCGCATGCCGAGGCGGTAGGTGCCGGGCTCGGGACGGTCGACGAAGCGGCCCACGCCGAGATCGTTGAGGATGCGGTGCGCCGTCGACGGGTGCAGGCCGGTCTGCTCGCAGATCGCCTTCAGCGACACCGGCTCGCGCTGTGCGGCGAGCAGGTCGAGCAGCGTGAAGGCGCGCTCGAGCACCTGCACCGTGACGACGCGTTCGGCGGCTGGCTTCATGGCTCGGGATTTTCGCGCAGGAGTCCGGTCGTGCCGTGTCACGCGAGGACGGCAGCTGCCGCTGCGACGCCGCTGCGCACCGACCCTTCGAGCGTCGCCGGGTACGGCCCGTCGACGTAGTCGCCGGCGGCGACGAGGCCGTCGACGATCTGGCCCGGCGGGCGGTCGAGCAGGGGCACGCACCGAAACGTCGCTCGCTTCTCCGTGACGACGCGGGCGACGACGAGGGGCGCGGCGAGCTGTCGGGTGAGCGCCTCGCCGGCCTGCCCGCGAACCGCCTGCTCGATGGCGTCGGCGCCGCGCGCGACCCACCGCGCCGCACCGCTGACGACGAACGCGAGCAGGCCTTGCGGGCCGCCGAGCTGACCGCGGTCGAACACGAACTGGGCCGGGCGGGCGTCGTCGCTGTCGAGCAGCAGCATCGGCTCGGTCAGGCGCGTGCCGGCGCTGCTGGCATAGACCGTGACGATCGGTTCGTGCCCGATCGCTTCCGTGCGCGCGGCCCAGTCCGGCGAGTGAGGCGCCGCGAGACGCACCGCCTCGGCGGCAGACGCGGCGACGACCACGCGGTCGACCCGAAGGCCGTCGACCGACCAGCCGTCGCCGCGCGCGTCGGCGACCCGCGACAGCGCGCCGACGCGCGTGCCGAGCCTGATGTCGGCGCCGTGTCGCTCGAGCCAAGCGAGCGCGGGCGTCGGCAGCACCGAGCTCAGGCCTTGCCGGGGAAGCAACAGGTCGCTCGCGCCACGCCCACCCGTGAGCGCGTCGCCGAGCACGCGCAGGAAGACGGCGCCGCTCGCGTCGGCGGCCGGCGTGTTGAGCGCAGCGACGCAGAGCGGGTCGATCAGGTCGCGTCGCACTGTCGTGGGAAGCGACCGTGCGAGGTCGGCGACGGTGGTCGACGGCCCGCACGCGAAGCCACTCCGCCGCCATCCAGCAGCCGCGCGCAGGAGCGCGAGCCGGTCACGCCACGACCAGCCGCGGCGGCCCAGCACGGCGCGCACGAAGGACGCGATCGGCGAGCCCTCCGGCAGGCGCAGCCCTTGTCCGTCGGCACCGACGAGCGCCAGCGGCCGCCGCAGGAACGCTTCGCCTTCGCCGACGCCCACGGTCGCCATCAGCGCCAGCGTCTCGCGATACGCGCCGATGGCGATGTGCTGGCCGTTGTCGAGCCCCTCGTCGACGGCGCCGATGTCGCGCGCACGGCCGCCGGGTCGCGGCGCCATCTCGAACAGCGTGACCTTGGCGCTGCCCTCGACGCAGCGCACGGCAGCGGCGAGCCCCGCCCAGCCGGCGCCGACGACGGCGACCGAGCGCGCCCTCAACGGCCGCGCCAGTTCGTCCGCATCGCGATCCAGAGCTTTCGGATCGGCGTCAGCGAAACGCGCTGGTCGAGGACGCGAAAGCCATCGGCCTCGATCTCGCGCAGCAGCGCGCGGTAGATGTTGGCCATCATCAGGCCCGGCTTCTGCGCTGCGCGGTCCTGGTCGTCGAGCAGGGCCAGCGCGTCGTCGTAGGTCCGATGCGCGCGATCTGCCTGAAAGCGCATCAGGGCGACGAAGCGGTCGCTGGAGCGGCGCTCGAGAATCTCGGCTGCCTTCACGTCGAACTGCCTGAGCTCGCTCATCGGCAGGTAGATTCGGCCGCGTCGGGCATCGTCGCCGACGTCGCGAACGATGTTGGTGAGCTGCATCGCCAGGCCGAGGCGATGCGCGTAGTCGAGCGTCGACGCCTGGGTGCGACCGAAGATGTTGGCTGCGACCTCGCCGACGACACCGGCCACGAGATCGCAATAACGCGCAAGGCCGGGGAAGTCGAGCCAGCGTGACTGGTCGAGGTCCATCTGGCAGCCGTCGATCACCGCGCGCAGGTGCGACGGCTCGATGCCGAACTGCGCGGCGCACGGCATGAGCGCCTTCGTCACCGGGTGCGACGGGTTGCCGGCGAAGCCCGCGTCGACCTCGCCGCGCCACCAGGCGAGCTTGGTCGCGGCGACGCCGCGGTCGCTCACCTCGTCGACGACGTCGTCGACCTCGCGGCAGAACGCGTAGAACGCCGTGATCGCCGCGCGCCGCGGCGGCGGCAGGAACAGGAACGCGTAGTAGAAGCTCGAGCCGCTGCCCGCCGCCTTCTCCTGCACGTAGCGCGCCGGAGTGACTGCGGCGTCAGGCGGCGCGGTCATGCGACGTCGGCGCCGCGGCCGGAGCCTGAGGCGCGCATGCGCAGGGCCCGCCAGGCGATCGGCAGCGCGTCGGCGGCGGCCAGCGTCGGCCGCGTCCGCAGCGCCGCGGCGCCGAGCCGCTCGACGCGGTCGAGGATGCGCAGCCCGCCCTGCACGACCAGGCGCAGCTCCCAGCCGGCGCGGCCGGGAATGTCGTGCACGAGCGGCGCACCGGTGTCCATCAGCGCTCGCGTCCATCCGACGAGGTCGGCGACCAGCGCCTGCGCGGCCGGCTCGGCCACCCTGGCGTCGACGAGGGCCGCCGGGTCGATGCCGTGCCGCAGCAGGTCGGCCTCGGGCACATACAGGCGCCCGCGCGCGACGTCGACCGACAGGTCCTGCCAGAAGTTGGCAAGCTGCAGCGCGGTGCACACCGCGTCGGAGCGTGCCAGCGAGGCAGCGCCGTCGATCCCGTACAGATGCAGCAGGAGACGGCCGACGGGATCGGCCGAGCGGCGGCAGTAACCGAGCAGGGCGCCGCGGTCGGCGTAGCGATGCGTCGTGCAGTCCTGCGTGAAGGCGTCGAGCAGGTCGGCGAGCAGCTGCAGCGGCAGGGCGTCGCGCTCGATCGCCTCGGCGAGCGGGCCGAACCCGTGCGCCCAGCGCGGCGAAGGCGCCCAGCCGCGCGCGGCCGCCGCCAGCTCGACGCGGTACGCTGCCAGGTCGGCCAGCCGCACCGCGGCGGGCGCCTCGCCCTCGTCGGCGATGTCGTCGGCGGTGCGGGCATAGGCGTAGATGGCCCGAATCGTCGGCCGCAGCCGCGGCGGGCAGAGCAGCGACGCGACCGGGAAATTCTCGTAGTGGGACCCGGGCGAGGCGAGGGTGGCGACGGTCACGCGGGCGATTGTCCACCGGC
This sequence comes from Burkholderiales bacterium, assembly GCA_038234975.1. GTDB lineage: Bacteria > Pseudomonadota > Gammaproteobacteria > Burkholderiales > Burkholderiaceae_C > Schlegelella_A. The sequence continues at coordinate 7,722 of JBBSUK010000053.1, forward strand.
GATGCGACGGGGATGGCGCGAGCCCTTAAACTCGACGGTTCGTCTACGCCGCGCGGGTGGCGAAATTGGTAGACGCACCAGGTTTAGGTCCTGACGCCTTCACCGGCGTGTCGGTTCGAGTCCGACCCCGCGCACCAGAACACTCGAAAGTCCCACCATGACCGTCCAAGTCGAAACCCTCGACAAGCTCGAACGCCGTATCACGCTTTCGCTGCCCGCCGCGCAGATTGCCTCGGAAGTCGAATCGCGCCTGCGCAAGCTCTCCCGCACCGTCAAGGCCGATGGCTTTCGCCCCGGCAAGGTGCCGATGAGCGTGGTCTCGCAGCGCTACGGCTGGAGCGTGCAGAACGAGGTGCTCAACGACAAGGTCGGCAAGGTCTTCAGCGACGCCGTCAGCGAGGCCAAGTTGCGCGTCGCCGGCGCGCCACGCATCACGAGCAAGGAAGAGGCGAAGGAAGGCGAGGTCGCCTTCGACGCGACTTTCGAGGTCTATCCCGAGATCAAGCTCGGCGACCTGTCGGCGGCCGAGGTCGAGAAGGTGTCGACCGAGGTCGGCGAGGAAGCCGTCGACAAGACGATCGACATCCTGCGCAAGCAGCGCCGGACGTTCCAGCAGCGGCCTGCGGCCGAGCCCGCCGCGGTGGACGATCGCGTCACGATCGACTTCGCCGGCACCATCGACGGCACGCCGTTCGACGGCGGCAAGGCGGAGGATTTCCAGTTCGTCATCGGCGAAGGCCAGATGCTCGAGCAGTTCGATGCGGCCGTGCGCGGCATGAAGAGCGGCGACTCGAAGACCTTCCCGCTGCAGTTTCCGGCCGACTACCAGGGCAAGGACGTGGCGGGCAAGGAAGCCGATTTCCTGGTGACCATCAAGAAGATCGAGTCGCAGAGGCTGCCCGAGGTCGACGAGGCGTTCGCCAAGTCGCTGGCCGGAGTTGGAACCGAGGGCGGTGGCACGGTCGAGGCGCTGCGCGCCGACGTGCGCAAGAACCTCGAGCGCGAGGTGAAGTTCCGCATGCAGGCGCGCAACAAGCAGAACGTGATGGCGGCGCTCGTCAAGAGCGCCGAGCTCGACGTGCCGAAGGCGCTGGTCGCGGGCGAGACCGAGCGCATGGTCGAGCAGATGCGGGCCGACCTGAAGAAGCGCGGCATGAAGGACGCCGACACCGCGCAGCTTCCCGCCGAGATGTTCGAAGGCGAGGCCGAGCGCCGGGTGCGCCTGGGTCTCGTCGTCGGCGAGCTGGTGCGCAAGGAGAACCTGCAGGCCAAGCCCGAGCAGCTGCGTACCCACATAGAGGAGATGGCGCAGAGCTACGAGAAGCCCGCCGAGGTGATGCGCTACTACCTGACCGATCGGCAGCGGATGGCCGAGGTCGAGGCGGTTGTGGTCGAGAACAATGTCGCCAACTACGTCCTCGAGCGTGCGAAGGTGACCGACAAGCCGGTACCCTTCGACGAACTGATGGCGGGCCAGTAACCGGGATCCTTCGAACCATGAGCGCACTTGAGACCACCGGCCTGGGCATGGTGCCCATGGTCATCGAGACGTCGGGGCGCGGCGAGCGCGCCTACGACATCTTCAGTCGCCTGCTGCGCGAGCGGCTGATTTTCCTGATCGGACCGGTCAACGACCAGACCGCCAACCTCGTCGTCGCCCAGCTCCTCTTCCTGGAGAGCGAGAACCCCGACAAGGACATCCACCTCTACATCAACTCGCCGGGTGGCTCGGTGAGCGCGGGGCTGTCGATCTACGACACGATGCAGTTCATCAAGCCCGACGTGTCGACGCTGTGCATGGGTCTGGCGGCGAGCATGGGCTCGTTCCTGCTGATGGCGGGCGCAAAGGGCAAGCGGTTCTCGCTGCCGAACTCGCGGACGATGGTCCACCAGCCGTCGGGTGGCGCGCAGGGGCAGGCGACCGACATCGAGATCCACGCCCGCGAGATCCTCAAGACGCGCGAGCAGCTCAACAAGATCTACGCCGAGCGCACCGGCCAGCCGATCGAGAAGATACGCTCCGACATGGAGCGTGATTTCTTCATGGATGCCGAGGAATCGAAGGCCTACGGGCTGATCGACCAGGTGCTCGAGCACCGGGGCAAGGCGATTTCGACGCCCTGACGCCACAGCGGCGCCCGGGGCGCTGGGGCAATCCACTATCATCTTTCCACGAACGCAGCTCAGCCGCACCGCACCGATCCGCATGGCCGAGAAAAAAGGTTCCTCGAGCGAGAAGGTTCTCTACTGCTCGTTCTGCGGCAAGAGCCAGCACGAGGTCAAGAAGCTCATTGCCGGCCCGTCGGTCTTCATCTGCGACGAGTGCATCGAGCTGTGCAACGACATCATCCGCGACGAGGTCCCGGCCGAGTCGACGGACGCCAAGGCACAGAAGTCGGACCTGCCGATCCCGAGCGACATCAAGCGCAGCCTCGACAACTACGTGATCGGCCAGGAGGTCGCCAAGCGCGCGCTCTCCGTCGCCGTCTACAACCACTACAAGCGGCTCAAGCACATGGGCCGCGCGAAGGACGAGATCGAGCTCGCCAAGAGCAACATCCTGCTGATCGGCCCGACCGGCTCGGGCAAGACGCTGCTCGCGCAGACGCTGGCCCGGTTGCTCAACGTTCCCTTCGTCATCGCCGACGCGACGACGCTCACCGAAGCCGGCTACGTCGGCGAGGACGTCGAGAACATCATCCAGAAGCTGCTGCAGAACTGCGGCTACGACGTCGAGAAGGCACAGCGCGGCATCGTCTACATCGACGAGATCGACAAGATCAGCCGCAAGGCCGACAACCCGTCGATCACGCGCGACGTGTCGGGCGAGGGCGTGCAGCAGGCGCTGTTGAAGCTGGTCGAGGGCACGATGGCCTCTGTTCCGCCACAGGGCGGTCGTAAACATCCAAACCAGGACTTCCTGCAGATCGACACGACCAACATCCTGTTCATCTGCGGCGGCGCGTTCGACGGCCTCGAGAAGGTGATCCAGAACCGCAGCGAGAAGTCGGGCATCGGCTTCGGCGCCGACGTTCGCTCGAAGTCGGAGAAGCGCGCGGCGGAGATCTTCCGCGAGGTCGAGCCCGAGGACCTGATCAAGTTCGGGCTGATCCCCGAGCTGGTCGGTCGCCTGCCGGTCGTCGCCACGCTCGGCGAGCTGACCGAGGAGGCGATGGTGCGCATCCTCACCGAGCCGAAGAACGCGCTGGTGAAGCAGTACCAGAAGCTGTTCGCCATGGACGGCGTCGAGCTCGAGATCCGGCCCTCGGCGCTGGTCGCCATCGCCAAGAAGGCGCTGGCGAGGAAGATCGGCGCGCGCGGCCTTCGGTCCATCATGGAGCAGTCGCTGATCGACACCATGTTCGAGCTGCCGACGCTCGACGGCGTCGCCAAGGTGGTGCTCGACGAGCACACCATCCAGGACGAAGCCAAGCCGCTCCTCGTGTATCGGGAGCCGGCGAAGTTCTCCGCCTAGGCGTCTTTCGATGACGCCGGCGCCCGAAACCTCACCGTTCGGGCCGTCTTTTCTCCGGATCACGATTCCGGCGCCGCCCTTTTAATTCACCCGCTCGGCCCCCAACTCGGCACGAGAAAGGATCCACCCCCATGTCCGGACACCCCGTTCTGCCCGCCGAGAAGATCACGCTGCCGCTGCTGCCCCTGCGCGACGTGGTGGTCTTCCCGCACATGGTCATCCCGCTGTTCGTCGGGCGGCCGAAGTCGATCAAGGCGCTCGAGGTCGCGATGGAGGCCGGCCGCCAGATCATGCTGGTCGCGCAGAAGGCCGCCGGCAAGGACGAGCCCAAGCCCGACGACATGTTCGAGGTCGGCTGCGTCTCGTCGATCCTGCAGATGCTCAAGCTCCCCGACGGCACGGTGAAGGTGCTCGTCGAGGGCGTGCAGCGCGCGACGACGCACTCGGTCACCGACAACGGCGAGTACTTCGTCTCCGACGTCACGCCGGTGCCGCCCGAGGTCGACACCAAGAGCGAGGTCGAGGCGCTGCGCCGCGCCGTGACCCAGCAGTTCGACCAGTACGTCAAGCTGAACAAGAAGATCCCGCCGGAGATCCTGACCTCGATCGCCGGCATCGACGACGCCGGGCGTCTGGCGGACACCATTGCCGCGCATCTGCCGCTCAAGCTCGAGAACAAGCAGTCGGTGCTCGACCTCGTCGCCGTCGACAAGCGGCTCGAGAAGCTGCTCGAGCAGCTCGAGCACGAGGTCGACATCCTGCAGGTCGAGAAGCGCATCCGTGGTCGCGTCAAGCGGCAGATGGAGAAGAGCCAGCGCGAGTACTACCTCAACGAGCAGGTCAAGGCGATCCAGAAGGAGCTCGGCGACGGCGAAGAGGGCGCCGACATGGAGGAGCTCGAGAAGAGGATCGTCGCCGCCAAGATGACCAAGGAGGCCAAGAAGAAGGCCGAGTCCGAGTTCAAGAAGCTCAAGCTGATGTCGCCGATGTCGGCCGAGGCGACGGTCGTTCGCAACTACATCGACACGCTGGTCAACCTGCCGTGGTCGAAGCGCACGAAGATCAAGCACGACCTCGCCTTCGCGGCGCAGGTGCTCGACGAAGACCACTACGGCCTCGAGAAGGTCAAGGACCGGATCCTCGAGTACCTCGCGGTGCAGCAGCGTGTCGACAAGGTGAAGTCGCCGATCCTGTGCCTGGTCGGGCCTCCGGGTGTCGGCAAGACCTCGCTCGGCCAGAGCGTGGCGCGCGCCACCGGCCGCAAGTTCGTCCGCATGGCGCTCGGCGGCATGCGCGACGAGGCCGAGATCCGCGGCCACCGCCGCACCTACATCGGCTCGATGCCGGGCAAGGTGCTGCAGTCGCTGGCCAAGGTCGGCACGAGGAACCCGCTGTTCCTGCTCGACGAGATCGACAAGCTCGGCATGGATTTCCGCGGCGACCCGTCGTCGGCGCTGCTCGAGGTGCTGGACCCGGAGCAGAACCACACCTTCGCCGACCACTACGTCGAGGTCGACTTCGACCTGTCGGACACGATGTTCATCGCCACGTCGAACTCGATGAACATCCCGCCGGCGCTGCTCGACCGGATGGAGGTCATCCGCCTGTCGGGCTACACGGAGGACGAGAAGATCAACATCGCGTTGCGCTACCTGCTGCCCAAGCAGGAGAAGAACAACGGCCTGCGCGACGGCGAGCTCGAGATCACCGAGAGCGCGGTGCGCGGCATCGTTCGCTACTACACCCGAGAAGCCGGCGTTCGCTCGCTCGAGCGCGAGATTTCCAAGATCTGCCGCAAGGTCGTCAAGGCGATGCAGCTGAAGCAGGTCGAGGGCAAGGTCGTCGTCGTCGAGGACAACCTCAACGACTACCTCGGCGTTCGCAAGTTCGACTTCGGCCATGCCGAGAAGGAGAACCAGGTCGGCCAGGTCGTGGGCCTGGCGTGGACCGAGGTCGGCGGCGACCTGCTGACGATCGAGGCCGCGACGATGCCGGGCAAGGGCAACATCATCCGCACCGGTCAGCTCGGCGACGTGATGAAGGAGTCGGTCGAGGCGGCACGTTCGGTGGTGAGAAGCCGAGCGCGGCGCCTCGGCATCAAGGACGAGCTGTTCGAGAAGCGCGACGTGCACATCCACGTGCCCGACGGTGCGACCCCGAAGGACGGCCCGAGCGCGGGCGTCGCGATGACGACGGCATTCGTCTCTGCGCTCACCGGTATCCCGGTCAAGGCGCAGGTGGCGATGACCGGCGAGATCACGCTGCGCGGCGAGGTCACGGCGATCGGCGGCCTGAAGGAGAAGCTGCTCGCGGCGCGCCGCGGCGGCATCAAGACGGTTCTCATCCCCGAGGACAACGTCAAGGACCTGCAGGACATTCCCGAGAACGTGAAGAACCAGCTCGAGATCGTTCCGGTGAGGTGGATCGACCGCGTGCTCGAGCTCGCGCTCGAGACGGCGCCGCAGCCGCTGCCCGACGAGGAGCCGGTCAAGCCGGCCGAGGCTGTCGCTGTTGCGGCGACTGCCGACGTGGCGAAGCCGGTCGACGGCGTCACGACGCACTGAGCGACGGGCAGCGAAGGCGGGCGGGCGGCTATACTGCCGCCCTCCCGACGAGCCTTCGTGGCGCGATCGGGCGATGCGGGAGTAGCTCAGTTGGTAGAGCGCAACCTTGCCAAGGTTGAGGTCGAGAGTTCGAGACTCTTCTCCCGCTCCAGACAAGAAGAAGGGAAGCCTCGGCTTCCCGTTTTTTTAGATCAGAGCGGCGCGGTAGCAAAGCGGTTATGCACCGGATTGCAAATCCGAGTAGGTCGGTTCGACTCCGGCCCGCGCCTCCAGACCCATGACGACCATCGCGCTCTACGGCATCGCCAACTGCGACACCGTGAAGCCAACGCGGGCGGGGGCCGCCGAACATGGCGTCGACGCGGCGTTTCACGACTACCGAAGGCTCGGCGTTCCGGCCGAGTGGCTCGACGCGTGGATCGCCTCGCTCGTGGTCGGTCGAGCGCATCGCGCGCTGACGGCGAGCCGAGCATCTGGTACCCGGGGCGGGACTCGAACCCGCATGCCTCGCGGCCGCGGATTTTAAGTCCGCTGCGTCTACCGGTTTCGCCACCCGGGCCGGCGCCGGATCATAGGCGCGGGGTCATCGTTCGCCTGACTAGAATCGCACGGTCGTTCTTTTCCGCTCTTGCGTCGTTCAGCCCATGAAGATCCTCGTCCCCGTCAAACGCGTCGTCGATTACAACGTCAAGGTGCGCGTCAAGAGCGACGGCTCCGGAGTCGACATCGCCAACGTCAAGATGAGCATGAACCCATTCGACGAGATCGCCATCGAGGAGGCGGTCCGGCTTCGGGAGAAGGGTGTCGCGACCGAGGTGATCGCGGTTTCGTGCGGCGTCACGCAGTGCCAGGAGACCCTGCGCACGGCGATGGCGATCGGCGCCGATCGCTCGATCCTCGTCGAGACGACCGACGAACTGCAGCCGCTGACCGTCGCCAAGCTGCTCAAGGCGATCGTCGACAAGGAGCAGCCCGGCCTCGTGATCCTCGGCAAGCAGGCGATCGACGACGACTGCAACCAGACCGGGCAGATGCTCGCCGCGCTGGCCGACTACCCGCAAGCGACGTTCGCGTCAAAGGTCGAAGTGGCCGATGGCCATGTCACCGTCACGCGCGAGGTCGACGGCGGCCTCGAGACCGAGAAGCTGAAGCTGCCGGCCGTCGTCACGACCGACCTGCGCCTCAACGAGCCGCGCTACGTGACGTTGCCCAACATCATGAAGGCCAAGAAGAAGCAGATGGACGTCATGAAGCCGGCTGACCTGGGCGTCGACGTCAAGCCCCATCTGAAGACGCTCAAGGTGAGCGAGCCTCCCAAGCGCGGTGCCGGCGTCAAGGTGCCCGACGTCGCGACGCTGGTGGCCAAGCTCAAGAACGAAGCGAAGGTGATCTGAATGATGCAGCCCCCACGCTCGCGTAGCGCGCTGCCCCCCGAGGGGTCGCGCCAGTGCCTTCTTCGGAACGGTCGGGCGGAACGGGCATGACCGCCCTCGTCATTGCCGAGCACGACCAGGCGTCGATCAAGCCGGCCACGCTCAACACCGTCACCGCCGCGTCGCAGATGGGCGGCGACGTGCACGTGCTCGTCGCAGGGAAGGGCGCCGAGGGCGCCGCGAAGGCGGCGGCGGCGATCGTGGGCGTGGCCAAGGTGCTGCACGTCGAGGGCGAGTCGTTGGCGCACGGCCTCGCCGAGAACATGGCGGCGCAGGTGCTCGCGGTCGCGAAGGACTATTCGCACATCGTCTTCCCCGCAACCGCCGCCGGCAAGAACGTGGCGCCGCGCGTCGCTGCCAAGCTCGACGTCGGCCAGATCTCCGACATCATCAGGGTCGAGTCGCCCGACACCTTCGATCGCCCGATCTACGCCGGCAACGCCATCGCGACGGTGCAGAGCCTCGACGCGGTCAAGGTGATCACGGTGCGAACGACCGGCTTCGACCCGGCGGCGGCAACCGGCGGCTCGGCCGCCATCGAGATGCCCGAAGCCGTGGCCGATTCCGGGACGTCGAGCTATGTCGGCTCGGAGATCGCCAAGCTCGACCGTCCCGAACTGACGTCGGCCAAGGTCATCGTCTCCGGCGGTCGCGCACTCGGCTCGGAGGAGAAGTTCAACGAGGTGCTGACGCCGCTCGCCGACAAGCTCGGCGCGGCGCTCGGCGCCAGCCGCGCCGCGGTCGACGCGGGTTATGCGCCGAACGACTGGCAGGTCGGGCAGACCGGGAAGATCGTGGCGCCGCAGCTCTACGTCGCCATCGGCATCTCGGGTGCGATCCAGCACCTGGCCGGCATGAAGGACTCGAAGGTCATCGTCGCGATCAACAAGGACGCCGAAGCGCCGATCTTCGGCGTTGCCGACTACGGCCTCGAGCAGGATCTGTTCACCGCGGTGCCCGAGATGGTGAAGGCGCTCTGAGGCGTTTCGTCACGCGCGCCCGGGCCCGCTCGTCCGATCACTCGGAAAGCGGGCTTTCGTTTTCGCGTCGACGCGCGATCAGAAGGAGGTCGAGATGAGCTACGCCGCCCCCATAAAGGACATGCTGTTCTGCATGAAGGAGCTTGCCGAGCTCGACGCGGTCGCGGCGCTTCCGGGCTTCGACGACGCCGGGCTCGACACGGCAGCGGCCGTGCTCGAGGAATGCGCGAAGTTCTCGGCCGAGGTGCTGGCGCCGCTCAACCGCGAGGGCGACATTCACCCGTCGAGCTGGCACGACGGCGAAGTGACGACGACGCCGGGCTTCAAGGAAGCGTTCGCGCAGTTCGCTCAGGCCGGCTGGCAGGGCCTGCAGCATCCGTCGGCGTTCGGTGGCCAGAACCTGCCGAAGACGATCGGCGCCGCGTGCATCGAGATGATCAACAGCGCGAACCTGAGCTTCGCGCTGTGTCCGCTGCTGACCGACGGCGCGATCGAGGCGCTGCTCACCGCCGGCACGCCCGAGCAGCAGCAGATGTTCCTGCCGAGGATGATCTCCGGCGAGTGGACCGGGACGATGAACCTCACCGAGCCGCAGGCCGGCAGTGACCTGGCGCTCGTGCGCACCCGCGCCGCGCCGCTGGGCGACGGCCGCTACCGCATCTTCGGCACCAAGATCTACATCACGTACGGCGAGCACGACATGGCGAAGAACATCGTCCATCTCGTGCTGGCGCGAGTCGTCGGGGCGCCCGAGGGCGTCAAGGGCATTTCGCTGTTCCTGGTTCCGAAGTTCCTCGTCGGCCCCGACGGTCAACTCGGTGCCCGCAACGACGCCTGGTGCGTCTCGATCGAGCACAAGCTCGGCATCAAGGCCAGCCCGACGGCGGTGCTGCAGTTCGGCGACCAGGGCGGCGAAGGCCTGGACGGTCCCGGCGCCATCGGCACCGTGATCGGCGAGGAGAACCGCGGCCTCGAATACATGTTCATCATGATGAACGCGGCCCGTTACGCCGTCGGCATGCAGGGCATCGCGATCGCCGAGCGGGCCTACCAGAAGGCCGCGGCGTACGCGAAGCAGCGCGTGCAGTCGCGGCCGGTGGACGGCTCGGTGGCGGGAAGCGCGACCATCGTCCACCACCCCGACGTGCGCCGCATGCTGATGACGATGCGGGCGTTGACCGAAGGCTGCAGGGCGATGGCGATCGTGGCAGCGGCGGCCTTCGACGCGGCGCACCACGCCACCGATGAAGAGACCCGCAAGCAGAACCAGGCGTTCTACGAGTTCCTGGTGCCGCTGGTGAAGGGCTACAGCACCGAGATGAGCATCGAGGTCGCGAGCCTGGGCATCCAGGTGCACGGCGGCATGGGTTTCATCGAGGAAACCGGTGCGGCCCAGCTCCTGCGCGACGCGAGAATCCTCACGATCTACGAGGGGACGACGGCGATCCAGGCCAACGACCTCGTCGGGCGCAAGACCGCGCGCGACGGCGGCAAGGCTGCGCTCGCGGTCGCGCAGCAGGTGGCGGCGACCGAGGAGACGCTGGGCGCGGCGACGAGCGCCGCGGCGCGGTCGGTGCAGAAGCGACTGCGCGAAGCTCGCGCGGCGTACGAGGAATCGGTCGCGTTCATCGCCAAGGCGGCCAAGGCCGATCCGAACGCCGCCTACGCGGGCTCGGTGCCCTACCTGATGCTGGCCGGCAACCTCGTCGCCGGCTGGCAGATGGCGCGCGCGCTTCTTGCCGCCGAAAGCTTGCTCGCCTCTGGCGACGGTGATCGCGCCTTCCTCGACGCCAAGGTCGCGACGGCGCGCTTCTACGCCGAGCACATCCTTTCGCGTGCGCAGGGCCAGCGAAACGCGATCGTCGAGGGCGCCGAAAGCGTCACGGCGATGGCGATCGAGGCGTTCTGAGCCGAGAGCCACCCCGCCCGTCACAACCCCCCTCCCGAAAGCCGGCTCGATGCCCCTGCCGCCCGTCCTGCAGAAGCTGCCGCTGCCGATCATCGGCGCGCCGCTCTTCATCATCAGCAACCCCAAGCTCGTCGTCGCGCAGTGCACGGCCGGCGTCGTGGGCTCGATGCCGGCACTCAACGCACGACCCGCCGAGCAGCTCGACGGCTGGCTCGCCGAGATCACGGAGTCGCTCGCCGCCTGGGATCGCGAGCACCCCGACCGGCCCGCCGCGCCGTTCGCGATCAACCAGATCGTGCACAAGAGCAACGACCGCCTTGATCACGACATGGCCGCCTGTGCGCGCTACAGGGTGCCGATCGTCATCACCTCGCTCGGCGCGCGGACCGACGTCAACGACGCGGTGCACGCGTGGGGCGGCATCGTGCTGCACGACGTGATCAACAATGCCTTCGCGAGAAAGGCGATCGAGAAGGGCGCGGATGGCCTCGTTCTCGTCGCGGCGGGGGCCGGTGGACATGCCGGGGTGAAGAGCCCGTTCGCGCTCGTGCAGGAGGTTCGCGACTGGTTCGACGGACCGATCGCGCTCTCGGGCGCGATCGCCACCGGCGGCGCCGTCGCCGCGGCGCGGGCGATGGGCGCCGACTTCGGCTACGTCGGCTCCGCCTTCATCGCCACCGAGGAGGCGCGCGCGCCCGATGGCTACAAGGAGATGATCTGCGCCAGCACGAGCGACGACATCGTCTACTCGAACCTGTTCACCGGCGTGCACGGCAACTACCTGAAGGGCTCCATCCGCGCCGCCGGGCTCGATCCCGACGCGCTGCCCGAGAGCGACCCGTCGAAGATGAACTTCGGCGGCGACGCCAAGAAGGCGTGGAAAGACATCTGGGGCTGCGGCCAGGGGATCGGCTCGGTCAAGGAGATCGTTCCGGCGCGTGTGCTCGTCGAGCGCCTCGCCGCCGAATACGCTGCGGCCAAGGCACGCCTGTGACGGAGCATCGATTCCTGCACGAGGCCGTGACGACCATGCCGGGCGCCTGCCGAGGAGCGGGTGCTACAGTGACCGCGTGACCTGAGCGTCCTGAGTCGTGGACCGGCCGAGCCGGCGCCGCGGCGGTTTCATACCCACTCTGTCGCCGGAAACCGGCGCGAAAGGTGAACGACATGATGCAGGAGTACCGGGCGAACTCGTACCTGTTCGGCGGCAACGCGCCCTACGTCGAGGAGCTCTACGAGGCCTACCTCGACAACCCCGGCTCCGTTCCCGACAACTGGCGCGCCTACTTCGACGCGCTGCAGCATGTTCCCGCCCTCGACGGCAGCTCGAGCCGGGACGTCGCCCATGCTCCGGTCGTCGAGTCGTTCGCGCAGCGAGCCAAGGCCAACGCGTTCGGCCGACAGAGCACGAGCGACGAGCTCGCCGTGGCGCGCAAGCAGGTCTACGTCCAGTCGCTGATCGCTGCCTATCGCTCGCTGGGCGCCCGCTGGGCCGATCTCGACCCGCTCAAGCGCACGGAGCGGCCGAGGATCCCCGAGCTCGAGCCGGCGTTCTACGACCTGTCGGAATCCGACATGGACATGGTGTTCAGCGCCACGAACACCTACTTCACGACCGACGAGCAGATGACGCTGCGCCAGATCGTGCAGGCGTTGCGCGAGACCTACTGCGGCACGATCGGCGCCGAGTACACGCACATCACCGACCCGGCCGAGAAGCGCTGGTGGCAGCAGCGGCTCGAGTCGATCCGCTCCAAGCCCACGTACACCGTCGAGCAGAAGCTGCACATCCTCGAGCGCATCACCGCGGCCGAAGGCCTCGAGCGCTACCTGCACACGAAGTACGTCGGCCAGAAGCGGTTTTCGCTCGAGGGCGGCGAGAGTTTCATCGCCTCGATGGACGAGTTCGTCCAGCGCGCCGGCGAAAAGGGCGTGCAGGAGATCGTCATCGGCATGGCGCACCGAGGGCGCCTCAACGTGCTCGTCAACACGCTCGGCAAGATGCCGAAGGACCTGTTCGCCGAGTTCGACCACACCGCGCCGGAGAACCTGCCCTCGGGCGACGTGAAGTACCACCAGGGCTTCTCGAGCGACATCACGACCGACGGCGGCCCTGTTCACCTGAGCCTGGCCTTCAACCCGTCGCACCTCGAGATCGTCAATCCGGTCGTCGAAGGGTCGGTCAAGGCGCGCCTCGACCGTCGTGGCGACGCCGACGGCCGCGCGGTCCTGCCCGTCATCGTTCATGGCGACGCGGCTTTCGCGGGCCAGGGGGTGGTGATGGAGACGCTCGCGCTGGCGCAGACGCGGGGCTACTACACCGGCGGCACGGTGCACGTCGTCATCAACAATCAGATCGGCTTTACGACCTCCGATCCGCGCGATTCGCGATCGACCCTGTACTGCACGGACATCGTCAAGATGATCGAAGCGCCGGTATTGCATGTGAACGGCGACGATCCCGAGGCGGTCGTGCTTTGCAGCCAGATCGCGCTCGACTATCGCCAGGAGTTCAACAAGGACGTCGTCGTCGA
>JBBSUK010000054.1:0-20380 GCA_038234975.1 Burkholderiales bacterium
GCGCAGCGCCGTGGTGTACGAGCGCCAGCCGAACCCCTGCACGGTGCCGTGAACGGCCGGCGAGATGATCGAGTGAGCCCGCCACGGCTCGCGCCCGGCGATGTTGGTCATGTGCACCTCGATCACCGGGAATGGCATCGCCTTGATTGCGTCGTGCAGCGACACGCCATGCTGGGTGAGGCCGGCCGGGTTGACGAGAGCGCCCCGGGCCGTGTCGATGCGCTCGTGCAGCTTGTCGAGCAGCGCGCCTTCGTGATTCGACTGGAACGTCTCCAGCCGAACGTCGAGCTCGCCGGCGAGCGCGTGCAGGCGCTCGTCGATCTCGGCGAGCGTGGTGGTGCCGTAGATGTGCGGCTCGCGGCGGCCGAACAGGTTCAGGTTCGGTCCGTGCAGAACGAGGAGGTCCATGTCGTGCGCCCGCTGCTGTTTGTGGATGCGAGCGAGCTCTTCGGCATGCCGCCTCGCGATCGCCGGATCGTAGCTGGCGATGAGCTTCTCCGTCACCCAGCCTGGCGATCTGGCGTATGCGCGCTGTGCGTCCGGTCGGGCGCCTGGCCGTGCGGGCGTCGGCCGAACAACCGCTTGAGCCACTGCACGCCGTCGTCGACGAAGGTGAAGACGACCGGGATCACGAGCAGGCTGAGGAAGGTCGACGTGATGAGGCCGCCGATGACGACGATCGCCATCGGTGCGCGAAAGCTCGGGTCGGTGCCGAGGCCGATCGCGATCGGCAGCATGCCGGCACCCATCGCGATCGTCGTCATGACGATCGGCCGGGCCCGCTTGTGGCAGGCGTCGAGCAGCGCCTCCATGCGATGCATGCCGAAGTCGCGACGGGCCATGATCGCGTACTCGACGAGCAGGATCGAGTTCTTGGTGGCGATGCCCATCAGCATGATCAGGCCGATCATCGACGGCATCGAGAGCGCCGTGTGGGTGAGGAAGAGCGCCAGGAAGGCGCCCGGGATCGACAGCACCAGCGCCACCAGGATCGTCACCGGCTGCACGAAGTCCTTGAACAGCAGCACGAGCACGACGTAGATGCACGCCACGCCGGTGAGCATCGCCAGGCCGAAGCTGCCGAACAGCTCCTGCATCGCCTCGGCGTCGCCGATGGTCGTCTGCTGCACGCCCGGCGGCAGGTTCTTCAGCGACGGCAGGGCGAGCGCCGCCTTCTCGACCTGGCCGAGCGGCACCTGGTTCAGCTCGATCTCGAAGTTGATGTTGCGCAGCCGGTCGTAGCGGTCGATCTGCGCCGGGCCGCTCTCGACCGCGAGGTCGGCGACGTTGCCGAGCGGAACCGGCCCGCGCGCGCCGGGCACCGACAGGCGCGACAGCAGCGCGAGGTCGCCGCGCGCCTCGGCCGGCAGCTTGACGACGATCGGCACCTGGCGCGACGACAGGTTGAGCTTGGCCAGCCCCTGGTCGTAGTCGCCGGCGGTGGCGATGCGCAGCGTGTCGGCGATCGCCGTCGCCGTCACGCCGAGGTCTGCGGCGCGCGCCGAGTCGGGCCTGACGATGAGCTCGGGCCGCACCAGGCTCGACGTCGAGACGACATTGCCGATCCCGGGGATCGAGCGCAGTTCCTGCTCGACCTTCCTCGCATGCGCGGAGAGCACGCGGCCGTCTTCGCCGGCGAGCACCAGGATGTATTTCTCCGCGCCGCCGCCCAGGCCGACCTTGACGCGCGCCCCGGGGATCGCGGTGAGGCCGTCGCGCAGGCGCTGCTCGACGACCTGCTTGCGCACACCGTGGCGCTGGTCGCGCGGCGTCATGTTGATCGTCAGCGTCGCCTTGCGCACCTCCGACGCACCGCGCGGCGCGAACGGATCCGAGCCTGTCGCGCCGCCGCCGACCGCGGTGTAGACGAGCTTGACATCGGCGTCGCGCTGGACGATCGCGCGTGCCTGCTCGGCCGCGGCGAGCGTCTGCTCGTAGGTCGAGCCTGGCGGCAGCTCGATCGAGACCTGCGTCTGCGACAGGTCGTCGGGCGGGATGAAGCCGGTGGGCAGCGTGCCGAGCAGCATCAGCGAGCCGACGAAGAAGACGACCGTGGCCAGCGTCGTCAGCACGCGGTGGCGCAGCGCCGCCTTGACCCAGCGCATGTAGATGGCGATCCAGCGGCCCTCGACGTAGGGCTTCTTCGGCGGCCGCAGCACGTAGGCCGACATCATCGGCGTCAGCAGCCGCGCGACGACGAGCGACATGAAGACCGCGATCGCCGCCGTCCAGCCGAACTGGACGAAGAACTTGCCCGGAACGCCGCTCATGAACGCCGTCGGCAGGAACACGGCGATCAGCGTGAAGGTGGTGGCGATGACCGCCAGGCCGATCTCGTCGGCCGCCTCCATCGACGCGCGGTACGGCGTCTTGCCCATGCCGAGGTGTCGCATGATGTTCTCGATCTCGACGATCGCGTCGTCGACGAGGATGCCGACGACGAGCGAGAGCGCGAGCAGCGTCACGCCGTTGAGCGTGAAGCCGAGCAGCGACATCGCCCAGAACGCCGGGATCACCGACAGCGGCAGCGCCGTCGTCGCGACGAGCGTCGCGCGCCAGTCGCGCAGGAACAGGAACACGACCAGCACGGCGAGCCCGGCGCCTTCGAAGAGCAGCAGCATCGAGCCGTCGTAGTTCTCCTGCACCGGGTCGACGAAGTTGAACGCCTCGGTGACGGTGGTCTGCGGATGCTCGGCCTCGAGCGTCTTCAGCCTCGCCCGCACGCCGGCCGCGACCTCGGTCTCGCCAGCGCCGCGCGTGCGCACGATCTCGAAGCCGACCACCGGCTTGCCGTCGAGCAGCGCCGTCGAGCGCCGCTCGCCGACCGTGTCGCTCACCGTCGCGACCTGGTCGAGGCGCACGCGCCGGCCGTCGGACATCGTGATCTCCATCGCCGCGAGCTCGTTGGCCGACTGCACGGTCGCGATCGTCCGCACCGACTGCTCGCTGCCACCGAGGTCGACGCGACCCCCCGACGCCTCGCGCTGCGTCTGCCGCAGCTGGCGCGAGATGTCGGCGGCGGTGGCGCGCAGCGCCTGCAGCCGCGCCGGGTCGAGCTCGACGCGGACCTCGCGCGTGACGCCGCCGACGCGGTTGACGGCACCGACGCCGCGCACCGACAGCATCGCCCGCGTGATGGTGTCGTCGACGAACCACGACAGCGCCTCGTCGTCCATCCGGGTCGAGGCGACCGTGTAGGTGAGGATCGGCGTTCCCGACAGCTCGACCTTCGAGACGATCGGGTCGCGCAGGTCGGTCGGCAGGTCGGAGCGCACGCGCGAGACGGCGTCGCGCACGTCGTCTACCGCCTCCTGGGTCGGCTTCTCGAGCCGGAACTCGACCGTCGTCGTCGACGTGCCGTCCTGCACCGTGGTGTAGATGTGCTTGACGCCCTGCAGCGTCGCCAGCGAGTTCTCGAGCTTGCGTGCCACCTCGGTCTCGAGCTGGCCCGGGCTCGCCCCGGGCAGCGACGCGACGACGGTGACCGTCGGCAGGTCGATGTCGGGGAAGTTCTGGATCTTCATCGCCCGAAAGCTCATCAGGCCGACGAGCGTCAGCATGATGAAGAGCAGCACCCCGGGAATCGGGTTGCGGATCGACCAGGCGGAAACGTTGATCGCCATCGGGCGTCGATTCAGCGGCGCGGTGCGGACGCGGGCGTGGATGCCGGCGCCGCGACGACGCGGACGAGGTCGCCGTCGCCGAGGAAGCCGCCGCCGGCGAGCGCGACGCGGTCGGTCGCGGCGACGCCGCCGGTGATCTCGATGCGGTCGCCCGAGCGGCGGCCGGTGCTCACCTTCTGCTGCCGCACCTTCGAGTCGGCGCCGACGACGAAGGCGTAGGAGAAGCCGTCGCGCAGCAGCACCGCGCTCGCCGGCAGCGTCAGCGCGGCGGCGCTGCCGGCCTCGAACTCGCCGCTGGCGAACATGCCGGCGCGGGCCGCGCCGGGATGCGGCAGGTCGACGTAGACGAGGCCGTTGCGCGACTCGCGGTCGACCGTCGGCGCGACGACGCGCGCCACGCCGGCGATGGTCTGCCCGCCGGCGACCGTCACCGTCGCCTTCATGCCCGGCTCGATGCGCGCGAGGTCGAACGCCGGGACCTCGGCGCGCCATTCGAGCCGGCCCTGCCGGATCATGCGGAACAGCTCCTGGCCGGCCGGCAGCACGGCGCCGACGGTGGCGCTTCGAGACGAGATGACGCCGGCGTCGGGCGCGACCACGCTCGCCTGGCCGACGCGAAGCTGTCGGGCGCGAAACGCCGCGCGCTGCGCATCGAGCCTCGCCTTCGCGGTGCGCTCGGCGGTCTGGTACTGCGCAATCGTCGCTTCGCTGAGCGCGCCGGTCGATTGCAGGCCGCGCGCGCGCTCGGCGTTGGATGCCGCTTCGGCCAGCGTCGCCTCGGCTTCGACGACGGCGGCACGGGCCTGCGCCATGTCGACCTCGACGGTCTCCGGCGAGAACGTCGCGAGCACCTGCCCGCGCTTGACGACGTCGCCTACGTTGACGCGCACCTGCGCGAGCCGCAGCCCGTTCGCCTCGGTGCCGATGCTGGCCTCCTGCCAGGCGGCGATGTTGCCGTTGGCCGGGATGCGCACCGACAGCGTCGTGCGCTGCGGCTGCGTCACCTGCACCGAGAGGGCGGGCTTCACGACCGCGGGCTTTTCGTCGGCGGCCCAGGCGTGCAGCCAGGCGAGCGATGCGACGAAGGCGGTCGCGACGGCGACGGTTGCGAGCGCGGCGGTTCGGCGCGACGGTGGGGGGTTCGGGTTCATGGGTTCGTGGCCAGCGTGTCTCCTGCGCGGCGCCAGCCGCCGCCGAGCGCGCGATAGAGCGAGATCCACGCGGCGACGCGCTCGCGCCGCAGGTCGATCAGCGCGTTCTGCGCCACCAGGGCGCTGCGTCTCGCGTCCTCGAGCTCGAAGAGCGTCGCGAAGCCGCTCTTGTAGCGCGCCTCGACGCCGCGGTAGGAACGGTCGAAGTGGTCGGCGGCGATCGCCGCGTCGGCCTGTCGGTCGGCGGCGGACTGCAGGGCGACGAGCGCGACCTCGACCTCGCGCACCGCCGAGCGCAGCGTCGCCGCGTAGATCGCGGCGGCCTCGTCGTAGCGGGCGCGCGCGGCGCGCACGTCGGCGTTGCGCCGGCCGGCGTCGAACACCGGCAGCGAGACCGACAGCGGGCCGAGGCTCCAGGTCGTTCCGTCGAGCTTGGCGCCGGCGAACTCGTAGCGGGCCACGCCGACGCTGCCGGCGATCGCCACCTGCGGCAGCCGCGCCGCCTCGGCCACCGACACGTCGGCGCTCGCCGCGGCGAGGTCGCGGTCGCGGGCATGGACGTCGGGCCGCTGCGCGAGCGCGGCGGCCGGCACGGTCGGCACGGCGATCGTCGCCGGCTCGGGGATCGTCGAGTCCTTCGCCGCGAGTCGCGAACGCAGGTCGGGTTCGGCGATGGCCGTGAGCGCGACCAGGGACTTGACGAGCTGCTCGCACTGCTCGGCCTGTTGCGTGACCAGCGTGCGCGCCTGCGCGGCGCTGGCGAGGGCGAGCGAGGCATTGGCGCGGGACTCGAAGCCGGCGCGCGTGGACAGGCCGGTGAGGCGGGCGGTCTCGGCGCGCGAGTTCGCGTCGAGACGGGCCTGCGCGAGTCGCGCTTCGCAGGCGCGCAGTGACACGTAGCTGTTCGCGGTCTCGGCAGCGACGGTGACGCGCGCGTCGTGCCAGCCCGCATCGGCGCCGGCAAGGCGCGCATCGGCGGCGCGCACGCCGGCGCGGGCCCGGCCGAACACGTCGAGCTCCCACGACGCCTGCAGCGCCGCGCTCGCCGTGGTGGCGACGCCGGGCAGCGTCAGGTCCTGCCGGCCGCGGCTCGCGCCGGCCGACCCGTCGACCGACGGCAGGAGCGCGGCACCGGCGCTCGTGCGCGCTGCGCGGGCCTGTTCCAGGCGAGATGCGGCGCTGGCGGCGGTCGGGTTCGCGCGGTCGGCCGCGACGACGAGCTGGTCGAGCAGCGGGTCGTCGAACTGCTGCCACCAGCGCGCCAGGCCGCTGCTCGAGCCGCTGTGCGGCAGCGCTGCGTGCCAGGCAGACGCGAGGGCGGGGTCGGTGGGCAGCGGCGGCGCTTCGGGCAGTCCGGCGCAACCGGCCAGGGTCGCGGCGGCGAACGTGGTGAAGGTCGCGAGCGCCGACGGGAAGCGGCTTCGGCTGCGGCGGCTGGGGAAGCGCCGCGTCGGCGCCGCTTGGAGGCTGTGCGCGATCACGGGGCGGGCACTCTAGCAGAGCCCTTCGCCCCGGACCGATGCGGCGGCCGGGTCAGCCGGGCGCCGCGTCGGTGAGCATGCGCGCGGCTGCGTGCTGCTCGAAGAAGCGCAGCATCTCGGCCGACGCATCGGGCCCGCGCGGGTCGGTGTAGCTGCCCGCTGCGTCGCCCCCCGACCACGCATGTCCCGCGCCGTGCACGATCCAGAGCTCGATCGGCGGCGGTGCCACGGGCGAGCCGACTCTGCGGTAATCGGTGCGTTCCCAGGCGCGGCCGGTGCTGCCGCTCTCGCGTGCGGTCGTCCACGTGTCGCTGCCGAGCGCGGCCTCGACCAGCTGGCGCCCGTTGACCACGGCGACGGTCGGGTCGGCGTCGCCGTGGAAGACGATGAGCGGCGCGTACGCGGCATCGCTGCCCTTGACCGGCGCGCCGGAGCGCATCACCGAAAAGGCCGACGCGACATCCTGCGCCGCGCCGGGACGCACCCCGGAATGCACGCCGGCGGCGACGAAGGCATCGGGGTACTCACGGGCGAGCGTCGCCGCCATCGCGCCGCCGGCGGACAGCCCGGCCACGAACACGCGCCGGGTGTCGAATGCGTGCGCGGCGGCGAGCTCGGCGACGAGCGCGGCGAGCAGCGCCGGCTCGCCGGCGCCGCGATGCTGATCGGCGGGCACGAACCAGTTCCAGCATTTGTTCGCGTTCGACCGCGTCGGCTGGGCCACGTAGAGCACCGGCCAGCCGCGCGCGTTGGCGAGCGCGCTCATGCGCGTGCCACGGGCGAAGTCGGCCGGGTTCTGCGTGCAGCCGTGCAGCATGAGGACGAGCGGCGGCGCCTTCTCGTGGCGCTCCGAGGGCTCGCAGAGCAGCCATGCGCGCGCGCCGAGCGCGCCCTGGTAGGTGCCTTCGAGGACGCGACCTTGCCCGTCGCCGTCGGCTTTCGGTGCGGGCGTTGCAGGCGTTGCAGGCGTAGCGAAGGGGCCGCGGACAGGCGGTGCGCGCGGCGCCGGTTGCGGCGGCGGGTGCCGTGCCGCCGCCGCCGCCTTCGTCGCCGTTCGCATCGCCCGCTGGATCTCCGCCGTCGCGGCGGCGAGATTGCCTCGGCGCATGAGCTTGCCCGCCGAGACGAAGCGCTTGAAGAGTGGATTCATTCGGAAGTGCTGGCAAGCCACGCGCCACCGGCGAAGCAGCGACGTCGGGGCCGAGGAGAGAGCCGCTAGGATGCCCTGTTTCGCATCGAGAGGAGCGCGGCCATGAAAGCGACTTGGAACGGCACGACGATCGCCGAGAGCGACGACACGGTCGTCGTCGAGGGCAACCACTATTTCCCCGAAGACAGCCTGAAGCGTGAGTACACGACCTTCAGCAACCACAAGACGATGTGCCCGTGGAAGGGCGAGGCGAGCTACCTGAGCCTGCTGGTCGACGGCGAGGTGAACGCCGACGCCGTCTGGTACTACCCCGAGCCGGCCGACGCGGCGCGGGAAATCAAGGGTCGCGTCGCGTTCTGGAAGGGCGTCAAAGTCGACTGACGGGCCTGGCCCTACCGCCCCGCTTTGAAATTCGTGAAGATGCGGGTCTGCACGCGGCGTATAGGCTGCGGCACGGCGTCTGGCGGCGTCATGCGGGCCTTGTCGGCGTCGGACAGGAAGATCGTCGGGTTCTCGGCGACGCTCTTCTTCACGAACTTGAGCGACGCCGCGTTCGGGTTCGCGTAGTACACCTTGTTGGTGATGGCCGCGGCGACTTCGGGCCGCAGGATGTAGTCGATGAAGGCGTGCGCGTTGGCGACGTTCTTCGCGTCCTTCGGGATCGCCATCGTGTCGAAGAACAGCGTTGCGCCGCCCTTGGGAACGAGCGCCTCGATCGTCGGCGGCTGCTTC
Organism: Burkholderiales bacterium; assembly: GCA_038234975.1. Classification (GTDB taxonomy): domain Bacteria; phylum Pseudomonadota; class Gammaproteobacteria; order Burkholderiales; family Burkholderiaceae_C; genus Schlegelella_A. Next base: position 8,138 of record JBBSUK010000054.1, read on the forward strand.
GGGTTGGCATCGATGGCACGGGCGCGGGCGATGTTGATGTCGCCCGAGTAGCCCATCACGGCGCACAGCGACCCACCGGCGAGGTCGTTGATGTAGCCCGACGACGAGAACCGCGTCACGTACGGGCGTACGCTCTTGAGCATCGCGGCGGCGGCGTCGTAGTCGGCGGCGTTCTTGCTGTAGGCGGGCTTGCCGACGTAGAGCATCGCCACCGGCAGCACCTCCGACGCCGAGTCGAGGAAGTTGACCCCGCAGCCCTTGAGCTTGCTCGCGTACTTCGGGTCGAAGATCAGGCTCCAGGCGTTGTCGGGCATCGGCACCCCGCCGAGCGCTGCCTTCACCTTCGGCACGTTGATGCCGACGGTGACGTAGCCCCACATCCAGTCGACCAGGTACTGGTTGCCCGGATCGACACTGGCCAGCGCCTTGAGCAGCGTCGGATCGAGGTTGCCCCAGTGGGTGAGCTTGGAGCGGTCGAGCTTTTGCAGCAGTCCACCTTCGATCTGCGTCTTGGCGAAGTGCGAGCCGGGAACGACGATGTCGTAGCCGGTGTTGCCGGCCACGAGCTTGGCCATCAGGATCTCGTTGCTGTCGTAGTTGTCGTAGTTGACCTTGATGCCGGTCTCTTTCTCGAAGTTCCTGATCGTGTCTTCGGCGATGTAGTCGGACCAGTTGTAGACGTTGAGCACCTTCGACTGTGCCTGCGCCGGCGTGGCGGCGCCGACCGCGCAGGCAGCGGACGCGGCGAAGACGATCGCGGCGCGAACGAAGGAAACGAGGCGGTCGGAGCGGTTCGGCATGGGCGGGCTTTCCGGTTGCGGGGCGGCGTGACGACACATGGGGGCGATGGCCCGATGCTATGGTGCAAGGCTCGAAACGCAGCACGAGCCATGCCCGACGACACGCTTCCCCGCGAGCCCGATCCGGCGCCGGGCGCGCTCGGCTCGCTGGCATCGATGGCATCGCTGGTTCGGCTCGGCGTCGCGCACCGGCGGCGGCTGCGCGACGTGTACCGGTCGGCGGGCTGGCCGTCGCAGGACGCGGTCGAGGTCGAGCTGATCGCCGCCGGGCTGCTCGAACGCGAGCGCGGCCCGCGCGGGCACGACACGGTGCGGGTCAGCGACGCCGGAATCGCCGTGCTCGCGCAGACGCTGGAGGCCAACCGCCGCCGCCGCGACGCACACGAGGGCCTGGTCGAACGCATCGCCTGCGAGATGACGCGGGCCGGGCGCCTCGCCTGGCGCGGCCTCGCGGTGCGCGCCAGGGTCGGCGACGGCTGGTCGATCGCGATGCCGGACGTCTTCTCGGTCCGCCACACCACGGTCGAGGCCTGGCTCGAACCGATCGTCCACGAGGTGAAGGTGCGCCGATCGGACCTCATCGCCGACTTGCGCAAGCCCGCCAAGCGCGAGGCCTACCAGCAGCTCGGCGGCGAGTGCTGGTACGCGATCGCCGAGGGCATCGGCGAGCCCGACGAGATTCCGCCCGAATGCGGGGTGCTGGTCTGCGCCCGGGACCGGCTGGTCGTCGCGCGTGCGGCGCCGCGCCGGCCGACTCGCATGACGTTCGCGCTGTGGATGGCGCTGGCGCGGGCGACGCCGGTCGAGGGCTGGCACCCAGCGGATGCGCAGCCGCCGCTCGGCTGTGCCGGCGACGCCGCGGACACGGCGTCGGCGTGAGCGAGGCAGCGCCGGCCGCGTTCGACCAGCGGCAGCGTCGCCACGCGTTGTGGGCGGCGCTCGTGCTGATCGTCGCCTGGGGCGCCAACTTCAGCGTGCAGAAGGTCGTCTTCGGCGCGCTCACCCCGGGCGGCTTCCTGTTCGTCCGCTACCTCGCGATGCCGCTCGTCGCGGCGGCCTGGCTGTGCTGGCGCCACGGCACGCACTGGCCGCGCGTCTCGCGCGCCGACCTGTTCGCGCTCGCCCGGCTCGGGCTCGTCGGCCACCTGCTGCACGTCGGGCTGGTGACCTACGGCATCTACTGGTCGACCGCGTTCTCGAGCTCGCTGATCCTCGCCAGCGGGCCGGTCTTCACGCTGCTCATCCTGCGCGTCCTCGGCCAGGAGCGGCTGACGCGCGGGCAGCTCGCCGGCGTCGCGGTGGTCTGCGTCGGGATGCTGGTGTTCCTGTCCGACAAGCTGGCCGGCGGCCGCTGGGAGGCGGGCGGCGGCGACCTGGTGCTGCTCGTCGCGGCGTCGTGCTTCTCGTACTACACCGTCGCGTCGCGGCCGCTGATCGAGCGGCTCGGCGGCGTCACGGTCATGACGTATGCCGTGCTGCTCGGCAGCGCGCCGGTGGTCGCCGTGAGCCTGCCGGCCGGGCTCGCGGTCGACTGGGCGGCCGTGTCTGCGGGTGTCTGGGCCGGGACCTTCTATGCGGTGATCATTTCCGCGTTCATCGGCTGGATCGTCTGGGGCTGGGTCAACGCGGTGCGCGGCGTTGCCCGCACCGCGCCGTTCATGTACGGCATGCCGCCGGTGGCCGGCGCGGTGGCGTGGGCGGTCGGCGGCGAGCGCTACACGGCGGTCAAGCTCGGCGGCGCGGCGATCGTGCTGGCCGGCGTGGCGCTGGCGCAGTTCGGTTCGCGCTCGGCGCGCGACCCGGTTCGCGAGACGCCGGCGCCGGTCGATTGATGCGACGATCGCGGTGCCGCAGCCGGCGTCGCGGCCCGGACCGAAAGGACGCGTGATGCGATCGTCTCGTCGACTCTCCCTTCCAGCCGCAGCGATCGTCGCCGTGCTGTTCGCTGCAGGCTGCGAGCAGCGACCGCCCGCGCCGCCAGCGTCGCTGCCCGCGACGCCGCCCCCTTCCGCCGATGCGCACGCTGCCGCCAAGACGGACGCCGCCGACGGCATCGCCTGGCGCCACGCCTCGAGCGATGCCGACGTCGACGCTGCCTTCGCGCTCGCCAAGCAGGCCGGCAAGCCGCTCTTCGTCTACTGGGGCGCGGCCTGGTGTCCGCCATGCAACCAGGTGAAGGCGACGCTCTTCAACCGGAAGGACTTCATCGAGCGCTCGCGCGCCTTCGTTCCTGTCTACGTCGACGGCGACAGCCCCGGCGCGCAGAAGCTCGGCGCGCGTTTCAAGGTCAGCGGCTATCCGACGATGGTGCTCTTCAATCCGCAGGGCGACGAGATCACGCGACTGCCGGGCGAGGTCGAAGCGGCACGCTACGGCGCCCTGCTCGACCTCGGCATGAACGCGGCACGGCCCGTCAAGGCGCTCGTCGCCGACGCGCTCGCCGACGGCGCGTCGCGGTCGAAGCTGCGCGCCGACGACTGGCGCCTGCTCGCGTACTACTCCTGGGACACCGACCAGGAGCAGGTCGTCGGCAAGGACGCCGTCGCGCGCACGCTCGGTCGGCTCGCTGCCGCCTGCCCTCCGGAGCTGGCGGAGACGGCGCTGCGGCTGCGCCTGAAGTCGCTCGCGATGGCCGACGCGAAGTCCGCCGAGCCGGGGCAACCCGTGCCCGCGGTTGCCGACGCGGCGACACGGCGGCAGGTCGTTGCCATGCTCGGCGACACGATGAAGACGCACGAACAGGGCGACCTTGTCGTCAACAGCGCCGGCGACATCTCGAAGGCGCTCGCGCCATCGCCGGGGCCGGAGCGTGCCGAGGTCTTGGCGGCGTTCGACGCGGCGCTGCAGCGCTTGCAGGCCGATGCATCGCTGTCGCGTGCCGACCGCATGCAGGCGCTGATCTCGCGCGTCGATCTGGCGCGCATCGACGATCCGCAGACACCCAAGGGCGCGACCGCGCCGGTGCCGACGCTGCCCGCCGGGCTCATCGCCGACGTGCGCGCCGACGTGGCCCGCGCCGACGGCGAGATCACCGACGGCTACGAGCGCCAGGCCGTCATCACCGCAGCCGCCTACCTGCTCGAACGCGCCGGCCTGTCTGCCGAATCGGACACCCTCCTCGAGGCCAACCTCGCGAAGAGCCACTCGCCTTACTACCTGATGTCCGAACTTGCCGGCAACGCCCGGCGGCGCGGCGACGCCGCCGGCGCGTTGAAGTGGTACGCGAAGGCGTACGAGACCAGCGAAGGCCCGGCGACGCGGTTGCAGTGGGGCGCGAGCTACCTCAGCGCCTTGGTCGACCTCGCACCGGCCGACGACGCGGCGATCGAAGGCGCGACGCGGGCGATCTGGGCCGAGGCGATGCGGCAGCCCGACGCCTTTGCGCAGCGCAGCGGCAGGTCGCTGCAGCGGATTAATCGCAAGCTCGCGGGCTGGGGGCAGGACGGCCGGCATGCCGCCACGATGGCGCGGTTGCGCGGCGAACTCGACACGATGTGCGCCGCCAGGGCAGCCGACGACCGTGCCGGATGCAGGCAGTTGCTCGACGGCGGTCCGGCGGCCTCCAAGGCCTGAGCCTCGCATCGCGATGCGGCGAACGTGAGCGAGGCCGAGCCGCCGCTGCTGTCGATCGAGCACCTGACGGTCCGCTTCGGCGCTCAGGCCGTCGTCGACGACGTTTCGCTCGCCATCGGCGCCGGCGAGAAACTCGGCCTCGTCGGCGAGTCGGGCTCCGGCAAGTCGATCACCGCGCTGTCGGTGCTGGGCCTGGTCGACGGCGCCGAGACGACCGGCGCGATCCGCTTCGACGGCCGCGACCTGCGCGGCCTGCCCGAGCGCGAGCTGCGCGCGCTGCGCGGCAGCGCCATCGCCATGATCTTCCAGGAGCCGATGACGGCGCTGAACCCGCTGCATACGATCGGCGCGCAGATCGCCGAGGCGATCACGCTGCACGAGCGGGTCGGTGCGGCCGAGGCGAAGCGCCGCGCCGTCGAGCTGCTCGCGAAGACCGGCATCCCCGATCCGCAGCGCCGCGTCGAGGCGTGGCCGCACCAGCTCTCGGGCGGGCAGCGACAGCGGGCGATGATCGCGATGGCACTGGCCTGCAAGCCGCGCCTGCTGATCGCCGACGAGCCGACGACCGCGCTCGACGTGACGATCCAGGCGCAGATCCTCGAGCTGCTCGACGCGTTGCAGGCCGAGATGGGCATGGCGCTGCTCTTCATCACGCACGACCTCGCCCTCGTGCGCCGCTTCACGCACCGGGTCGGCGTGATGGAGCGCGGCAAGGTCGTCGAGAGCGGCGCGACGGAGGCGGTGTTCTCGGCGCCGTCGCATCCCTACACGCGAAAGCTGCTCGCCAGCCGGCCGAGCCGCGACGTGACGCCGGTCGCTGCCGATGCGCCGCGCATCCTCGACGCGGCCGGTGTCCGCGTCACCTACGACGTGCCCGATGGCACCTTCGGCAAGCGGGCGTTCGACGCCGTCCGTGGCGCGACGCTGACGCTGGCGCGCGGCGAGACGCTCGGCATCGTCGGTGAATCGGGGTCGGGCAAGACGACGCTCGGCCTGGCCCTGCTGGCGCTGCTGCCGACGGCCGCCGGCGAGATCCGGCTCGACGGCCAGCGCATCGACGGCCTCGACCGCTCGGCGCTCAGGCCGCTGCGCCGGCGCATGCAGATCGTCTTCCAGGATCCGTTCGGCTCGCTCAGCCCGCGCATGACGGTCAGCCGCATCGTCGGCGAGGGCCTGGCGCTGCATCGGCCCGAGCTGTCGCGCGCCGATCGCGAGGCGCGGGTGCTGGCCATGCTCGACGAGGTCGGGCTGGGCGCGGCAGACGGCATGGCCGATGCCGCGTCGCGATACCCGCACGAGTTCTCCGGCGGCCAGCGGCAGCGCATCGCGATTGCCCGCGCCGTCATCCTCGAGCCGGAGCTGCTGGTGCTCGACGAGCCGACCTCGGCGCTCGACGTATCGGTTCAGAAGCAGGTGCTCACCTTGCTCGTGGGCCTGCAACGGCGCCATCGGATGAGCTACGTCTTCATCAGCCACGACCTCGCCGTGGTTCGCGCGATGGCGCACCGGGTGCTCGTGATGAAGGACGGCGAGGTGGTCGAGGAAGGCGACGCCGAGGCGATCTTCTCGGCGCCGCAGGCCGACTACACGCGCGCCTTGCTCGCCGCGGCCCGGCTCGCGCCGGGCGATGCGGTCAGCGCGGCTTCGCCTCCGGCCTGATCGCGTAGCGGACGTTCTTCGGCGCGTCGTCGAACACCAGCGCGCCGTCGCGCCAGGCGTAGTCGGTGGTGAACTCGTCGATCTGCACCGTGCCCTGCGTCAGCGTCACGTCGAGCTGCGAGCGTCGCAGCCGGAAGCGGTATTCGATGTCGAACACCTGGAGCGTCGCCCTGCCGGGCGCGTGCACGGTGAACGCCGCGGCGCCGCACGAAGGCGGCGCGCTCGCCGGGTTGGAGACGCAGAACCGGGCCTCGTAGCTGCCCGGCTGCGTCACTTGCGCCGTCGCCCCGGCGCTCGCGAGGGCGCTCGCCGCGGCGAGAGCCGCGAGCCGCACCGTCGTCACGCCGAGAGCCCCGCGCCTGTCACTTGTCGAGTCCCTCGGCCTTCAGCACCTCCTGCACCGCGGGCCGCTCGGACATGCGCTTCATGAACGCGCCGACGTTCTTGAACGCGGCGAGATCGAGGCTGAGGTGCTTGGCCCAGCTGGTGATGGTGAACAGGTAGGCGTCGGCGACGCTGAACGCCTTGCCCATCAGGTAGTCGTGCCCTTCGAGCTGCGCGTCGACCCACTTGTAGCGGTCGATCAGCTTCGCCTTCGCCATCGTCTTGTACTCGTCGGGCGTCTTCGGGTTGAAGAGCGGTCCGTAGCCCTTGTGCAGCTCGCTGGTGATGAAGTTGAGCCACTCCTGGACGCGGTAGCGCTCCATCGTGCCGTTGGCGGGAACGAGCTTCTTGTCCGGAACCTGGTCGGCGATGTACTGCACGATCGCCGGCCCTTCGGTCAGGCGCGAGCCGTCGTCGAGCTCGAGCACCGGCACGTAGCCTTTCGGGTTGACGGCGTAGAAGTCGCCGCCGTCCTTGAGTTGATGCGTCTTGGTGTTGACCTGGACCGGCGTGAACGAAAGGCCGGCCTCGCGCAGGACGATGTGCGGGGACATCGAGCAGGCGCCGGGGGAGAAGTAGAGCTTCATGGTGTGTGTCGTCGAAAGCCGTGAGGCGCCCATTACAGCGCGAGCCGGGTCTCTCAGCATTCGCGCGGTCTGAACGCTGCGTGCAGCGCGGCAGCGTTGACACCGCCGGCAGCGCGCCCAAGATGCGACGCATGAACACCACGACCGCCCCCACCGCCCCCTCCTTCGCCGATTCCTTCGTCTCGCGCAGCGTCGAACGGCTCATTCGCGGCCAGGCGACGTCGGACGGCGACGGCGTTCGCCTCACGCGCGTCCTCGGCCAGCCGCTGCAGCAGCGGCTCGACCCGTTCCTGATGCTCGACGCCTTCGGCAGCGATGCCGCCGCCGACTACATCGGTGGCTTTCCCAGCCACCCGCACCGCGGCTTCGAGACGGTGACGATCATGACCGAAGGCCGCATGCGGCACCGTGACAGCGTCGGCAACGTCGGCCTGCTCGAACCCGGCAGCGTGCAGTGGATGACCGCTGGCCGCGGCATCGTCCACTCCGAGATGCCGGAGCAGACCGAAGGCCGGATGTCGGGCTTCCAGCTGTGGGTCAACCTCGCCGGGCGAGACAAGATGCAGCCGCCCGCGTATCGCGACGTGCCGCCCGACGCGGTTCCCGTCTACACGACCGACGCTGGCGTGAGCATTCGCGTCATCGCCGGCGAGAGCGGCGGCGTCGTCGGGGCGGTGACGCGGCCGACCACGGAGCCCATCGTCCTCGACGTCGAGCTGCCGGCCGGCGCCGTCTTCGACGCGGTGCTGCCGGCCGGGCACAACGCGTTCGCCTATGTCGACCGCGGCGCGGCGACGATCGGCCCGGCCGCGACGGCGGTCGAGGCGGGCCACCTGGCGGTGATCGGCAACGAGCCGGGCGCATCGGGGGTGCGGATCGCCGCGACGTCGCCGAGCCGCGTCCTTCTCGTCGCCGGCAAGCCGCTCGGCGAGCCGATCGCGCAGCACGGGCCGTTCGTGATGAACACGACCGCCGAGCTGCGGCAGGCGGCCGCCGACTTCCAGCGTGGCGCGCTCGCCAGGACGCCTTGAGGGAACGGGCGCGGTGGTAACGTGCCGCGTCCTTGCGAACCGCGGTGCGAACCATGCCCCGAGCCATCCTCGAAGAAGCCAGACTGCACCCTGCCGTTCGCGAGAAGGTCGCCAACCTCGGCGCCGACATCGTCCACAACGTGCACGCGGCGGCGGGAACGAATTCGGTCCTCGTCGTCGGCATGGCCGGCAACCCGCATTGCCGGCGGGCCCGCAAGGCGCTCGACGCCGCCGCCGTCGCCCACCACTACCTGGAGTACGGCAGCTATTTCAGCGGCTGGCGGCTTCGCAACGCGCTGAAGATGTGGACGGGCTGGCCGACCTTTCCGCTGGTCTTCGTCAAGGGCAATCTCGTCGGCGGCGCCGACGAGATTGCCCGGCTCATCGACAGCGGTGAGCTGAAGCGCACGCTGGGCGAATGAGCCTGGGTTCGGGCCGCGTCGTTCGAGCGGCGGTTCGAGCGGCGGTTCGAGCGGCGACGGCTGCGCTGCTGCTCGCCGCGAGCGTCGGGGCCTGCGCTGCAACCGCGGCCGCCGGCTTGCACGACTGTCGCGTCGCCGGCGTGCGCGGCGGGGTGCTGTGCGGTTCGGTCGAGCGCGCGCTCGACCCGGATCGACCCGACCACGGCCGCATCACGGTCGAATACGTCGTCGTCCCGGCACTCGCCCGCAACAAGCTGCCCGACCCGGTGTTCATGCTCGCCGGCGGACCGGGGCAGAGTGCGATCGACCTGATCCCGCAGGTGATGCCGCTGTTCTCGCGGCTGCAGAACCGGCGCGACATCGTCTTCGTCGACCAGCGCGGCACCGGCCGGTCCGCGTCGCTCGCGTGCAAGGATCCGCAGGACGAGACGCTCGCCGAACAGTCGGAGCCCGATCGGCAGATGCGACTCGTCGCGGCCTGCAAGCAGGAGCTGTTGAAGCGCCCGTACGTCAAGGAAGCGGCCGACCTCGGCTTCTTCTCGACCTGGATCGCGGTCCGCGACCTCGACGCGGTGCGTGCCGCGCTCGGCGCCGCGACGATCGATCTCGTCGGCGGCTCGTATGGCACGCGCGTCGGCCTGGAGTACCTGCGGCAGTTCCCGACCCGGGTGCGCCGGGCGGTTCTCGACGGCGTGGCGCCGCCCGACATGGTGCTGCCGGCGAGCTTCGCGGTCGACAACGAGGCGGCTTGGCAGGCGCTGGTCGCGTCGTGCGCGGCCGAGCCGACCTGCGCGTCGGCGCATCCGCGCCTGGGCGAGCGGCTGGCGTCGCTGCTCGCGACCCTGCCCCGCGAGGTGACGGCGCGCCATCCGCTCACCGGCCGCGACGAGCGCTTCACGCTGACCCGCGACCTGCTGACGAACGCCGTGCTTGGCGCGCTCTACTCGCCGGCACTCGCCGCGGCGCTGCCCGAGGCGGTCGACGCCGCGGCGCGTGGCGAGCTGGCACCGCTGATTGGACTGTCGGCGACGTTGACGGCACGCAAGTCGAGCCGGCTCTCGCTCGGCATGCACCTGTCGGTGATCTGCGCCGAGGACCTGCCCCGGCTCGACACGGCGGCGGCCGCCGGCGCGAGCCCCATCTTCGGCGACAGCACCGCGCGTCAGTACCGCCGCCAGTGCGCGATCTGGCCACGCGGCGCCGTGCCGCAGGCGTTCTACGCGATCCCGGCAAGCCCGGCACCGGTACTGTTGCTGAGCGGCGGAATCGACCCGGTGACGCCGCCACGCCATGCCGAGCGCGCCGCACGCGCACTCGGCGCGAAAGCCCGCAGCATCGTCGTTGCCAACGCCGGCCACGGCGTGATGACGCTGGGCTGCATGCGCGATGTCGTCTTCCGCTTCATCGACTCGAAGACCGATGCCGACGCCCTCGCCGTCGATGCGGATTGCGCTGCCGCCGTGCCGCGTCCGCCCGCGTTCGTGTCGGTCGGCGCGGCGTTCGCTGCGGCGTCGGCCGCGTCGGCGGCTGCATCCGGAGCGTCGCGGTGATCGAAGTTCGCGGTGTCGCCAAGTCGTTCGCGGCGCGCGCCACCCGGCGTCCGAAGGGGTCGCTGCTGCGCTGGTGGCCGTCGGCTCGAGGCAAGCCGGCGCGGGAACGCGTCCATGCGGTCCGCGACGTGTCGTTCACCGCGGAGTCCGGCCGCATCACCGGATTGCTCGGCCCCAACGGCGCCGGCAAGACGACGACGCTGCGCATGCTCGGCGGCCTCATCGTCCCGGACGCCGGAACGCTGTCGGTCGACGGCATCGACGTGGCGACGCGGCCGCGCCAGGTGCTCGCCCGCATGGGCATGCTCTCCGACGCGCGCGGCCTCTACGTGCGGCTCACCGCGCGCGAGAACATCGTCTACTACGGGATGCTGAACGGGCTCTCGCGCGACGCCGCGTCCTCGCGCGCCGAGCACCTCGCGCGCCTGTTCGACATGACGCCGCTGCTCGACCGCAGAACCGACGGCTTCAGCCAAGGCGAACGGATGAAGACCGCGCTCTTGCGGGCACTGGTGCACGACCCCGCGAACATCGTCCTCGACGAGCCGACCAACGGCCTCGACGTGCTCGCCACGCGGGCGCTGCGCGAGAACCTGCGCTTCCTGCGCACGCCCGAAGGCGGCGGCAAGTGCATCGTCTTCTCGACCCACATCATGCAGGAGGTCGAGCGACTGTGCGACCACGTCGTCGTCGTCGCCGGTGGCCGTTCGGTCGCCTCGGGCAGCGTCGGCGAGCTGCTCGCGCGCACCGGCGAGCGCGACTTCGAGGAAGCGTTCGTGAAGCTCGCGTTCGAGGCCGAGGCGCGCGACGTGGGAGCCCGGGCATGAGCGGAACCGTGTCGCGCGTGCTCTGCGTCCTGCGCAAGGAGCTGAGCGACGCGCTGCGCGACCGCAGGACGCTGCTGACCGTGTTCCTCTCGTCGGTGCTCATGGGGCCGCTGCTGCTCGTCGCCATCTCGGCCCTGACCGCGTCGCTCGAGGCGCGCGCCGAGAAGCGCGAGGTCTACGTCGCCGGGATCGGCCAGGCGCCGAGCCTCGTCAACTTCCTCGAGCGCCAGACCTACACCGTCAAGCCGGCTCCTGAAGGCTGGGAGGCGGCGCTGCGCAAGGGCAGCTTCAGCGACCCGGTGGTCGTCGTCGGCAAGGAGTTCGAGCGCGAGCTGGCCGCCGGCGACGCGCCGGTGGTCGAGGTCGTCTCCGACAGCGGCAACCAGCGCGCGGAGGTCGGCAACGCGCGGCTCGCGCAGTTGCTCGGCGCGTTCGGCAGGGAGCGGGTCGTGCTGAACCTGGCGATGCGCGGCGTCGCGGTCCAGCTGCTCGAGCCGCTCGGGGTCGAGGAGCGCGACCTCGCGAACGCACAGACCCGGGCGGCACGGCTCACCGGCATCCTGCCGTTCTTCGTGATGATGGCGGTCCTCTACGGAGCGCTGAGCGCGGCGCTCGACACGACCGCCGGCGAGCGCGAGCGCGGCTCGCTCGAGCCGCTCCTGATGACACCGGCCGAGCGCTGGGCGATCGTCGTCGGCAAATGGGGCGCGGTCGCCACGCTCGGAATGCTGATCGCGTTGCTGAGCTCGCTCAGCTTTTTGCCCAGCCAGTGGTTGCTGCGCAGCGACACGCTGCAGGCGATGTTTCGCTACGGCTGGGTCGAGGCTGCGCTTTTCCTCGCCGTGCTCGCGCCGTTCGCGGCGGCGCTGGCGGCGCTGCTGATGGCGGTGGCGATCCGCAGCAAGACGTTCAAGGAGGCGCAGGCGAGCGCGACGGTGCTGGTGCTCGTCGTGTCGCTCGCTCCGCTGTTCTCGGTGTTCAACCTGGGTGGCGAATCCGAGTGGCACCTCTGGGTTCCGGCGCTCGCGCAGAACGTGCTGATGTCGCGGGTGCTCAAGGGTGACGCGATCGGCCCGGTCGAGGTGCTGATTCCGCTGGTCGTGTGTGCGCTGCTCGCTGCGGCCGGGCTCGTCTACGTCGCGCGGACGCTGCGCCGGGCGGCGTTGAGGTGAACGTCGGCGATGCCCATGCGGCGCTCGACTGGCGCTGGCGACGCTTCGATGCGCTGTCGGTTCGCGAACTGCAGCGCATCCACGCCGCACGCCAGCGCGTCTTCGTGGTCGAGCAGGGCTGCCCCTTCCTCGACGCCGATGGCCACGACGAGCAGGCGTTCCATCTGGCCGCCTGGCGTGACGGCGACGCCGAACCGGTGGCCTATGCACGCGTTCTCGACCCGGGCGTGAAGTACGC
>JBBSUK010000055.1:0-20378 GCA_038234975.1 Burkholderiales bacterium
GGCGAGCGCTCGACGGCCGACGGCATCTGGCATTCGCGCGCCTGGCATTCGGCGTTCGGTCAGATCCAGTTCGGCCGCGTGCCGGTCGTTGCGGTGCTGCACGGCGCCGTCGTCGGCGGCGGCCTGGAACTGGCGAGTGCGTGCCACATCCGCGTCGCCGAGACGAGCACGTTCTACGCGCTGCCCGAAGGCTCGCGCGGCCTGTTCGTCGGCGGCGGCGGGTCGGCGCGGATCCCGCGCCTCATCGGCGTGTCGCGGATGGCCGACATGATGCTCACCGGCCGCGTCTACGACGCCGACGAAGGGCATGTGGCCGGCCTCTCGCAGTACCGCGTCGGCGCCGGCGAAGGGTTTACGAAGGCGATGGCGCTGGCGCGAAAGATCGCCGGCAACGCGCCGCTGTCGAACTACGCCGTGCTGCATGCCCTGCCCCGCATCGCCGAGATGGGGCAGGACGAAGGCCTCTTCACCGAGTCGCGGATGGCGGCGATCGCGCAGGGCGACGACGCCGCCAAGGAGCGCATGCGCGCCTTCGTCGAAGGCCGCGGGCCGAAGGTGAAGAAGTCGTGAGCGTGGAGGCGCCTTACCGGCCGGTGCGGCTCGGAGGGTCGCTGACGGCGACTTTCGAGGAGCGCGCCGACGGCAGCACGATCGTCCGCTCGACCGAGCCGCTCGGCGACTACCCGAGGCGCCTGACCGACCGGTTCCTGCACTGGGCTGGCGTCGCGCCCGACCGCACGGTGATCGCCAAGCGCGTGAGGAACGCCGACGGATCGAGCGGCGATTGGCGCCGGGTGAGCTACGCCGAAGCGCTGACCGCCGCACGCGGCATCGCGCAGGCGCTGATCGACCGCGGCGTCTCGGTCGAGCGGCCGCTCGCGATCCTCTCCGACAACGACATCGAGCACTTCCTGCTCGGCCTCGGTGCGATGCTCGCCGGCGTGCCCTGGTCGCCGATATCGCCTGCGTATTCGCTGCTCTCGCAGGACCACTCCAAGCTGCGCCACATCGTCGGCGTGCTGACGCCCGGGCTCGTCTACGCGAGCGGGCCGACCTACGCGAAGGCGATCGCGGCGGTCATCGAGCGCGACGTCGGCATCGTCCTCGGCGAAGGCAAGCTCGACGGCCGCGCGACGACGCCGTTCGCCGAACTCGTCGGGACGAAGCCGACCGCCGCCGTCGACACCGCGCACGACGCCGTCGGCCCCGACACGATCGCCAAGTTCCTCTTCACCTCGGGCTCGACGAAGCTGCCCAAGGGCGTGATCAACACGCAGCGCATGCTCTGCTCCAACCAGCAGATGATCCTGCAGAGCTTTCCGGGCCTGGGCGACGAGCCGCCGGTGCTCGTCGACTGGCTGCCGTGGAACCACACCTTCGGCGGCAACCACAACGTCGGCATCACGCTCTACAACGGCGGCACGCTCCATGTCGACGAAGGCAAGCCGACGCCGGCACTGATCGGCGAGACGCTGCGGAACTTGCGAGACATCGCGCCGACGGTGTACTTCAACGTCCCCAAGGGTTTCGAGGAGATCGCCAACGCCCTCGAGACCGACCCGCAGCTGCGCGAGACGTTGCTGTCGCGGGTGACCATGTTCTTCTTTTCCGGTGCCGGCCTTTCGCAGCCGGTCTGGGACAAGCTCGAGACCGTCGCCGCGCGGCACCGCGGCGAGCGGATCCGCATGCTCACCGGCCTTGGCATGACCGAGACCGCGCCGTTCGCCATTTGCGCCAACGCGCACCGTGTGCAGTCGGGACACATCGGGCTGCCGGCGCCGGGGGTGGAGATGAAGCTGGTCATGAACGCCGGCAAGCGCGAGGTCCGCTATCGCGGCCCGAACGTCACGCCCGGCTACTGGCGCAACCCGGCGCAGACGGCCGAGAGCTACGACGACGAAGGCTTCTTCATGAGCGGCGACGCCGCCAAGCCGATGGACGACGCCGACCGGGGCCTGGGCTTCGCCTTCGACGGTCGTATCGCCGAAGACTTCAAGCTGGCGACCGGCACGTTCGTCTCGGTCGGCCCGCTGCGCGCGAAGATCATCGCCGCCGGCGACCCGATCGTGCAGGACGTCGTCATCGCCGGCATCAACCGCAACGAGGTCGGCGTGCTCTTCTTCCCGCGGCCCGACGCATGCCGTGCCTTCGTCGGGGCCGACGCGACAGCAGCGATGCGCGTCGTGCTCGCCCACCCGAAGCTGTGCGCGTTCTTCCAGCGCCTCGTCGACGTGCTGCATTCGCAGGGCACCGGCAGCGCGACGCGCGTCGCCCGAGCGCTGGTGCTCGTCGACCCGCCGTCGATCGACGCCGGCGAGATCACCGACAAGGGCTCGATCAACCAGTGCGCGGTGCTGGCGCGGCGCGACGCCGACGTGGTGCGGATGTACATGGGCGTGGGCGATAACCTTGTCGTTCCCGCCGGCCGCGCCGCCGCCTGATGCCACTCCTTGCCGCCATGACCCGAACCACCACGCACCGCGTCACCGTCGCCTTCGGCGATTGCGACCCGGTCGGCATCGTCTTCTACCCGAACTTCCAGCGCTGGATCGATGCCGCGTCGCTCTCGTTCTTCATGCAGTGCGGGCTGCCGCCCTGGAGCGAGCTCGAGGGGACGCGCGGAATCGTCGGCACTCCGCTGCTCGAGATCTCGACCCGCTTCGTCACCGCCGCCACCTATCCCGACGAGCTCGTGATCCACACCAGCGTCGAGACCTGGAAGGCCAAGGTGCTGGTGCAGCTGCACCGCGTCATGCGCGGCGACACGCTCATCTGCGAGGGCCGCGAGACGCGCGCATTCGTCGTGCGCGATGCCGACGACCCGAAGCGGCTGCGCGCGATCCCGATTCCCGACGACATCAAGGCGATGTGCAGCTGAAGCTCGCACGGTCGACCATCCGAACCAAAGCAGGAGACACCCGATGAAGAAACGAAGATCTACCAGACGCACGGCGCGGCGACGATGGACCTGATCCGTGTCGGTGGCGCCGACGTCGAGGGCGTCTACGTCTCCTCGGGCCCGGCGGTGGTCGCCGACAGGCTGCCGGCATCGAACGCCAGCAAGCAACTCGGGATGAAGTACATCGCCGAGTTCGAGAAGGCCAACGGCAAGGGCTCGGCCAACCAGTTCGGCGCTCACGCCTTCGACGTCGTGATCGTCTTGCAGAAGGCGGTGCCGATCGCGCTGCAGAAGGGCAAGCCGGGCACGCCCGAGTTCCGCCAGGCGCTGAAGGACGCGTTCGAGACGACGGGCCGCACGCCGGTGTCGCAGGGCGTCCTCAACGGGACCACGACCGACCACTTCGGCTACACGCCGGAGACGGGCGTGCTGCTGCAGGTGTCCAACGGCGACTGGAAGATCGCGAACTGATGCGGATCCGTCAAAGCGGCGTCGATCAACGCGGCCGGCCGGCCGCCGGGCCGCTCCCAAGGCCGGCCGCGCCCCCCGGGGGGGCAGCGACCGTACCCGGGAGCGTGGGGGCCCGATGCTAGGTCTCGATTTCGCGACCAGCAGCATCCTCGCGCTGGATGGCGTCACCAACGGCGCCGTCTACGCGTTGCTGGCGCTCGCGCTGGTCCTGGTGTTCACGGTCACCCGCGTCATCTTCATCCCGCAGGGCGAGTTCGTCGCCTATGGCGCGCTGACGGTGGCGATGTTGCAGATGGGCCGGGTTCCGGGAACGGTCTGGCTGCTGGTCGCGCTCGCCGCGATCGCGACGGTGCTCGACGCGGTGAAGGCGGCGCGCCGCGGGCTTTCGCTGGCAGCCGTCGCCGTCGTCGCCGCGAAGACGCTGCTGCCGCCGCTCGCCGTCGCCGCCGTCACGTGGTGGGCAGCGCCGCACAAGTTCAACCTGTTCGTGCAGAGCGCGCTCGCGCTCGCCGTCGTCACGCTGCTCGGCCCACTGATCTACCGCATCGCCTATCAGCGCCTGGCCGACGCGACGGTGCTGGTGCTGCTGATCGTCTCGGTCGGCGTGCATTTCGCGCTGACCGGGCTCGGCCTCGTGTTCTTCGGCGCCGAGGGCTTTCGCAACCCGAGCTTCTGGGACGCGCGCTTCTCGCTCGGCCCCGTCAGCCTGTCGGGCCAGACGATCGTCATCTTCCTCGTCTCGATCGCGCTGATCGTCGGCCTGTTCCTGTTCTTCGAGCGCACGCTGCGCGGCAAGGCGCTGCGCGCGACCGCCGTCAACCGCCTCGGCGCGCGCCTGATGGGCATCTCGACCAACGGCGCCGGCAAGCTGAGCTTCGGTCTTGCCGCCTTCATCGGCGCGCTCTCGGGCCTGCTCATCGGCCCGACCGCGACGATCTTCTACGACTCGGGCTTCCTCATCGGCCTGAAGGGCTTCGTCGCCGCGATCTTCGGCGGCCTCGCCAGCTACCCGGCGGCCGCACTCGGCGCGATCCTCGTCGGCGTGCTCGAGAGCTTCAGCTCGTTCTTCGCCAGCGCCTTCAAGGAGGTGATCGTCTTCACGCTCATCATCCCGGTGCTGCTGTGGCGCTCGTTCCAGCGCGGCCACGACGACGAGGAGGACGAGCTGTGAGCAACGGGCGCCGGAAGGGGCGCCGTCCATGATGCTGCGCCGCGCTGGCCTGGCGCTCTTCGTCGTCTTCCTGCTGCTGCTGCCGCAGCTGCCGGTGCCCGAGTTCTGGATCACGCAGGCCAACTACATCGGCCTGTACACGCTCGTCGTGATCGGCCTGGTGCTGCTCACCGGCATTGCCGGGCTCACCTCGTTCGGGCAGGCGGCGTTCGTCGGCATCGGCGCCTACACCGCTGCCTACATGACGCTCACCTACGGCGTCTCGCCGTGGCTCACGGTGTGGATCGGTCTCGTGCTCACGGCGGTCGCGTCTCTGGTGCTCGCGGCGATCACGCTGCGCATGTCGGGCCACTACCTGCCGCTGGCGACGATCGCCTGGGGGCTGTCGCTCTTCTACCTGCTCGGCAACCTCGGCTTCCTGGGCAAGTACGACGGTCTCCTCGGCATCCCGCCGCTTTCCTTCTTCGGCACCGTGCTCTCGACCGGTCGCACCTTCTTCTACCTGCTCTGGGCGATCGTCATCGTCGCCGCCGTCGCCGTCATCCACCTGCTCGATTCGCGCACCGGCCGTGCCATGCGGGCCGTCAAGGGCGGCTCGACGATGCCCGAGGCGATGGGCATCGACAGCTACGCCGTCAAGGTCAAGGCGTTCGTGATCGCGGCGCTGCTGGCGAGCGTCTCGGGCTGGCTCTTCGCGCACTTCCAGCGCACCGTCAACCCGTCGCCGTTCGGCCTGAACATGGGCATCGAGTACCTGTTCATGGCGGTGCTCGGCGGCGTCGGCCACGTCTGGGGCGCCCTCGTCGGCACCGGCATCGTGCAGATCCTGAAAGACCAGCTCCAGGTGGTCCTGCCCAGGCTGATGGGCACCAGCGGCAACTACGAGATCATCGTCTTCGGCATCCTGCTCGTGCTGGTGCTGCAGTACGCGCGCGACGGCGTGTGGTCGTTCGTCGAGTCCTGGCTGCCGCGGGTCGACCGCAAGAAGGACTGGGCCGATGCCGAGCCGCTGCCGGAGCGGGCCCGACCGGCGCACGGCGAGGTCGTGCTGGACGTGCGGTCAGTGCGCAAGGAGTTCGGTGGCCTCGTCGCCGTCAACGATGTGAGCTTCGACGTGAGGGCCGGCGAGATCCTCGGCCTCATCGGCCCGAACGGCGCCGGCAAGTCGACGACGTTCAACCTCGTCACCGGCGTGCTGCCGACCACCAGCGGCGAGGTGTCGCTGCTCGGCCGTCGCATCGACGCGCTGGCGTCGCGGCGCATTGCCGCGCTCGGCGTGTCGCGCACCTTCCAGCACGTGAAGATGATCCCGACGATGACGGTGCTCGAGAACGTCGCGCTCGGCGCGCACCGGCGCGGACACAAGGGCATCGCGTCGGCGATGTTGCGCGTCGACCGGGCGGAGGAGCGGCGGCTGATGCGCGAGGCCGAGCGGCAGCTGGCGCGGATCGGCATCGCCGAGCTGATGCACGAGCAGGCCGGCAACCTCGCGCTCGGCCAGCAGCGCCTGATGGAGATCGCGCGCGCCTTGTGCGCCGACCCGATGCTGCTGCTGCTCGACGAACCCGCGGCCGGCCTGCGCCTCAAGGAGAAGGAGGGCCTCGCCGAGGTGCTGCGCCAGCTGCGTGGCGAGGGACTGTCGATCCTTCTCGTCGAGCACGACATGGACCTCGTCATGGGCCTCGTCGACCGGGTCGTCGTGATGGAGTTCGGCACCAAGCTGATCGAAGGGTCGCCCGACGAGGTGCAGGCGAGCCCGGCGGTCCGTGCGGCGTACCTGGGAACGGAGCATTGACCGATGGCAGCGAAGACCCTGCTCCGCGTACGCGACCTGCACGCCGGCTACGGCCGCGCCGAAGTCCTGCACGGTCTGTCGATCACCGCCGAAGCCGGTCAGGTCATCACCGTCATCGGCCCGAACGGTGCCGGCAAGTCGACGCTGCTCAACGCGCTGATGGGTGCCCTGCCGTCGCGCGGGACGGTCGACTACGACATCAAGCCGATCGGCCTGCTGACGATGGAGGAGCGCGTCATGGCCGGCATGGCGCTCGTTCCCGAGACGCGCGCGCTGTTCGGCAGCATGTCGGTCGAGGACAACCTGCTGCTCGGCGCCTGGCGGCTGTTCCGCCTCGGCGAGGGCGACAGCCGCAAGGCGCTCGGCGAGGTCTACGCGCTCTTTCCGCGGCTGCGCGAGCGGCGCGAGCAGCTCGCCGGCACGCTCTCGGGTGGCGAGCGGCAGATGCTCGCGGTCGGCCGCGCGCTGATGGGCAAGCCCCGGTTGCTGATGCTCGACGAACCGAGCCTCGGCCTCGCCCCGCTCGTCGTCCGCGACATCTTCGCCACCATCTCCGCGCTGCGCGCGACCGGCGTGACGATCCTCCTCGTCGAGCAGAACGCGCGCGCCGCGCTCGAGGTCGCCGACTACGGCTACGTGCTGGAGACGGGCGAGATCGCCCTGCACGGCAGCGCCGCCGACCTGGCAAGCGACCCGCGCGTCGTCGAGACCTACCTCGGGGCGGCCCGGAAGAAGGCCGACACGGCGCCGTGAAAGCGGCTGCAGCGTCGCGGGCGCGCGCGGAGCCGATCGACCAGACCGGGCTCGATCACCTGGTGGGCTATGCGACGTCGCGTGCGGCGATCGAGATGCGCAAGGTTTTCACGAGCAGCATGGAACCGCTCGAGCTTCGGGTTGCCGAGTATTCGATCCTGATGCTGGTCGCGCACAACGACGCGATCAACCAGAAGCGCCTCTGCGCCGCGCTCGACCTGTCGCCGCCGAACCTCGCGGTGATGCTCGACCGGATGGCCGAGCGCGGCGTCGTCGAGCGCGTTCGCGGGACCGAGGACCGACGCGCCCAGCACATTCACCTGACCGCCTCCGGCCGCGAACTGGCTGCTCGCGCGAAGGCGATCGCGGCGACGATGGAGGAAGCCAGGCTCGCCGTGCTCACACACGGCGAGCGCGCGCTGCTGCTCGAGCTGCTGGAGAAGCTCTACCGGTCAGCGGAGGGGCGCCGGGCGGCCTGAGACGGTCGCCGACCGGGGAGCGATACGACCTGAGCGGATGGTGGCCGCTCGCAGCGCTTCGCCGGCGGTCCACAGCGAAGCGGCGAGCAGCACCAGGTCCTTGATCAGGAACTGACCGACCTTGCCGGAGAGATACGGGAATCCGTACCCTTCCTGCCAGACGCCGGGTGCTGAAGAGAAAGCTCAGCGTGATGAGGAAGGCGATCGCGCTGCCGATGCTGCCGATCGCGGACGCGCGCGGTGACCAGGTCCGCAGAAGGATCACGCCGATGGCGATCTCGATGCAGCCGATCGCGTCAGAGACGCCCTGCTTCCCGAGCGCAGCGAATGCCCACGACAACCATGGGCTGTTCATCACCAGCGGCGCGATGCCATCGGCTTCGTACGCGGTGAACTTGAGCAAGCCGAACCATAGAAAGATGAGCGAGCCCGTAGCGCAGGAGCAGGGCGCCGAAGCGACCGAGACTCGCCGCGGATCCGCCCGACATGTTGTCGTCGTTCATCATGTCGTTCTCCTCGCGCTCGTCGGGCGCTGTCGGCTCAGGGCTTGGCGGTAAGACTCTTCAGGAACTCGACCATGTCGGCGCGTTTGGCGGCGTCGGAGAAGTAGAACGGGTGCGGCGAGTTCGCGCCGCGCGCCGGGTCGAGCAGGGCGTCGAGCGTCGGCACCGAGTTGTCGTGCAGGAAATTGGGCTTGCGCGGCAGGTCGAGCAGCAGCGGCATCACCGAGCCGCGGATCCCGCCGCGCTGGCTGGCGTTGACGACGGCCGCCTTGTCGTCGTAGATGCTGGTCGGCGTGTCGAGGATGGGGTTGAGCGGCGGGTCGCGCATCGCCAGCAGCGTGACCGGGTTGTCGCCCGGGAAGATCGTCTTCATCGGCACGGTGAAGGCCGGCACGGGCTTGCTCTGGTCGACGTTGTGGCAGCTCGTGCAGTTGTTGCGGAACGAGTCGCGGCCACGTTGCGCCGCGGCCGAATCGAAGGCGACCGCTGGCGGCGCCTGCAGGCTGTTGAGGTAGCCGTTCATGTCGATCAGCTTCTGGTTGTCGACGCGGATGCCGAGCGGTGCGTCCTCGGTGCCGGCGGCGGGGCTCGCCGCCGCCCGCACATACGGGTAGCCGGTGACGCCGGTCGCGGCGAGCACCTGCACGTAGCCGTCGGCGATCTCGTTGCCGGCGGCGGTGCCGCCGAACTTGCGCAGGAAGGCGCGGCCGCCGGGGGTCGTGACGGTGGTCGGGTCGAGCAAGGCGGTGTAGACGAGGTTGCCGAAGTTGTCGAGGCGCGCGATGCCGCCCTCGGTGCCCCACGGCGCGGCCAGGTCGGTGCGGAAGAGGGCCGAGTTGTGCTGCGGGTCACCGTTGCCGTCGACGGTGTCGTCGAAGGAGCCGCGCGGGTAGTAGGCCTTGTTGCGCAGGTAGGCGTCGACGTCGGCTTCGGTCGAGGTCGGTGTCAGACCCGTGGGCGCGCGGCCGAGCGTCTTGCCGCCGTTGGCAACGAGCGCGAGCTGCAGCACCGGGTAGTAGGCGCGGGTGTTGAGGCCGGTCGCGATCAGCGAGCCGAAGTCGAGGTTGTGGTTGGCGCGGCCGTCGAGGCGCTTGCCGATTGAGCCGCCGCCGGCCATCGAGAAAACGGAACCGTCCGTGATCGTGTGACAGAGCGCGCAGGTCGCGCCGGTCTTGTCGCCGTTGGCGATGTCGATGACGCCATCGGCGTTGCTGTCCTTCGGCACCAGGCCGATGATTGCGTTGGCGTTGACCAGGGCGACCGTTGTCGCGGGGTTGTTGAGCAGCGGCGCGCGGGCAGGGGAGAGATCGGTCGCCACTTCGGCTGCGATCGCGGCGCGGGTCGCCGGGTCGAGGGCGTCGCTGTCGACCATCAGGCCGAGTTGCAGGGCCTGGATCGGCGTCACGCGGGCGGCGACAAGCCCCTGCTGGAGGCGCAGCGCGTCGGTCCAGAAGGCCTCGTTGCCGAACGTCTCGAAGCGAAAGACCTGCTGGCCGTTGGCGTTGTTGCCGGTGGCGTGAACGACCGGTGCCTCGCTCGACTTCGGCCCGTCGGAGCCGTCGGAGCCATCGTCGTGGCCACCGCAGCCGGCGACGATCGCAGCGACCGCGAGGCTGAGGGCGCTGCCGATGGTGAATCGCTTCGGATCGATCTTCATGGCGAGCCCCGTGGATGTGCCGAACGTCGACGCTCGCACGCTACGTCTCGACGACCATCGGCCCTTGTCGGACAACACCTACCTGGTTCGACTAATCGCAAGAAAGCGTGGTTTCTCGAAGGCACGCCGCTTGCCGCGCCACCGATGCGAAAGGAAGCCTCAGTTCGCAACGACCATCGTCCATGGCTCCGAATCCGACGAACGACCCGGGCACGGCCGCCGTGTCGCCGAGCGCATGGCCATGGGCGCGGCAGTCCCCGCCGTACGTCTCCAGCGAGGCCACCGGCTGGGCCGGTGCCGTGCTCCGGTGCTGGTCGGGCACGTCTGCGGAGATGGAACAGCCGCCGCTCGACCACCACTACGTCGTCATGCATCAGGGTGGGGCCAAGCGCGTCACCCGTCGCCGCGACGGGCCGACGGTTTCGGCAACGGTCGACGAAGGTTCGCTCACGCTCGTGCCGGCGGGAACGGCCTACCGCTGGCAGACGCAGGGCCCGATCGCCTTCACGCACCTCTACCTGAAGCCCGAACGGCTCGCGTCGTTCGCCACACGCGAGCTCGACGCCGACGCATCGGCGGCGCAGGTGGTCGATCGGATCGGCTGCCGCGACAGCGTCCTCGAACCGCTGCTCGCGCGCATGGTCGCCGAGGTGCGAGCCGGGCCGAGTGCGTCGACGCTGCTGCTCGATTCGTTGCTCGAGTCCTTCCTCGCGCGCCTCGCGCACCGCCACCTCGCCGGCACGCCGGCGCGTTCATGCGCCGTGCTGGCGCTGGCGCCGCATCGCCTTCGGCGCGTGCTCGAGTTCGTCGAGGCGCGTCTCGGCGACGACATCGTCCTCGCCGACCTGGCGGCCGCGGCCGGCTCCAGCCAGTCGCACTTCGGGCGTGCCTTTCGCCTCGCCACCGGCGTGTCGCCGTATCGCTACGTGCTCGACCGTCGCGTCGAATACGCGAAGGTGCTTCTGTTGACGGGCGCTCACACGCTGCAAGGCGTCAGTGCCGCGTGCGGCTTCCTGCGCCAGCAGCAGTTCGCCGTGGTCTTCAAGCAGCGCGTGGGTGTCGGCCCGAAGCGGTTCAGGATGCTGCACCGCTCGTGAAGCGGCCGCTGGCTATCCTTGCCGCTGTGCGCCGCGCCGCGGCCGGGAGTTCGTGATGCGCCAGTGGATCCGATTCGTCGTCGTCGCTGTCACCTTGGGGTCTGCGATCGGTGTCGCGTGGGCCCAGACGGGCGCAGCGCCTGCCAGGCCCAGGATCGAGCGTGCCGCCGACCTGCCGCGCTACACGATCCCGGTCGACGGGGCGCTCGAGGAGACGGTGCGAGATCCGGCGAAGTTCGCCCCCTTCGCGAAGACCTACCGGAGCAAGACAGAGTCGACGCTGGCGAGCTACGACATCGCCGACAAGGCGACGCTGCGCGGGATGCTCGGGTCGCTGGCTCAGCTCGACCTCCTCGAAGGCAGGCTCGACGCCGCCACCGCCGGCCTCGCCAGAGTCCGCGCGCTGCAGGACAAGCCCGCCGACAAGCTCCTGTCGGGGGTCGTCAGCGACGCCGTCATTGCCGCCGACAAGTCGGGCGCGCAGACGGGATCGGACGCGTGGCGCGCCGCTGTCGGCGAACGGTTCAGCGCGGCTCTGGAGCGGATGCCGTACGCCGTCGTCCAGAACGAGGTGCGCGAGATGAAGGCCGGCAACGAGCTGGCGAGCGAGGCGCTGGCGCTCGGCTACATCCGCGAGGTGCTGCAGCCGACCGTGGCGCGCACCGGCGCCTTGTCGTCGGAGTTCGCACCGGCGATCGTCGGCGCGCGCTACCGGCTGGTCGTGTCGCTGCCGCTGAAGGCCGAGATGGTCGCCGCGACGTCGGCGTGGCTGGGCCGTCACACCGTCGCCAAGCAGGACATCTGGGCCGCACGCGACGTTGCCCTGCCTGCCGGCAAGCCGTATGCGGAAGTTCCCATCGCGGTTTGGGACAGCGGCGTGGACACCGACCTGTTCCGCAGCCGACTCGTGACCAACGCCGGCAAGCCGGCCGTGATCGCCTTCGACAAGTACTCGCGGCCGTCGACCGGCTCGCTCTATCCGCTGACCGCGGCAGAGAAGGGGCGGCTGCCGGTGATGCAGGCGCGGGCCAAGGGCTTCGCCGACTTGCAGGCCAATGTCGACAGCCCGCAGGCGAGCGAGGTGAAGCGCTACCTCTCGGCGCTGAAGCCCGCCGAGTACAAGCCGGCGATCGAGGAGCTGCGGCTGATGGGCAACTACCTGCACGGCACGCACGTCGCCGGCATCGCGATGGCCGGCAATCCCTACGCGCGGCTCGCCACGGCGCGCATCGAGTTCGGGCACACGCTGATGCCCGACCCGTGCCCGTCGGACGAGCAATCGGCGCGCGACGCCGCTTCGAGCCAGGCGTACGTCGACTTCATGAAGGCCAACGGCGTTCGCGTCGTCAACATGAGCTGGGGCGGTGATGTCGGCGATGTCGAGAAGGACCTCGAGCTGTGCGGTATCGGCAAGACGCCCGAGGAGCGCAAGGCGCTCGCCCGGCGCTGGTTCGACATCGGCCGCGACGCGTTGAAGAAGGCCTTCGCCAGCGCGCCGAACATCCTCTTCGTCGCCGCCGGCGGCAACGAGAACAGCGACGCGACGTTTTCCGAGTCGATCCCGGCCGACATCGCACTGCCCAACGTCGTCGCCGTCGGCGCGGTCGACCTCGCCGGCGACGAGGCGTCGTTCACGAGCTACGGGCCGACCGTCAAGCTGCACGCCAACGGCTACCAGGTCGAGAGCACGATCCCGGGCGGCGAGCGCATCGCCGAGTCGGGAACATCGATGGCGGCGCCGCAGGTGACCAACCTCGCCGCCAAGATCCTCGCCGTCGACCCGTTGCTGACGCCACCCGAGGTCGTCAAGATCATGGTCGACACCGCCGACCGCAGCGCCGACGGCCGCCGCGTGCTGATCGACCCGAAGAAGGCGGTCGCCGTGGCGCAGGCCAAGCGCGGCCCGTGAGCGAGGTGCCGGACGCGCCGGACGCGCCGCGCGGCGTGGCGGTCCGCCGCGTCGACACGCTGTCCGACGCCGACCTGCACGCGCTCGCCGACGTGCTCGTCGACTGTGTCGAAAGCGGCGCATCGGTGAGTTTCATGCTGCCGATGACGCGCGAGAAGGCGCTGGCGTTCTGGCGACGCGTCGGCGACGGCGTCGAGCGCGGCGAGCGGATGCTGTTCGTCGCCGCCGCCGACGGCCGCGTCGTCGGCACGGTGCAGCTCCTGCTCGACCTGCCGGAGAACCAGCCGCATCGAGCCGACGTGGCGAAGATGCTCGTGCTGCGCGGCGCCCGCCGGCGCGGCATTGGCGAAGCGCTGATGCAGGCCGCCGAGCAGGCGGCTCGCACGGCAGGCCGCACGGTGCTCGTGCTCGACACGGCGAGTGCCGATGCCGAGCGCCTGCATGCGCGGCTCGGATGGCAGCGTGTGGGCGAAGTCCCGGGCTACGCGCTGCTGCCCGACGGTGCGCCGTGCGCCACGACCTTCTTCTACCGCTCGCTCGCCTGACGCGAACGCTTCGTCGCGCGGCGAACGTTCGGCGCATTTTGGCCGGCAGACTGCGCGGACTCGCCCCGAACGAGCCATCCGTCATGACCATCGCCTGCTTCATCCGCTACGAAATCGACCCGTTCCAGCGCGACCGTTTCGCCGCCTATGCCGACGCGTGGTCGCGGACCATCCCGCGCTGCGGCGGCCACCTCGTCGGCTACTTCCTGCCGCACGAGGGCAGCAACGTCGAGGCATGGGGCGTGATCGCGTTCGCATCGCTCGCCGACTACGAGGCGTATCGCGCACGTCTCAGGACCGACCCGGAAGGGTGCGCGAATTTCGCCTTCGCGCAGCGCGAGCGCTCATCGTGCGCGAGGAGCGGCGTTTCACCGAGGTGGTCGACGCCACGTTCGGTGTACCGGCCGTGGACATGGCAGCGGCAGCGGCAGCGGCAGCGGCAGCGGCAGCGGCATGATGCGCATCGTGAGCGACACGCTTCCCGCCTCGACCGCGTCGCCCCGGCTGGCTCGAATCGCCGCGTCGATCGCCGACGCGAGTCGCTCGCGCATGCTCGGCCACCTGCTCGGCGGCGAATACGCGAGCGCCGGCGAGCTCGCCCGCGCCGCGTCGGTCACGCCGGCGACCGCGAGTGCGCATCTGGCACGACTGGTCGACGACGGCCTCGTGGCCTGCGAGCCGCGCGGCCGGCACCGCTACTTCAGGATCGCCGACGCCGACGTGGCCCACGCGCTGGAAGCGCTCGCCGTCGTCGCCGAGCGCGGCAGCCATGAGCGGGCGTGGGCCAGCCCGGTGCGTGCGCGGCTGCGCGACGCGCGATGCTGCTACGGCCATCTTGCCGGCCGGCTCGGCGTCGCGCTGCTCGAGGGCCTGTGCGAGCGCGGTGTTCTCGAGGCTGCCGGCGACGGCCGCTACGTCGTCGCCGCGGCCGGCGTCGCGGCCCTCGACGCCATCGAGCTCGACGGTGCCCAGTGGCTGCGTCGCAGCCGCGCCGCGGGCAAGCCCGTGGCCTACGCCTGCATGGATTGGTCGGAGCGGCGCGACCACCTCGCCGGGCCGCTGGCCAGCGCGCTGCTGCAGCGCTTCGTCGACGACGGGTGGTTGCGTCGCGCCGAGGGCGATCGCGCCGTCGCGGTCACGCCGCGAGGCCGGACCGCGCTGGCCGGCTGGCTCCCTTCCGCGACGCTCGCCGCCTGACGACGACGACGGCGAGGCGCTCAGCGCCGTCGTTTCGTCTTGTCTTGGCGCTGCCAATAGCCGAACCCGCCGTCCGCGTGGACCTCGATGTCGAGTTCGGACGCGCGCATCTGCACGCGCTCCTGCGCGTCGGCGACGGCGCGGTTGTAGATCGACGGGCCGATCTCCTCGACGAAGAAGTCGAGCAGCGCGGCCGCCGCGATGTTGCCGACCCGCTCGTCGCGCTCCTCCTCGAACCAGCGCTCGATCGACGCGACGGCCTGCTGGCGGACTTCCCTGGCGAGTTCGATCGGCATGCGTGCTCCTCGGTCGAAGACGGCGCGATTCGCACGCCGCCGTCAGTTTGCCGCAGCCGGCGCGGCGCGGGTTCGCAGCAACGCCAGCGCCGCCAGCCCGATCAGTCCGACGGCCGCCGAGCCCAACAGCGCGTTCGTCCCCCAGCGGTCGAGCCAGACCCCGAACAGCCACGGCGCGAGCGCCTGCGCCAGCCGTGCCGGCGCCGTCAGCCAGCCCTGGCGGCGGCCGTAGCCGGCGGCGCCGAACAGCGCCAGCGGCAAGGTGCCCTTGGCGATCGTCAGGATGCCGTTGCCGATGCCGTGCAGCAGCGCGAACCCCACTGCGAGCGGCGCTCCCGCCACCACCAGCACGACGGCACCGAGCGGATGCAGCGCGGCGGCCACCCGTGCCGACAGCAGGGGATGCAGGCGGCGCAGCAGGCCGAACTCCAGCAGCCGCCCGGCGACTTGCGAAGGCCCCACCATCGACGCCACCGCCACCGCCGCGGCGAGGCCGAGGCCGAATCCTTGCAGGAGCCGGGGCAGGTGCGACGCCATGGCCGTGCTGACGAACCAGATGGCGGCGAACAGGACCGCGAGCAGGATGTTCGTGCGGATCGCGTAGCGATGCTCTGCGGCGCCGGTGGTCGCCGCTGCGGCATCGATCGGCTCCGCGAGGGGCGTGGCCGTGGTCGCGCCGGGCGATCGCGCGACCGCGGGGAGCGACCGGTTCAGCGGCAGTCCGATCACGACATGCAGCACCGCCCACGCGACGCACGCGCCGCGCCAGCCGATGTGCGACTCGAGCAGCGCCGAGAGCGGCCACGCGACGGTGCTCGCGAGGCCGCCGAGCAGCGTCACGCCGGTGATCACGCCGCGCGCGTCGAGCCCGTGCAGGCGCACGAGCGTGGTGAACGCGGCTTCGTACAGGCCGGCGGCCATGCCGACGCCGAGGATCGCCCATGCCGCGAACAACGACCACGGCCCGCGCGCAGCGGCCAGGCCCAGCAGGCCGATGGCGATGACGACGTTGCTCGCCACCAGCATCGGCCTGCCGCCGTGCCGGTCGATCGTGCGGCCGACCCACGGCCCGAGCACCGCCGAGACCAGCAACGCCACCGAGAACGCGGCGAAGACGGTCGGCGTGTCGACGCCGAGGTCGCGCGACATCGGCGCCGCGAGCAGCGCCGGCAGGTAGTACGACGAGCCCCACGCGAGCATCTGCGCGGCGCCGAGCGCCACGGCGGTCGTGGTCCTGCGGTTCACCGGGCGCGTGGCATGGCGCGCCGCCGACGGTCAGTTCGACGCCGTGGGCGCGGGTCGCGCCGCCGAGGCAGCCGATGCAGGCGCTGCGGCTGATGCAGCCGACGCAACTGCACCCGGCGCGATGAGCTGTCCGCGGTCGCCTTCGAGATAGTGCTCGAGCATGGCGAAGAAGCCGTCGTAGAACGATGCGTTCGCGATCGTCAGGCTACCGACCTTGACGAGCGCTTCCTCGCTTCCGTTGAACGGCAGCGACACCGCGCCGAACGCGGGCAGCCCGAGGCTCGCCGAGTTGGTGCTCTTGCGCACGGCATAGCTCTCCTGCACCGCGTTGACGAACGCGTTCGTGCGTCGGCCCTGATACCCGCTCTTCGCGCAGACGACCGTGAACTCGACCTCGACGTGCAGATCGCCAGCCGGCTGGAAGTTCTTGCGCCCGCGAACCTGCTCGGCCGAGGCCGATGCGATCACGTAGCCCTGGCTCAGCAGCGTGCGCCGCGCCGCTTCGCAGGTCTGTGCTTCGAGCGCGGCGTAGGCGCGCGAGTACGTCGCCGCGGAGCCGAACGACTCGTGCGTCTCGATGGCGACGCGCGGCGTGGTGCAGGCAGCGAGCGCGATGCACGACGTCGCGGCTGCGTGGCGTGCGTGCCTGCGAAAGGCGGCTCGTGTCATGCGGGGGATGAAAGCTCGGCCAGCTCGACACCGGCTGCCCGCATCGCCTTCAACAGCGCACGGTCCTGCGTGGCCAGCGGGAGGCGCCGCCGCAGTGCGAGCTCGAGGTATGCGGCATCGTAGGCCGTCAAGGCGAACTGCGCTGACAGGGTGTCGAGCGAGGCGATCGACACCGCCTCCCGGTCGACCCGCAACCGCAATGCGGTCGCGTCCGCCGCGAGTTGCTTGCGCTTTGCGTCGGTGATGCGACGACGGCGGTGCGCGCCGAGCAGGAGGTTGCCGGTTTCGAGCAGCCACAGCGCGGGAACCCAGACGTCCACGCGAGCGGTCGCCTGCAGGGCCGCGTCGGTGTAGGCGTTGGCTTCGTCGGACAGAAACCAGGCGGCGCTGACGGAGGCATCGACGACCAGTGCTGTCGTCACGTCCGCCCGTGTCGAACCAGCTCACGAGACTTCACGTCGCCCAGGGAGACGCCTCGGCGCGAACGCATGAGCCGGTCGACCGCCGCCTGCGCTTGCGAGCCCGCTTCGGGCGGCTGCGCCGACGCCAGCCGTGCGATCGGACGTCCGCGGCGGGTGATCGTGAACTCCTCGCCAGCCTCGACACGGTCCAGCAACTCGGAGAGACGGTTCTTGGCTTCGAACAGGGCGACCTGTGACATCTCGTGCTCCATGCAGGCTAGATAGCTAGATGGATTCTAGGGCTACAGCCCCGCCTGCGTCACGAACTTCGGGTTCAGGTAGGGCTCGATCGCCTCGCTGCCGCCCTCCGACCCGTAGCCCGAGTCCTTGACGCCGCCGAATGGCACCTCGGGAATGCCGAGGCCGACGTGGTTGATCGAGATCATCCCCGTCTCGACGGCGTTGGCGATCGCGTTCGCCGTCTTCGCCGACTTCGTCCACGCGTAGGCGGCGAGGCCGAACGGCAGGCGGTTGGCCTCGGTCACCGCGTCGTCGAACGACTTGAAGGGGTTGATGATCGCCATCGGCCCGAACGGCTCCTCGTTCATCGCCTTCGCGTCGTTCGGCAGCTCGGTGACGACGGTGGGCTCGTAGAAGTTGCCCTTCTCGCCGATGCGGTGCCCGCCGGTCTTCACCTTCGCGCCGTGTCTGGTCGCGTCCTCGAGGTTGGCGTCCATCGCCGCGTTGCGGCGCGGGTTGGCGAGCGCGCCCATGTTGACGCCGCTCTCCATCCCGTCGCCGACCTTGAGCTTCTTCGTGTTGGCGACGAACTGCTCGACGAAGCTGTCGTAGATGCCCTCCTGGACGAGAAATCGCGTCGGCGAGATGCAGACCTGGCCGGCATTGCGGAACTTGGTCGCGGCCATCACCTTGGCGGCGACGGCGACATCGGCGTCGTCGAACACGATCACCGGCGCGTGGCCGCCGAGCTCCATCGTCGCCCGCTTCATGTGCGCGCCGGCCATCGCCGCCAGCTGCTTGCCGACCACCGTCGAGCCGGTGAACGAGATCTTGCGGATGACCGGGTGCGGAATCAGGTACGACGAGATCGTCGCCGGGTCCCCGTAGACCAGGCCGATCGTCCCGGCCGGCACGCCGGCGTCGGCGAAGGCGCGGATCAGCTCGGCGGGCGACGCCGGCGTCTCCTCCGGCGCCTTGACGATGATCGAGCAGCCGGCAGCGAGCGCCGCCGAGAGCTTGCGCACGATCTGGTTGATCGGGAAGTTCCACGGCGTGAACGCCGCCACCGGCCCGACCGGCTCCTTGACGACGAGCTGGTAGATGCCCTCGCCGCGGGCCGGGATCACCCGGCCGTAGGCGCGGCGCGCCTCCTCTGCGAACCAGTCGATCGTGTCGGCGCCGTTGAGGATCTCGGCTTTCGCCTCGGCCAGCGTCTTGCCCTGCTCCATCGTCATCAGCCGCGACACGAGGTCGACCCGCTCGCGAAGCAGGTTGGCGGCCTTCCTCATCACCTTCGAGCGCTCGTAGGCGCTGACCTTTTTCCAGGTGCGAAAGCCGGTGTCGGCGGCGTCGAGCGCATGGTCGAGGTCGGCCTGCTCGGCGAAGGCGAGGGTGCCGATGGTGTCGCCGCTGGCGGGGTTGACGACGGGGATGGTGCGGCCCGATCGGGCGTTCATCCACTCGCCGGCGATGTAGAGCTGGGTGTTGGGGTAGAGGCGTTGGTCCATGGCTGTGGAGAGGGAGCCGCGCGGCGGCCCCGCAGGAAGACGGATCCGCAGCGTACCGCACCGCCGCGGCGATCGACGCCCCTTCGTGCCGCAGGCGCGCCTAGCCATCGGTCGACGGCCGCCGCCGCCCCAGCGCCGACGAGCTCGGCGAGCACGAATGCGCCGACGTCTCCCGGGGCGATTCCGGTGAAGCTGTCGCTGAACATGCGGCCGAAGGCGGCGGCGGGGTTCGCGAACGAGGTCGACGACGTGAACCAGTACGCCGCGCCGATGTAGCACGCGACCATGGCCGAGGCGCGGCTGGCAGGCGCGCGGAGGATCACGAGCAGCAGGCCGAACGTCGCAACGCCTTCGGCCAGCCAGATCCCGCCGCCGGTTCGTGCCCTGGTCGAGAACTGCAGGATGTTCATGTCGAACATCGCGTGCGCCAGCCACGCTCCGAGCATCGCGCCGATCAATTGCACGGCGACGTAGCTGGGCAGCAGGTTGTGCGGCAGCGTGCCACGCCACGCCATCACGATCGAGACGGCAGGGTTCAAGTGCGCCCCGCTGATCGGCCCGAACGTCTCGATCAGTAGAGGCCGCCGACCGTCGCAGCGGTGTTGGCAAGAAGCGCGACGCCGGCATTGCCGCCCGAGAGTCGCTCGGCCATGACGCCAGAGCCGATGACGACCGCCATCAGCAGCAGCGTGCCGAGCCCCTCGGCGAGCAGCCGTCGTGCCGTCGACGGCGTCGCGTCGTCAGCGCGAGCCGATGTCACGGATGTTGCGCTGGGTTCATCGGCTCGCTCAGCAACACGCGGTCGCGGCGTTGCCGGGCAATGTCTTCTCGCTGAAGACCGGGATGCCGGCGAGCGAGTGGAAGTGCTCCCAGGCGATGCCCTGCGGATCGGTGACCCAGTGCTTCTCGCTACGCGCGTAGCAGCAGCTGACGTTGCCGTCGTCGAGCAGCGTCATGTCGGCCGCCTTGGCGCGCTCCTTCAGCTCGGCCAACTCCTCTTCCGTGTCGGTCTGGAATCCGAGGTGGTCGACGCCCGGTGTCCCGCCCCGCGTCGAGACCGCGAAATTGACGCGCGGATCCTCGAGCATCCACTTGGCGTAGTCCGCCTCCAGGCGCGCCGGCTCGGTGGCGAACAGCTTCGAGTAGAAGGCGACGCTTGCCGCCAGGTCTTCGACATGGGCATGAACATGGAATCGCTTCATGGTTCTCTCCGTTGGATCAGCAGCACGTTGCCGAGGTAGGCGCCGCGGAGCAGGCTGTGCCCCGGCAGCAGTTCTCGGTGAGGTAGCCGAGCAGCGCGTTCATGTTGCCGAACGCGGCCCGGTAGATGATGTTGCGGCTCGCCCGCTCCTGGGTGACCAGGCTGGCGTGGGCGAGCTCCTTGAGGTGGAACGACAGCGTGTTGGCCGGGATGCCCAGACCCTCGGCCATGGTCCCCGGGGTCATGCCGCCCGGTCCGGCCACGACCAGCGCGCGGAAGACCTGCAGGCGCACGGGCTGGGCCAGTGCAGCGAGGGAGCGGATCACTTCTTCTTGTTCCACA
>JBBSUK010000056.1:0-20374 GCA_038234975.1 Burkholderiales bacterium
AGCAGTCGGTGTCGATGCGTTCCATGCGCGTCTCCTCGGTGCGGTCAGTGTCCATGCCGAGCGCCTGCGCCCGGCAGCGGCTTGCTCAGGAACCGGGACCCGGCGAGCACGAAACGCCAGGGTCGCTCTCGCGCCTTGGCGATGCCGATGCGGGCGCCGGTCGCAACGGCGTGGCGCCCGGGCGGCGCGGCGCTCAGCTCGAACGGGGGCCGGTCGAGCGGCAGGCCGGCGTGCTCGCGGGTGACGCCGAGCGCCTGGCACAAGCGGCCGGGGCCGGCGCAGAGCAGCCGCTCGTCGTGCAAACCGCGACGCTCGCGCATCACGTCCAGGCCCACGGTCGGTTCGAGGGCGCGGATCAGGACGCCGGCGCCGTGGCCGGCTGGCATGCACACGGCGTTGAAGCACCAGTGCAGCCCGTACGAGCGATACACGTAGGCGCGAGCGGGCGGCCCGAACATCGACGCGTTGCGCGCGGTGCGGCCGGCGAACGTGTGCGACGCCGGATCGCCCTGGTCGTACGCCTCGGTCTCGACGACGATGCCGCCGACGCCGTCGACGAGGAGGCACGCTCCGATCAGCGCGCGCGCAACCTCGATCGACGACGAGGAGAAGTCGATCGCGTGCGCCGCGGTTTCGCCACCTTGAGCGTTCCTGCTCGCCTCCTCGCATTCAGCCACGCCGATAGACTCCGCCGTCATGTCCGACCGCCGCAAGGTCCTGCCGCAGTACGCCCTTCCCAAGCGCGGGCTCACCGCATTCGCCGGCCGCGTCGCGTCGCGCGAGCGGGGGGCGACGACGACGCGGCTCGTGCGCTGGTTCGTTCGCAAATACGCCGTCGACATGGCCGAGGCCGCCGAGCCCGACCCCGCGGCCTACCCCACATTCAACGCTTTTTTCACCCGCGCGCTCAAGCCCGGCGCGCGGCCGATCG
This sequence comes from Burkholderiales bacterium, assembly GCA_038234975.1. Taxonomy (GTDB): domain Bacteria; phylum Pseudomonadota; class Gammaproteobacteria; order Burkholderiales; family Burkholderiaceae_C; genus Schlegelella_A. Next base: position 932 of record JBBSUK010000056.1, read on the forward strand.
CCGCTGCGCCACTCGTGAGCCCCGTCGACGGCAGCGTGAGCCAGCTCGGCGCGATCGAGCACGACCAGATCCTGCAGGCCAAGGGGCACCGCTACTCGACGACCGCGCTCGTCGGCGGCGACCACGATCTCGCCGCCGCCTTCCACGACGGCGCCTTCGCCACGCTCTACCTGAGCCCGAAGGACTACCACCGCATCCACATGCCGTGCGACGGCACGCTCGTTCGCATGATCCACGTGCCGGGCGCTCTTTTCTCGGTCAACCCGACGACGGCGCGCGGCGTGCCGGGGCTGTTCGCGCGCAACGAGCGCGTCGTCTGCGTGTTCGATTCCGGCAGCCTCGGCCGCTTCGTGCTGGTGCTCGTCGGCGCGACCATCGTCGGCAGCATGGAGACGACGTGGCACGGTGTCGTCAATCCGCCGCGCGCGCGGCGCGTGCGAGAGTGGCACTACGGCAGCGGCCACACCGAACCCTCGCCGGCATTCGCGCAAGGCGACGAGATGGGCCGCTTCCTGCTCGGCTCGACCGTCGTGATGCTGTTCACCAGGGCCGCCGGGGTTCAGTTCGGCGCCGACTGGGAACCCGGCCACTCGATCCGGATGGGCGAAGCGATGGCGACGCTCACGCCCTGACGATTTCTGCATGTCGCGCGACCAGCGGCAGCCGCACGTGGCCGCGAAAGCGCGCCCGATGCGCGCGCACCGCCGGCCCGGCCGCCGCGTAGTTCGGGAAGCGCCGCAGGAAGCGCTCGATCGCCACCTTGCCTTCGAGTCGCGCCAGTCCCATGCCGACGCACTGGTGGATGCCCGAACCGAAGGCCACGTGGCGGTTGGGGTGGCGCGCGATGTCCAGCCGGTCGGGGTCGGCAAACGCCTCGGGGTCGCGGTTCGCGGCGCCGATGCACAACGTGACCTGCGTCTGCGGCTCGAGGTCGACGCTGCCGATCCGTGCGGCTCTCGTCGTGATCCGGTTGCCGAGCTGATTCGAGCTCTCGAAGCGCAGGAACTCCTCGACGGCGCCGCGCACGAGCGACGGCTCCGCGAGCAGCCTCGCCCGCTGCCCGGGCCACTCGAGCAGGCAGCGCAGGCCGTTGCCGATCAGGTTGGTCGTCGTCTCGTGGCCGGCGTTGAGCAGGAAGATGCAGTTGTGCAGGAGCTCGTCGGCGCTGAGCTGCTCGCCGCCGGGCTCGCCGTCGATGAGGCGCGTGAGCACGTCGGTCTCCGGGTCGCCGGGCGCGGCGCGGCGGCGCACGACGAGGTCCTTCAGGTAGGCGACGAACTCGCGCACCGCGGCGTTGCCGATCTCGAGCTGCCCGGCCGACGGCGCCGGCTCGAGCGCACCGAGGATGGCGAGTGACCAGTCGCGCAGCGGCGACCGTTCGGACGCCGGCACGTCGAGCAGGTTGCCGATCACCTCCACCGGGATGGCGCTGGCGAAGGCCTCGATCGCGTCGAACGCGGCGCCGACGCCGAGCGCCTCGATGGCGTCGAGCAGCGCGTCGACGCGCTCGACGAGTCGCCCCTGCATCGCCGCGATGTGGCGCGGCGTGAGCGCCCCGCCGATCAGGCGGCGCACCCGCGTGTGCGCCGGCGGGTCGTTGAAGACGAGGCTGGTGGTGTGGTGGGCGTAGAGCGGCGCGTCGCCGTACTTCGGACGGAATTCGGCCTGCTTGTCGGAGCTGTAGGTCTGCACGTCCTTGTAGACGGCGAGCACGTCGGCGTGGCGGGTGAGGAAGACGCCGCCGCCTTCGAGACGCTTGACGGGCTCGTGGGTGCGCAGCGCCTTGTAGGTCGGATACGGGTTGGCGTAGAAGGCGTCGGGCAGGCGCTTCAGGTCGAACCGGGCGGCGAGACGGGCATCGGCTTCCACGGCGCAAAGTCTAGTGTCGCGGGTCGGAACGCCGCGCTGCCACACGATCGTCGGGCAAGCTGCCGCTCGGCGCACCGAAGGTCAAGGGCACCAAGAGCTGGTCGATCGACGGCAGCCTCGTGTCGCTGGCACCCGACAAGGCGGGCAAGAAGCTCGAAGGCAAGTGCTCGATGTCGATCTCGTCGTCGGCCGGCGGCATCAAGGCGATGCCCTCGGGGACGGCGGCGACCGCGATCGCCAGCGCCGACAAGGTCGACGCAGGCGACGTCGAGGCGATCGCCCAGGCGTGCGCCGCAGGGGCGATGAGGGCGGCGATCGCCTTCATGGAGAAGACGGCGCCCGGACGGCGAGGAGCAGCGCTGCTAAGGCGCCGCGACGAGCATCGCCTCGACGTCCTTCTCGAAGCGCTCGCACGCGAACTCGGCAGCGCCGAACCGCAAGCCGGTGTTCGCACCGCTTCCCAGCCCGCGCTGCATCGACGCGGCGAGCGCGTAGTCCTCGTCGATCGCAGCCCAGAAGATCTGCCAGTTGCGCGCCCAGTACTCGGCGGGGCAGCGGGTGGCGTGGCGCGCGGGCACGAGCATCCAGCTCGCCGTCTGCGTCCGGTCAGGGGCGAGCGGCGTGGCGCGAAAGCCGTCGATGTGGTCACCTTCCCAGAGCAGCAGCGTGGTCGGGAAGACGAAGTAGATGATGTTGGCGTGGCGGCCGAGCAGCTCCCACGTCACGGCGTCGTCGCCGACCGGTCCGAGCTCGGCCAGACTCTGCTTCGGCAGGACGATGCGGTGATGCCGTCCGAACGAACGGTGCTGCACGAGGTTGTCGTGGAACATCGGCGCGATCGTCTCCCGGTGCGCGTACTGGAAGTGGTAGCTCTCGAGGTTGGCGTCGAAGACCAGCTTCCAGTTCGACGGCTGCTCGAAGCGCCGCTCGTGCGGCGAGGTCGCCGTGCCGTCGTAGCCGAGTGCTTCCAGCTCGGTGGCGATGGCGTCGAAGCCGTCGCCGAAGCAGAGTGCAGCGCCGGAGGTCGGCACGACCCAGACGAGGCCCGCGCGCTCCGCGACGGGCAGCTCGACGAGCGCCGACGCCGCGCGCGACCACGCCGCGAAGTCGGCCTCGTGCGGCCGGCCGACGCAGGTGCCGCGGCTGTCGTACGTCCAGCTGTGGTACGGGCAGACGAAGCGCTTGCGGCCCGCGCCGCACGACATGGGAGGCGCGACCAGCGCGCCGCGGTGCCGGCAGACATTGATGAAGGCGCGCAGGACGCCGTCGTCGCCGCGGACCGCGAGCACCGGCACGCCGAGCAACTCGTCGCTCGCCCAGTCGCCGGGATCGCGCAGGCGCGACGACGGTGCCATCACGTGCGGCTCGCGGCGCAGCGCGGCGAACTCGGCAGCGTGGCGTGCAGGGTCGAGGTAGCGGCCGACCGGGCTATCGGCCGGCTCGCCGCGCTGCGGCTCGACACGCGCCACCGCGCGCTCGGCCTCGCGCCACAGTTCGAGCGCGATGCGGTTCATGGCGCCAACCACCTCAATACCCGAGCGCGAGCCCGGTGCCGCGGCGCGGGTCGTTGGCGCCGTAGTAGCGGTTCGCGCCGACCGGCTGGCCGCCGAGCGCGGGTGCACCGACGAGGATCGCGGCGACATGACTCGCCGGCGGCGTGCCGACGAAGACGTGCCCCATCGCCTCGAGGATCTTCCTGGTGTCGGGGCTGAGCGCGAATGGCTCGAGCTGGGTCGGGTTCGGCAGCCACTGCTGATGAAAGCGCGGCGCGTCGACCGCTTCCTGCACGTTCATGCCGTAGTCGACGAGGTTGAGGATGGTGAGGAGCACGACCGTGATGATGCGGCTGCCGCCCGGCGTGCCGAGCACGATCACGGGCTTGCCGTCCTTCGTGACGATCGTCGGGCTCATCGACGACAGCGGCCGCTTGCCCGGCGCGATCTCGTTCGTCTTCCCCTGCACGAGACCGTACAGGTTGGCGACGCCGAGCTTCACCGTGAAGTCGTTCATCTCGTTGTTGAGCAGCACGCCGGTCCCGGCGGCGATGACCTTGGCGCCGAACCAGTCGTTGAGCGTGTACGTCACCGAGACCGCGTTGCCGAACCGGTCGACGATCGAGTAGTGGGTGGTGTTGGTGCCTTCGCGAAGCTCGTGCGGCGCGACGCCGGGCTCGAGGTCCTTCGAGAGCGCGGCCCGATTCGGGTCGATCGCGGTGCGGATCGTCGCGGCGTATGACTTGTCGAGCAGCCGGGCGAGCGGGTTGGCGACGAAGTCCGGATCGCCGAGGGCGCTGTTGCGGTCGACGTAGGCGTGGCGCATCGCCTCGATCTGCACGTGCACCGCGGCGGCGGATCGAAAGCCCCAGTCCTTCAGCGGATAACCCTCGAGCACGTTGAGGATCTCGCAGACGATGGTGCCGCCCGAACTCGGCGGCGGTGCCGAGACGACGTGCCAGCCGCGGTAGTCGCACTCCACGGGTGCGCGCACGCGGGTCGTGTAGGCGTCAAGGTCGGCTTGGGTGATGATGCCGCCGCCCGACCGGCTCGACGCGACGATCGCCGCGCCGACCGGCCCCTGATAGAAGCCGGCCGTGCCGGCCTCGGCGATCTGCCGCAGCGTCTGCGCGAGGTCCTTCTGCACGAGCCGGTCGCCGGCGCGCCACGGCTGGCCGGCGTTGAGGAAGATCGTCGCCGTCGCCGGGTCGGACCTGAACGCGTCGGTGGCAGTGGCGAACATCTCGGCATCACCCGCGTCGAGCACGAAGCCCTGCTCCGCATAGCGGATCGCGGGAGCGACGAGGTCGGCGCGCTTCATCGTCCCGAACGCGGCCCGCGCGTCTTCGAGGCCCGACACCGTGCCCGGGACGCCGACCGCCAGATGGCCGCGCGTGCTGGCGCCTCTGATCACGTTGCCGGCGGCGTCGAGGTACATGTCGCGCGTCGCGGCGAGGGGCGCCTTCTCGCGGAAGTCGAGGAATGCCTTGCGGCCGTCGGCGAGCTGGATCGTCATGAAGCCACCGCCGCCGAGGTTGCCGGCCGCGGGGTAGACGACGGCGAGCGCGTAGCCGACGGCGACAGCGGCGTCGACCGCGTTGCCGCCGCGCTCGAGCACGTCGACGCCGACCTCGGTCGCGAGGTGCTGCGCCGTGACGACCATCGCGTGCTCGGCGGCGACCGGCGCGACCGACGCGGCATGCGCCGGCAGCGCTACCGTGGCGAGGACGATGGCTGCCTTGCGGGCGCATGCCCACCAGCGCGAGAGCGACGTCGACGCGGCGCGGGGCGGGTGGGCGGCTGACATCGACAAACTGTATCCGCACGCAACACCGATCACGCCGACGTGCAACGGCGTGAAAAAGCGGCGCATCGCCGCACTCGCACCGAGTCGTGCGTCGATAAGATCGCCCTCCCTCTGATCGACCGGACACGATGCACAACCTGCGCGCCGCCTGCCTTCGGCTTGCCGCATGGGGTGCCGGCGTCGCGGCGGCGGCGGCACTCGTGTCGGCGTGCTCGCCGGTCGGTCTGGCGATGACGGCAGCCGGCATCGCCACCGACACCAGCGTCACCTGGGACGTCGTCAAGCACGTCCACGGCAAGCTCACCGAAGGCGACCCTGCTCCCTGCATCACGCTCAATGGCGTCGAGCGCGCACTCAACCCGCGTTGCGACTACACCCCGGGTCGCATCAAGGCAGCCGATCTGGCGCAATCGGGCTTCCAGGAATGTGCCCTGACGACAGCGACGCGCGACCCTCGCCTGTGGCGGGCGCTGCCCGAACTGCTCGAGCGCGGCGCGGCACTCGATCGCTGCGCCGGATCACCGCTGTCGGCGCTCGCGGCGTTCGACGCGTGCCCCGACTTCGCCGCCGCCAGCGGTCCCGAGCGCGCCGCCCTTCGGCAACTCGCGGAATCGGACCCGCGCGCCGTCCGGCACGATGTCTTTCGCATGCTGAGCTGCCCCGCGGCGCGCGCCGCCGGCCTCGACGGCGTGCTCGACACCTGGCTCGCGCAGGGCGACCTGGCACCCGCCCAGCTCTCCTTCAGCCCGCTCGGCGCTCTGCATCCCGGCCTGATCGGCACGCCGATATCGGACCGGCTCGAGCGCGCCGGCCACCGCGCGGAGACGGCGCTGGACGCCTACGACGGCGTCCTCGCCGGCGGCTTCGAGGAGGCGCTGCGCATGTCCGACTGGAGCGCGCTCGAATGGTGGCTCGCCCGCGTTCCACGCCTCGCCAACAGCGTGCCGCCTTCGCGCGGCGCCCAGCTCGCGTGGCTGCCGCTGCAACGCGTGCTCGTCCGCGGCTTCCTGAAGCTCCCGCAGACCCAGGGCGACAGCGTCGACTTCCTGATGGCGCATGGCGCCAACCCGAAGGCGCGGCTGCCGTTCAACCGCGACCAGACCGTGATCGCCTGGGCGCGGCAGACGAAGAGCCCGATGCTCGCCAGGCTCGATCCGCCGGCGGCTCCCATCGACGTCGACCGCCTGCCGGTGCGACAGGCCGCGACACCGCTGGCCGACACCCGGCCCTCGCTGCCGCGCTGAAGCGAACGCCGTCAGTCGTTGCAGAAGTCGTAGCGACCGCCGCGCTCGAGCGCCTTGCGGTAAGCCGGCCGGGCGTGGATCGCCCTGAGCCAGGCCATCATCTTCGGCCGGCTTTCGTCGAGCCCTGCGCGCTGCGCCGCGGCTTCGACGGGAAAGCTCATCTGCACGTCGGCCGCGGTGAACGCGTCGCCGGCGAACCAGGCGCTCTTGCCCAGCTCGGCCTCCATGAAGTCGAGCTGGCGCTTCAGGTTCGGCAGCACCATGCGCTCCTCGACCTTGCGCGCAATCCCCTTGGCGACCGGCTTGACGAAGAACGGCATGCCCTGGCCCGAGCCGATGCGATCGAAGATGAGCTTGAGGAGCAGCGGTGGCATCGCCGAGCCCTCGGCGAAATGCAGCCAGTACGTGTAGCGCAGCTTGTCGGGCGACCCGGCCGGCGGCACGAGGCGGCCGTTGCCGTATCGCTCGACGACGTACTCGACGATCGCGCCGGTTTCCGCCACGGTCAACCCGTCGTCGGTGATGACGGGTGACTTGCCGAGCGGGTGCACCTGCTGCAGCTCCGGCGGCGCGAGCATGGTCTGCGCGTCGCGCTGGTACTTGCGGATCTCGTAGGGAACGCCGAGCTCCTCGAGGAGCCAGAGCACGCGCTGCGAGCGGGAGTTGTTGAGGTGGTGGACGACGATCATGAAGGCGATTGTGTCCGGTGTCGGCAGCTGTATCAGATCGACATCCGAGCGCGAGCTCGAGGATTCTCGAACACCGTGGGCTTCTGGACTCGCGGCCGACGCCGCGATCGCCGCAGCGGTGGCTTGAAGGGCGAAGCGACGTTTCATGCTGGAATGGTCTGTGCCATGTGGCCGACGGCCCCTGGACTGCCCGCGACGGGTTGACGACCGCACCAACAGGGGCGAAGACGCCATGAAGCACACTCGGGACGCTGCGTTCTGGGCCGCCACGATCGGCCTTGCGCCGCTCGTCGCGTGGGCCGCGTGCGCGATCGGGCTCGGTCTGGCGGTGCGCGAGCCGGCGGTCGACCTGCTCGTTCTCGCGTTGTGGTCGGTCAGCGAGGAGGTGGTGTTCCGCGGCGCGCTGCAGCCCTTCCTCGCCGGCCGCATCGAGCGGCGGCTGACCGACTCCCCCCGCGCTGCCGTCGCCGGCATCACGCTCGCCAACGCGGCGACGAGCGCTTGCTTCGCGCTGGTTCACCTGTGGCGCCACACGCCGCTGGCGGCAGCCTCCGTGTTCCCGGTCTCGCTCGTGCTCGGCCATGCCCGCGACCGGACGGGCAGCCTCTGGCCGCCGGTCGTGCTGCACCTCTGGTTCAACGGCCTGCTCTACGCGGCGTCCTGGCTGGCGCTGCCGCTGGCCTGAGCGCCAACGCCCGCCGGTGCGCGCGTGTCCCTGCCCGGCTGCCACCAGACGACGCCGTCGGCCTCGTGCACCTCGAGCGGTGTCAGTCGGCCGCGGCCGCACGGGCCGCCGACGCAGCGGCCGTCGCGTGGCTCGTAGGTCGCGCCGTGGATCGAGCAGATGATGAAGGCGCGGTCGGCATCGAGGAACTCGCCGGGCTGCCAGTCGAGCTCGGTCGGCACGTGCACGCAGCGGTTCAGGTAGGCGACGACGCGACCGTCGAAGCGCAGCGCGAAGGCGCGCGCGGGGGCGCGGAAGTGCTCGACATCGAAGACGATCGCGCGGCCCTTCTCGCCGAGTTCGGACGAGGCGCACAGGCGCTGGCGCTGCTGCGGCACGGCGGCCGGCAGCGACGCGGGATCGGCACTCACGTCGCGGTCCTCATGCGTGCTCGGCGAGCCAGGCCGCGAGTTCGGCCGTCGAGTGGGCGACGTGCATCGGCCGATGCGCCGCGAACTCGCTGTGCGCGTGCGCGCCGAAACTCACCGCGACGCTGGCGCAGCCGGCGTTCTCGGCAAGCATCAGGTCGTGCGTCGTGTCGCCGACCATGAGCGTGCGACCGGCGCCGACGCCGAGCTCGCGCATCAGCTCGTCGAGCATGCGCGGGTCGGGCTTGCCGGCGGTCTCGTCGGCGGTGCGGGTCGCATCGAACAGCGTCACCAGGCCCGAGCGCTGCAAGGCATCGTCGAGTCCGCGCCGGTTCTTTCCGGTGGCGACGGCGACCAGATGCTGGCGCTCCTTCAACGCTTCGAGCATGGGTCGGGTGCCGTCGAACAGCACGACCTCGTCGAGGCTCGCCAGGTAGTGGTGCCGGTAGCGATCGGCGAGGTCGCGATGGCGCTCGCGCGGCAGGTCGGGCGCGGCGTGGCGCAGCGCGTCGGAAAGGCCCAGGCCGATGACGAAGCTCGCGTCGCGGTCGCTCGGCACGGCGGTGTCGACGTCGGCGCAGGCCCGCTGGATGCAACGGGCGATCAGCCTGGTCGAATCGAAGAGCGTTCCGTCCCAGTCGAACACGACCAGGTCGAAGCGCCGCGCGCGTGTCTCCCCGTTCATGGCGACCGCGCCGCTCGCCGCAGCGCCGAGACGAGACGCGCGCACGCCTCGGGCAGCGTCGCCTGCAGCTCGACCCGTTCGCCGCTCGCCGGATGCACGAACGAGAGCCGGCGCGCGTGCAGGAACATGCGGTCGAAGCGCAGCCCGGGCAGCCGCTGCCCGCGCGCGAAGGCCCGGTTGAGCGCAAAGTCGCCGTACTTGGGGTCGCCGACGACGGCGTGGCCTTCGTGCGTGAGGTGGACGCGGATCTGGTGCGTGCGGCCGGTCTTGATCGTCACGTCGAGGAGCGTGCAGCCAGCGGCGGCGTAGCGCTCGGCGACGCGGACCAGCGTGATCGACCGCCGCCCTTCCCCGGCGTCGGCGGCCACCGCGCGAACCCGACGCACGCCGTCGCCGTCTACATACTTGTGCAGCGCGACGTCGATCACCTTCTTCGACTCCGGCCAGTCGCCGGCGACGAGGGCAGCGTAGGTCTTGCCGAACGCGCGCTCGGGCGACCGCGAGCGCAGGTCGTTCTGCAGCGCGACCAGGGCCTTGCGGGTCTTGGCGACGAGGAGCAGCCCGGAGGTCTCCTTGTCGAGCCGGTGCACGAGCTCGAGAAAGCGCGCTTCGGGTCGCGCCTGGCGAAGTTGCTCGATCACGCCGTAGCTCTCGCCGCTGCCGCCGTGAACGGCGACACCCGCCGGCTTGTCGAGCGCGACCAGTGCGTCGTCCTCGAACACGACGGGGAACTCGCGCGGCACCACCGGCACGTCGGCTGCGTCGCGCAAGGCCGTTCTCACCGGCGGAATCCGCACCCAGTCGCCTTCGGCGAGCCGCGTATCGGCGCTGGCCCGACCCATGTTGACGCGAACCTCGCCCGAGCGAATGACACGGTAGAGATGCGCCTTCGGCACGCCCTTGAGGGTGCGAACAAGGAAGTTGTCCAGACGCTGGCCGGAGGAATCGATGTCGATCCGGACGTTTCGCACGCTGGGGGTTGCGGTGCTGCCGCCTATAATGCGCTGCTCCACTCTGCGGCCGAGAGCCCGAAGGCTCCAACAGGAATTCGGAAGTCGGCTGAGTCTAGCGTCGCGACCCCCGCGGCGCAGCCGCGGCGCGGAGCAGCCGGGACAGCCCGGTCAACGCCCACGTGATGCGACAGTCGCCGAATCCCCGGCCAGCGGTTCCCCAGAGGGCGCCGCGGTCGTGAGGCAGGCGACGAGAGCCAAGAAGAAAGAACCCGCGACAAGGTTTCAACCGGCCGCAGACGACGCCTTCGGGTCATCGACACGATCCCGAGCGAACGCGCTGCGACCGAGCGTCCAGTGACTGCCAGCGTGATTCCACCCTGCCCTTTCATTGCCACGCCTGCGCCAACGCCAGGTGCGCCGTCGGTCGTCCACTGACCGCGCGCGCCCCGGCCCACGGCGATTCCTTCCTTTCGGTTCTCCTTCCCCGCTCGACGCATCGATCCGCTGTCCGCGCCTGCAGAGGCCGGCAGCAGTTGAGTGCGCCCACCAGAGGCGCCGAGGAGAAAGATCGATGAAGAGAATGCTGATCAACGCGACGCAGCCGGAAGAGCGTCGCCTCGCGATCGTCGACGGCCAGAAGCTGATGGACTTCGAGACCGAGATCGAAGGCCGCGAGCAGCGCAAGGGCAACATCTACAAGGCGCTCGTGACGCGCGTCGAGCCTTCGCTCGAGGCCTGTTTCGTCGACTACGGCGAGGACCGCCACGGCTTCCTGCCGTTCAAGGAGATCTCGAAGAACTACTTCCGCGAAGGCACCGACGCGCGCACCGCGCGCATCCAGGACGCCATCAGGGAGGGCGACAACCTGCTGGTGCAGGTGGAGAAGGAAGAGCGCGGCAACAAGGGCGCGGCACTCACCACCTTCGTGAGCCTGGCCGGCCGCTACCTGGTGCTGATGCCGAACAACCCCCGCGGCGGCGGCGTTTCCCGCCGCATCGAGGGCGAGGACCGCGAGGAGCTGAAAGAGAACCTCGACCAGCTCGAGTACCCCAAGGGCATGAGCCTGATTGCCCGCACCGCCGGCATCGGCCGCACCGCGCCCGAGCTGCAGTGGGACCTCAACTACATGCTCAAGCTCTGGACCGCCATCGACGGCGCGTCCACGGCCGGCAAGGGCGCGTTCCTGATCTACCAGGAGAGTTCGCTCGTCATCCGCGCGATCCGCGACTACTTCACCGCCGACATCGGCGAGATCCTGATCGACACCGACGACATCTTCGATCAGGCGCAGCAGTTCATGCAGCACGTGATGCCGGAGACGGCGTCGAAGGTCAAGCGCTACCGCGACGACGCGGCCCTCTTCTCGCGCTTCCAGATCGAACACCAGATCGAGACCGCGTTCGCGCGCACGGTCAACCTGCCCTCGGGCGGCGCGATCGTCATCGACCACACCGAGGCTCTGGTCTCGGTCGACGTGAACTCCGCGCGCTCGACGCGCGGCAGCGACATCGAGGAGACCGCGACCCGCACCAACCTCGAGGCCGCCGACGAGATCGCGCGGCAGATGCGGCTGCGCGACCTGGGCGGCCTCATCGTCGTCGACTTCATCGACATGGACGAGTCGAAGAACCGCCGCGAGGTCGAGACGCGCCTGCGCGATGCGCTGCGCTCCGACCGGGCCCGCGTGCAGTTCTCGTCGATCTCGAAATTCGGCCTGCTCGAGCTCTCGCGCCAGCGCCTGCGCCCCGCGCTTTCCGAGGGCAGCCACATCACCTGCCCGCGCTGCAACGGCACCGGCCACATCCGCGACACCGAATCCTCGGCGCTGCAGATCATGCGCATGGTCCAGGAAGAGTCGATGAAGGAGAACACCGCCGCCGTGCACGTGCAGGTGCCGGTGGAGGTGACGTCGTTCCTGCTCAACGAGAAGCGCACCGAAATCACCAAGATCGAGCTGAAACAGCGCGTCACCGTGCTGCTCGTGCCGAACAAGAACCTCGAGACGCCGAACTACCGCCTCGAGCGCCTGCGCCACGACGACCCGCGTCTGGAGAACCTGCAGGCCAGCTACACGATGATCGACGACGTCGACGACGAGGTCGGCATCACGCGGCGCGAGAAGGCCAAGCCGAAGCGCGAGCCGGTCATCAAGGGCATCCTGCCCGAGACGCCGGCACCGCAGCCGGCGCCGCGCGCCGAAGCGAGGGCGCCGGTCGAAGCCATGCCGGCGGGCGCTCCGACGGCGCAGCCCGCGCGCGCACCCGCGCCGGTCGCGGCTGCGCCGGCTCCGGCCGGCCGTGGCTTCTTCTCCTGGGTCAAGGACCTGTTCGGCGGTCCGGTGGCGGGCCCGGCGTCGACGCCGGCTGTGACGCCGGCGAAGGCGGCCCCGTCGGCTTCGGCCGCCGCGACCGACGCTCCTCGCCGCGAACGTGGCGACCGCGCGCGTGGAGAACGCAGCGGCCGCGGCGACCGCAACGACCGTGGCGGACGCCGCGGCGATCGCGCAGAGGCTGCGGCCGACGCGACGTCGCGTGGCCGTCGTGGCGAAGGCCGCGCCGAGGCCCGCGGCGAAGGTCGCGGCGAGGTCAAGGCCGAAGGCCGAGGCGACCGGGCAGAACGTGGAGATCGCGGTGAGCGTGGCGAGCGCAGCCAGGCCCGCGGCGAGCGGGGACGCGGCGAGCGCGATGAACGGCGCGGCGACGGCGCAGCAGCACCGGCGAGCGCGGCTACGCTGCGCGAAGACCCGGCGCCCGGCGAGCTCATCGACACCTTGCCAGGTGCCGTCAACGACGCGGGCGAGGTCGGCGTGGAGCGCAAGACCGTCCAGCAGGGCGATGTCGGCGACGCAGGCGAGCGCGAGGACAGCGGCAGGCGCCGGAGCCGTCGCGGCGGCCGGGGGCGCGATCGGCGCGAGGGTGCGCCGACCGACGAGGCGCAGGTGACGGCCGACTCGACGCCGAGCGACCTGCCGGGCGCCGTCGACGCGCCTCACGCGCGGTCGCTCGACGACCACGCGCCGGCTGGCGAACCGACGAACGACGACGCGGCTTCGTCCGAGCGGACCGACAGCGACACCGACGGCGGTGATCGTCCGGCCCGCGAAGGCGGACGGCGACGCCGCGGCGGCCGTGGCCGCGGTTCGCGCGAAGGCGGTGCGAACGCCGTCGACGCGGGCGAAGCCGGATCGACGGGCGGCAACGGCGCGCATGCGCAAGTCGCGCAAGACGCGCATGGCGCGCATGACCAGCAGGGACAGGCGCTTGAGCCCGGCTTCGCCGTCGACGAGGTCCGCACGGCTGATGTCGAAGCTGTGCCCGTCGGACGTGCGAACGGCGGAACCGGCGAGGTTCATGACGATCGCCACGAGGACGACGCTCGCAGCGGGATCGAGCCGGCAGTCGCCCACGCGGGCGCTGCGCCGGACGAACGCCACGAGGAGCCGAGGGCGGAGTCATCGTCGACGACGATGACCATGTCGCGCGCGCCCGCTCCCGACGCGACGCCCGACGAAGACTACGCGCTGCCGATCGAGTCGCTGCAGTCGGTCGCCGAGACGGCCGGTCTGCAGTGGGTCGTGTCCGACCCCGGAAAGATCGATGCGGCACGCGACGCCCTTGCCGCCGAGCCGGCGCCGCCGCCGGTGCGGCGCGAGGCGAAGCCGCCGGTCAATCTCGACGACGGCCCGCTGGTGCTCGTCGAGACGAGCAAGGACTTGTCGCAGGTCCGGCTGCCGTTCGAGAAAGTCGGCCCGGCGTCGAGCTGAGGGAACTTGCGTGCGGGCAGTCGCGGCGCCTTCGGCGCGGCAGCTGCTGCCGTCGTCAGGGCAGGCGCTCGAGTGCGCGCTGGTAGGTCGCCGAGTGCATCAACTCGTCCCACGTCAGCGGGGCCGCCAGCGGCAGCAACTCGATGCGCCTGGCCTCGCTCTGCGGATCGGGTTGCCAGTCGCCGCGCTGCACCATGTCGTCGAGGCCGTCGAGCAGCGCGTCGAGCGGCGCGCCACCGTTCTTCGACTGGTTGCACAGCAGCACGAGGTCACAGCCGGCGACGAGCGCCATGCGCGCAGCGTCGGCATGCGAGAGATCGCGGCCGCCGATCCGCCGCGCGCCAGCCATGTCGAGATCGTCGCTGAAGACGACGCCGTCGAACGCGAACTGCACGCGCAGGATGTCCCTCAGCCAGCGCGCCGAGAACCCGGCGGGCAGCGCATCGACACGCTCGTAGACGACGTGCGCCGGCATCACGCTGGCGAGCGTGCCGGCCAGCCATTCGAACGGCCGGGCATCGTCGGCGAGGATGGCGTCGAGGGGCCGCGTGTCCAGGGGCACGTCGGTGTGGCTGTCGGCTGACACCCAGCCGTGTCCCGGAAAGTGCTTGCCGCAGCTCTTCATGCCGGCCTGCAGCAGCCCTTCGACGACGCCTCGGCCGAGCATCGCGACGACGCGCGGGTCGCGGTGAAAGGCACGGTCGCCGATCACGGCGCTCGGGCCGTGGTCGAGATCGAGCACCGGCGCGAACGACAGGTCGACGCCGCAGGCACGCAACTCGCTGCCGATGACGAACCCGGCCGCCGTCGCCGCCTCCATCGCCCGCATCGCGCCGCTGCCGCGGCCGGCCGTGCCGTCGTCCATCCACAGCTCGCCGAGTGCCCGCATCGGCGCGATCGGCGTGTAGCCGTCGGTCCGGAAGCGCTGCACGCGGCCGCCCTCGTGATCGACGCAGACGAGCAGGTCCTCGCGGATCGTCTTCACCTCGGCGCACAGCTCGACGAGCTGGGCGCGGCTTTGCCAGTTGCGCGCGAACAGCACGAGTCCGCCGGTGAGCGGATGGGCGAGTCGGCGGCGGTCGTCGGCGGCGAGCGCCGGCCCGGACACGTCGAGGATCACGGGCGCATGTCCGCGGTCTGGCGGCATCGCTGCCTGGTGCTGCTTCATGCGGGCATCTCCCGGGTTTCGACGACGACAAAGGCCGCAGCGTAGTCGGCTTCGTCGGTCACGCTGACGTGCGCGATGAAGCGGCGTGCCTCGAACCAGGCGGCGAGCTCGCCGTGCAGGCGGATCTCCGGCTTGCCGCTCGGCCGCTTCGCGATCTCGCAGCCGCGCCACGTCATCGGCATGCGCAACCCGAGGCCGATCGCCTTCGAGAACGCTTCCTTGGCCGAGAAGCGGGTGGCGAGGAAGCGGACGCCGCGATCGGCGAAGCGGCCGCGCCGTTCATGGAAAGTCTCGAGCTCGGCGTCGGTGAGCACGCGCTCGGCGAAGCGGTCGCCACGGCGCTCGAGCGCAGCACGGATGCGGCGCACGTCGCAGACATCGGTGCCGATGCCGACGATCATCGCCTGGCCGATCCGCCATCGGATCGGCCGGCAGATCCGGACACGCCGCGGTCGAGCGCCGCGCGGTACGCGCGCACCGCGCCCGCCATGCCGAACTCGAGCGCGTCGGCGGTGAAGGCGTGGCCGATCGAGACTTCGAGCACGCCGGGAACGGCAGCGACGAACGCCGCCAGGTTGTCGAGGTTGAGGTCGTGGCCGGCGTTGACGCCGAGGCCGGCGGCCTGTGCCGCGCGCGCTGCGGCGGCGAAGGCGGCGAGCGAGGCCGCTTCCCCCGTGCCGCCATGCGCGCGTGCGTACGGCTCGGTGTAGAGCTCGACCCGATCGGCGCCGATGTCGCGCGCCTTCGCCATTGCTGCCGCGTCGGCGTCCATGAAGACGCTGACCCGGACGCCGAGCGCCTTCGCTTCGGCGACCAGCGGCGCCAGGCGCTCGCCGTCGCGGTCGAGGTCGAAGCCGTGGTCGGACGTCGCCTGCCCGGCGCCGTCGGGAACGAAGGTGCACTGCGCTGGGCGCACCGCGCGCACGAACGGCATCAGGTTGTGGAAGGGGTTGCCCTCGATGTTGAGCTCGGCGTCGGGGAAGCCTTCGAGCAGGGCAGCGAGTTCGGGCACGTCGCTGGCGCGCACGTGGCGCTCGTCGGGCCGTGGATGCACCGTGATGCCGTGCGCACCGGCTTGCAGGGCGATGCGGGCGAGACCGACGACGCTCGGCACCCCGAGCGGGCGCTGGTTGCGCAGCAAGGCGACCTTGTTGACGTTGACGGACAGCGCCGTCGGCGCGGCGCGCGGATCGAGGCCGGTGATGACGAGCGGGTTCATGGCGTGAGTGTCGCCGCAGTTCGCCTCGTCCCTGCCGCCGCTGCTACGGTGACTCCGCCCTACGCGTCGAGAGACTGCGCGTCGCGCAGGACGCGGCGGGTGCGCAGCGCGTCCTCGCCGCCGAGGTGGTGGTGGACGAGGGCGCGCAGGATCGGCCGCAGCTCGCCGGGCCGTCGCGACGCGGCCTGGCGCAAGGCGGCCATGTCGCGGCCGTCGAGCGCCGCCTGCAACGCCGCGAGCGTGGCGCCACTGACCGTGGCCTCCGCATCCGGGCGACCGTCGGCGGGTGCGTCGACCCGCATCACGCCCGAGTCGGCGAGCACGCGGAAGGGCTCGTCGGCGCCGACGCGCCGCTGCGTCGCCGTCTCGACGCCGAGGTCGGGCAGGAGCCCGCATTCGCGCAGCAGCATCAGCTCGAACGCGCGCAGCGCCGGCTGGCCGTCGATCGGCTCGCCGAGCGCGACCAGCGTGTCGGCGTAGGCGTCGAACAACCCCGCGTGCGGGTCGTGGCGGGCGATGAGCTTGAGCAGCAGCTCGTTGACGTAGAAGCCGCTGAACAGCGCCGCCCCGCGCAACATCGGCAGACCGCCGACCCACTCGACGCTGCGCAGCGACTGCACCTCCCGAGCGGACTCGTCGCCCGCTTGCCGGCCGAGCGTGACGGACAGCTTCTGGAACGGCAGCAGCACGCCGCGCAGCTGGGAGAAAGGCCGCTTGGCACCTTTGGCCGCGACCGCGATCCGGCCCTGCTCGCGGGTGAAGAGGTCGATGATGAGGCTCGACTCGCTCCAGTCGTATCGGTGCAGCACGAAGCCGGCGAGTGGCGCCTGGCGTGCGTTGCGGGTGCTCAAGGCCGTGTCGTCACTCGTAGCCGTAGGAGCGCAGCCGGGCTTCGTCGTCGGCCCAGCCGCCGCGCACCTTGACCCACAGCTCGAGGAACACCTTCGAGTCGAGCAGGCGCTCGAGGTCCTGGCGGGCCTCGCTGCCGATGCGCTTGAGCCGCTCGCCGCCGGCGCCGATCACCATCGCCTTGTGCGAGTCGCGGTCGACGACGATCGTCGCGGCGATCCGGCGCAAACGACCCTCCTCCTCGTAGCGGTCGATGATCACCGTCGATGCATAGGGCAACTCGTCGCCGGTCAGGCGGAACAGCTTCTCGCGAACGATCTCGGCGGCGAGGAAGCGGTCGCTCCGATCGGTGAGCGCGTCGGCGTCCCAGGCCCAGGGCCCTTCGGGCAGGTACGGGGCGACGATGCCCAGCAGCCGCTCGGCGTCGGCCGCCCGGTTCGCAGACAGCGGGACGATCTCGGCGAAGTCGCGCTCGGCCTGCATCTGCTGCAGCCAGGGCGCCAGGTCGGCGCGACGCTGCACCGTGTCGAGCTTGTTGGCGATGAGGATCGTCGGCGTGGCGGGCGGCACCAGCGCGAGCACGGTCTTGTCGGCCGCACCGAAGCGACCGACCTCGACGACGAACAGCGCCACGTCGACGTCTCCGAGCGTGCCGGTCACCGTGCGGTTGAGCGAGCGGTTGAGCGCGCCGCTGTGCTTCGTCTGGAAACCGGGCGTGTCGACGAAGGCGAACTGCGCCTCGCCCACCGTGCGGACTCCGGTGATGCGATGCCGTGTCGTCTGCGCCTTGCCCGAGACGATCGAGATCTTCTGCCCGACGAGCGCGTTGAGCAGCGTCGACTTGCCGACGTTGGGGCGGCCGACGATCGCGACCGCACCGGAACGCGTCATGTTCGGTTCACCTCGGCTCGGGTCAGGCCTGGAGCGGACTGCCGGGCGCGTCGCTCGCGCGCAGCGTCTCGAGCATGCGCGCCGCAGCCTCCTGCTCGGCAGCACGCTTCGACTTGCCCTCGCCGGCCTCGCGCAGCGACAGCGTCGCCACCTCGCACTCGACGCGAAACGTCTGGTCGTGCGCCGGGCCGCCGGTGGCGACGATGCGGTAGACGGGAACCGGGAGCTTGCGCGCCTGCAGCCACTCCTGCAGCTCGGTCTTCGGATCCTTGCTCCAGGCGCCGACCTCGGTCGTCTCGATGATCTCGCCGAACAGCCGCGCGACGAGCGAGCGCGCCGCGTCGAAACCACCGTCGACGAACGTGGCGCCGAGCAGCGCCTCGAGTGCGTCGGCCAGCATCGATGCGCGCTGCGCGCCGCCGCCTCGCGCTTCGCCCTCGCCGAGCCGGAGCAGCTCGGGCAGGCCGAGCTGCAGGGCAGCGCGGTGCAGGCTGTCCTCGCGCACCAGGTGGGCGCGGATGCGGGTCAGGTCGCCTTCGTCGCTGGCGCCGAGCCGGTCGTAGAGCAGGCTGGAAACGACCAGGCTGAGCACGGCATCGCCGAGAAACTCGAGGCGCTCGTTGTGGTCGGCGCCGAAGCTGCGGTGCGTCAGCGCCCGCTGCAGGAGCAGCGCGTCGGCGAAGCGGTGACCGATCCGCTGCTGGAGCGCGGCGAGCCGTGCCTCCATGGCGGCGGCTGCGGGCGGGTCGGGGTCGGGGGTGCGCGGGGTCAAACTCAGTTCGATCGGCCTTCGTACTTGATGAGAAGGTAAACCGGCTTCAGGAGTTCCACTTCCTTGTCGTAAGCGAAGCTGACGACGATCTTGTCGTTTTCCTTGGTGATGACCAGGTCTTTCGCGGTGATGGAGGAGATCGAGTACTCGATGTCCTTCTGCTTCTCGAAGGCAGCCCGGATCTCCGGGACGGTCGTGCCCTCGGTCGAGATCTTGTTCACCGTCCGCTTGATGGTGAAATACTCGTTCATGGTCGGCAGCACCCGGATCGCAACCAAGGCCAGCAGGCCGACGATGATCGCCCACGCCATGAGACCGAACAGGGTGACGCCGCGCTGGCCGGGGCGGCCGGTGCGTCGGGTTGTCGGGATCGAACCGGGCATCCGCTCCTCCTCTTGCCGCGCCCTGCTCAGCGGAACGGGCCGATCCGCTTCAGGTCGCTGAAATTCATCCACACGAAGAATGCCTTGCCGACGATGTTCTCGTCCGGGACGAAGCCCCAGTAGCGCGAATCCTGCGAGTTGTCGCGGTTGTCGCCCATCATGAAGTAATGGCCTGCCGGAACCTTGCAGGTCACGGCGTCGCCACTGTAGCGGCAGTTGTCGATGAACGGAAACTGCGTGATCGGCCCATCCCAGCGAAAGCGGTCGGATTGCGGATTTGTGAGGATCAGGTGCTCCATGTTGCCGAGCTTCTCGGTGAACGCCGGCACGTAGACGCGCCCGTCCTCCTCGTAGTAGCCGGGCGGCGGCAGGGGGGTCCGCGGCACTTCCTGACCGTTGATGAACAGACGCTGGTCCCGGTACGTGATCTCGTCTCCCGGCAGCCCCACGACACGCTTGATGTAGTCGACGCTCGGGTTCACCGGATAGCGGAACACCATCACGTCGCCCCGCTCGGGATTGTGGTTGTCGACGATCTTCTTGTTGATCACCGGCAGCCGGACGCC
>JBBSUK010000057.1:0-20298 GCA_038234975.1 Burkholderiales bacterium
GCGTCAGGTGGCGGGCCGCTACCCCGTCACGCTCTACACGACGTCGAGCGCCTGCGAGCCCTGCACCGCCGGCCGCGCCATGCTGCGCCAGCGCGGCATCCCGTTCAACGAGCGCCAGGTCCTCGGCAATGCCGACAGCGATGCGCTCGCGAAGATCACCGGCGGGCGTGAAGTCCCGGCGCTGACGATCGGCTCGCAGACCCTGCGCGGCTTCACCGCCGAGTCGTGGTCGCCGTATCTCGATGCCGCCGGCTATCCGCGAAGCTCGGTGCTGCCGTCGACGTGGTCGTGGCGTGCCGCGACGCCGATCGTCGAGCAGCGCGACGCGTCGCCGAACGCCGCACCCACGCGTGCCGCTGCCGGTGCGGCACAGACGCGCCCGACCGCGGCGCCCGCCGGCACCGGCGGCATCCGCTTCTAGGTTTGCGGCGCCCGGTCGGCGACGCCGACCCGCCTCGCCACGACACTCCCGGCCGTGACGACGCCGGCCATGATCCAGAACAGCACCGGCGCACCGAGCGCGCTGCCGACGAGGCCGAAGCCGAGCGGCATCACGGCGCTCGACAGGTTGATCGCCATCGAGCGCAACGCGATCGCCTCGCCGTGGCGATCGGCGGGCGTGATCTGGTGCAGCGTCGTCATCACCATCGGTTGCACCGAGCCGAGCGCGACGCCGAGGATGATCGCCAGCCCACCCATCATCCAGGCCGTCAGTGCGAACGGATAGGCAGCGAGCACGAGCCCGGTTGCCAGCATCGCCGCGACCAGCACCCTGGCCTCGCGCAGGCGGTGCGCCAGCATCGGGATGGCGAGGCGGACCAGCGTCACCGCGGTGGCGAACACGCCCAGCACGAGGCCGATCGCCGACGCGGAGAAGCCGCGCTCGTGGCCGAGCACCGGCACGAGGAACGAGTGCACGTCCCAGCTCGACGAGATCAGCCAGTTGACGAACAGCAGCCGGGCGAAGCCGGGCGATTCGAGCAAGCTCCACGAGCTGCGCGGCAGCAGCAGCGGCACGGCCGGATCGCGGGTCTCGATCGGCACATGGCGCACCACCAGCAGGCAGAACAGCGGCAACGCCGCCAGCAGCCCGAAGGCGGCGCCGAATCCGGCGGTGTCGATCAGCGTCCCGGCGATCACGGGGCCGACGACACCCGATATCGCCGGTGCCAGGCCAAGCCAGCTGAAGACGCGCTTGAGTTCGGTCGGGTCGTGCGCCATGCGCCCGGCCGTGCGCTGGATCGCGATCATGCCGATGTTGGCGCCGGCGCCCGTCAGCGCCGCAGCGACGCACAGCGCGATGAAGCCCCAGGCTCCGACCCACGTCGACGCGACCGCGAACAGGCCGCCTGCGATCTCGAGGGCGACCGCGATCCGGATCGGCCGGTGGTAGCCGTGGCGGTCGGCCAGTCGCCCGGCGGCAAGCGCGAGCGCGACCGGCGCCGCCGCGAACAGGCCGAGCAGCACGCCGACGCTCCAGGCCTCGTGGCCTTCGCGCAGCGCGGCGAGCGGCGCGGCGAGGCGAACGCCGGCCATGCACGAATGCAGGGCGATCTGACCGCCGATCAGCGCCAGCAGCGGGCGGGCATCGCGGCGCGAATCCGCGGCACCGACGCCGGCCGGCTCAGGCATCGGCGGCGTCGTCGAACAGGCCGCCTGGCAGCAGCACCTGGGCACGATCCTCGTCGACGCTCTCCACACTCTTGAGTTGGCGCGCCATCTGCCGCGTCCGCACCTCGGCCCGGTCGATCTGGTCGCTCGCCTCGGCGAGCTTCTTCTTCGTCTTCGCCAGCACGTCGCCGAACTTGCCGAACTCGACCTTGACGGCGCCGAGCACCTCCCACACCTCCGCCGAGCGCTGCTCGAGCGCCAGCGTGCGGAACCCCATCTGCAGGCTCGACAGCGTGGCGAGCAGGGTCGTCGGCCCGGTCAGCATCACCTTGTAGTCGCGTTGCAGGCTCTCGACGAGTCCGGGCCGGCGCAGTGCCTCGGCGTAGAGGCCCTCGGTCGGCAGGAACATGATCCCGAAGTCGGTCGTGTGCGGAGGCGACACGTACTTCTCGCGGATCGTCAGCGCCTCCTTGCGCAGCCGCTGCTCGATCGCGCGCCCGTGCAGCTCGACGCCCGCGCGGTCGGCGGCTTCCTGCGCGTCCAGGAGGCGCTCGTAATCCTCGCGCGGGAACTTGCAGTCGATCGGCAGCCACAGCGGCAGGCCGTCGTCGCGCCGGCCCGGCAGGCGGATCGCGAACTCGACGCGGGCGCCGGTGTTCGGAACCGTCTCGACGTTGGTCGCGTACTGCTCCTGCGTCAGCGCCTGGTCGAGCAGGCCGGCGAGCTGGACTTCGCCGAACACGCCCCTCGTCTTCACGTTGGTCAGCACGCGACTGAGGGAACCGACGTCGCTCGCCAGCTTCTGCATCTCGCCGATGCCTCGGTGCACCTGCTCGAGCCGCTCGGCGACCTGACGAAAGCTCTCGCCGAGTCGCTGCTCGAGCGTCGCGTGGAGCTTTTCGTCGACGGTCGCCCGCATCTGCTCGAGCTTCTTCTCGTTGTCCTGCTGGATCGCACCGAGCTTGGCCTCGACCGCCGTGCCGACCTCCGCCAGCCGCCGATCGAGCGTCTCGCGCGTGAGCCGCGCCTGCTCCGACTGCGCCGCCACCGCCTGCGCCAGCGACGTCGCGACCTGCTGCTGCATCGCCGCGAGCTGGCGGCTGAAGACCTCGATCTGGTCGTTCTGGGTGCGCGCGGTGTCGCCGTGCTGGGTGAGCAGCGTGCGCTGGAAATCGCCGAGCGTGTGGCCGAGCTCCTGGCGCGTGCCCTGAGCGGTGCGCGCGATGTCGTCGCGGGTATCGCGGGCATGACGCTCGACCGACGGATCCGGGCGAGCGGGTCGAAAGGCGATCCACAGCACCGCGACGACGAGCACGCCGAGCAGGAGCGGCGTGAGCCATTCGGGAAGCATCCGGCGATTCTCTCAGCCCGGGGCGGCGCCTCCTCGCGCTGCCGCCGAACCCGCCGCCACCAGCCGGAACTCGCCGAAGTCGAAGGCGAGCTGCACCAGGATGGCCAGCACCGCAGCGGGGAGCGCGCCGGCGAGCATCGCGTCGGCGTCGTTCACGGCGAGGCCGGCGACGATGCGTTCGCCGTAGCCGCCGGCGCCGATGAATGCCGCCATGGTCGCCGTCCCGACGTTGATCACCGCGGCCGTCTTGACGCCCGCGAGCACCGTCGGCGCCGCCAGCGGGAGCTGCACGAGGCGCAGCGTCTGCGATGGCGTGAGACCGAGCGAGAGCGACGCCTGCGCCATGCCTCGGCTGACGCCTGCGAGCCCGGTGTACGTGTTGCGAACGATCGGCAGCAGCGCGTAAAGGAACAGCGCGATCAGCGCCGGCACGACGCCGATCCGGCCGAGCGCGGCGATGAGAAAGGCGAGCAGAGCCAGCGAGGGCACCGTCTGCAGGACGGCGACCGCGCCGAGCAGCCACGCCGAGCTGCGCGGCCATCGCCACGCCGCGACGCCGATCGGCACCCCCACCGCGACGGCGACCGCGAGCGACACGAAGACGAGCACGAGGTGTTCGCGCGTGAGGCGCCAGAAGTCCGGCGCGAAAAGGCGATCGAGAAACGACCTCGATGCGCGAACGCCGCTCGATCCCGATGCCGATGCATTCGGTCCCGCCGCTCGCGCGGCGACGAACCGCGCGGCCACCTCGGCGTACGGCCTTCGGTCGAGCTCGACCTCGGCGTTCATGGCGATCATCGCCGCCGCGTCGATCGATCCGGCGAGCGTTGCCAGCGGCGTCGCGTCGAAACCGGCGCGCATCAGCAGCACGGCGTCGTACGCGGGAAAGAAGTGCCGGTCGTCGACGAGCACGACGAGGCCGTAGCGACCGAGCTTGGCGTCGGTCGAATAGACGTCGATCACGTCGATCCGGTCGGCAGCAACGGCGTCGTACGCCAGGCCGTGGTCGAGCCCGGTCGGCCGGGCGGAGAAGCCGTAGGCAGCGCGCAGACCCGGCCAGCCGTCGGCGCGTTCGATGAACTCGTGCGACAGGCCGTAGCGCAACGACGAGCCCTTCTGCGACGCGAGGTCGCTCAGGCTGCGGATGTCGAGCGTCGACGCCGTCCGGGCCTTCATCGCCAGCGCATACGTGTTGTTGAAGCCGAACGGCACGCCCGCGACCAGCCCACGCGGAGCCAGCCAGCGGTTGAGCTCGTCGAGCGACGGGTTGCCTTCGCGCTTGAGCAGTTCGCGCACGATCGTGCCCGTGTATTCCGGATAGACGTCGATCGAGCCGGACGCCAGCGCCTGCTCCAGGATGCCGGTGTTGCCGAGGCCCGGTCGGTGCTCGACGCGACGACCGGCCCGCCTGAGCGTTTCGGTGACGACCTCGCCGAGCACGTACGACTCGGTGAAACGCTTGGAGCCGACGTGGGCAGTCGTCTCGCCGTCGGCCGCGCATGCCGGACCGGCTGCCGCCGCGATCACCCCGGCGATCGCGGCCGGGCCCAGGGCCCGACGTAGGATGTGTCCGACTGCAGAACCACCTTTCGAAGTGTGCGACGCTGCGGCTGCCTCCCCGACACTCGCCAGTCGACGTACGCCCGCTCCGCTTGCCTTTCGCCTTGCCTCCCTCTCCAGCTCATTGCGGCCGCTCGCTGCCGCGCCGCGGGATTTCGGCAGCCCGGACCGGAGCATGCGAGCGATGACACCCTTGCGAGCCTTCATCGTCGAGGACAGCCCGGTGATCCGCGAGAATCTGGTCGCGGCGCTCGAGGAGATGGCTCCGATCCAGGTCGTCGGCACTGCGGAAGACGAAGCCGGCGCGGTCGACTGGCTGAGCCGCAAGGACGCGTGCGACATCGTCGTGGTCGACATCTTCCTCAAGAGCGGATCGGGCTTGGGCGTGCTCAAGGCGGTGGCCGGATCGTCGGCGAGTTCGACCCGTCTCGTCGTGCTCAGCAACTACGCCACGCCCGACATGCGCCGAAAGTGCCTCGAGCTCGGCGCCGATCGGGTGTTCGACAAGTCGAACGAAATCGACGCGCTCATCCTCTACTGCTGCCGGATCGCCGAAGGCGGCACCGGCGACACGCAGCGTGGCCCAATCGGTTGATCGTGGCAGGCTTGCGGGCGCCGCCGGTCGTCGTCTCGCACGCGGCCTACTGGATCAGGCCGTTCTTCAGCGCGTAGTAGGTCAGGTCGCTGTTCGACTCGAGCTTCATCTTCTCCATCACCCGCGTGCGGTAGGTGCTGACGGTCTTGACCGAGAGCGACATGCTGTCGGCCATATGACCGATCGTTTCGCCCTTGGCGAGGCGAAGGAACACCTGGAATTCGCGCTCCGACAGTTGTTCGTGCGCGGGTCGGTCGCCACCGCCGGCGAGGCCGTCGGCCAGCATCTCGGCAACGCCGGGCGTGATGTACTTGCGGCCCCGGTAGACGGTGCGGATCGCCTTGACGATCTCCTCCGGGTCGCAGTCCTTGTTGAGGTAGCCGCTAGCGCCCTGGCGCAGCAGCGTCGTCGCGTAGTGCTCTTCCGGAAAGCCCGACAGGATCAGCACCGGCAGATCGGGCGCGCGTGCCCGGATCGCCGCCAGTGCGTCGACCCCGCTCTGGTCGGGCATCGACAGGTCCATGAGGATCACGTCGACCTCGCCCTTCCTCACGATGTCGACCGCCTCGCGGCCGGTCGACGCCTCGGCGACGACCTTCAGGTCGACCTGGTCGGAGAAGTACTGCTTGAGACCGGCGCGAACGATGGCGTGGTCGTCGATGATGGCGATTCTGATCATGTGTGCGCAGCGTCTGGCAGTAGGCGGTGTATCGAGCCCGCTTCGGGCGAGCGGCGAGTGTAGGGCGTCGGATGGCCGCGAGACCATGGTCGTTTCCCGGTAACAGCGCGCTCGCGTTCCTGCTCGCGGCGGTCGCGGCGCTCGCCATGTTCGCGATCAGCGAGACGTCGTATCAGCGCTCGACGAGCGAGATCGACCAGCTCGGCGAGCGTGGTTCGGCGCGCGTGCACCTCAACGCCGTCGCCAAGGACCTGCTCGACGCCGAGACCGGCCAGCGAGGCTACCTGCTGAGCGGCCGTGCCGACTACCTTCAACCCTATCGGGACGCCGGCGGCGACCTGCACCACGTCATCGCCAAGCTGCGCCAGCACTACGCGAGCGACCCCGAGGCGACGAAGACCATGGCCGAGCTCGCAGTCGCGGCGGAACGCAGGCTCGACGACCTTGCCGCCGCGATCGCGCTGTTCGACCGGGGGCGCGAAGCGGAGTGGCGCGCCGCCGTCGTCGCAGATGCCGGCCACGCCCGCATGGACGACGTCCGTCGGCACATCGACACCCTGCTCGAGAAGGAAAGCAAGGCGGTGGTGGCGGGCCGCCAGGCCGTCTACCTCACGCTCGGGCTCAACCGCATCGGCGTCACGGCGATGGCTGCGCTCAGCCTCCTGGCGCTGTTCATGTACCTGCGGCAGTCGGCAGCGCTCGATCGCGCGACGTCGGTCGAGTCGAGCCGGGCCGCCACCGAGCGCGAGCGGCTGGAGGCCGAAGTCGCCGCCCGCACGCGGGAGCTGCGACAGCTCGCCCGTCATCTCCAGACGGTTCGAGAGGACGAGCGCAGCCTGCTCGCGCGCGAGCTGCACGATGAGCTCGGTGCCCTTCTCACTGCGGCCAAGCTCGACGCGGCCCGCCTGAAGTCGCGCCTCGGGCAGAACATGCCCGAAGCGCTCGAGCGCTTGCAGCACCTCAACGACACGCTCAATGGCGGCATCGCGCTCAAGCGCCGAATCATCGAGGACCTGCGCCCCTCATCGCTCAGCAACCTCGGCCTCGTCGCCGCGCTCGAGATCCTGCTGCGCGAGTTCGGCGAGCGCAGCGAGCTCCAGATCGATGGCCGGCTCGCGCCGGTCGAGCTCACTGCGGCGCGGCAGCTGACGGTCTACCGGCTCGTGCAGGAAGCGTTGACCAACATTGCCAAGTACGCCAAGGCCGATCGGGTCGGCGTCGTCGTCGACTACTCGGATGCCGAGACGGTCCGCGTGACGGTGCGCGACGACGGCGTCGGCTTCGAGCCTTCGGCGACGACGACGGCGACGACCCATGGCCTCTTCGGCATGCGGTTCCGGGTCGAGGCCGAAGGCGGCACGATGCGCATCGAATCGGCGCCGGGCCGCGGAACGGTGATCGGTGCCGTGCTGCCACGTGGCCTCGAAAGCACCGACGCCGCATCCGGGACGACGGCGGTACCGATGGCGGCGGCCTGACCGTCGGTCACGCGGTAGGCGGACTCCTACAGCGACGGGCTGCACTCGCCCACAGTCCCCTGGCCGCAGCCCCGATCGAGAGTTCGCCGAGGAGTGCGCACACTGGCGACATTCGACCGTGACCGCCACGGCGAAGTATTTCCACCAACAGGAGTTCCCAGATGACGCCGTCCACTGTCAAGTCGCTCGCCGAGCAAGGCCAGGATGCCGCCGAACAGGCAGCGAACAAGGCGCAAGGCGCCATCCGCGGCACGCAGCACGCGGCCGATTCGGCTCTCGACAAGCTGTCCTCGCACGTTGAAAACGCTCGCGAACAGGCCGCTCCCCTGATCGGTCGCGTCTCGGCGCAGGCCGAAGCAGCGGCCCGTCGCGGTCTCGATGCTGTCCGCGACACGTCGCAACAGCTTCGCGAGCGAGCGCTTCGCGCGTCCGATTCCGCTGTCGGCTACGTCAAGGACGAGCCGGTCAAGGCCATGCTCATCGCCGCCGCGACCGGCGCGTTGCTCATGGGCCTCGTCGCTATGCTGAGCCGCTCGCGCGACTGAACCGGATGACCGTCGCCCTCACCCACCCGCGCGCTGCCAAGTGATCCACCCGCTCCTCCGGCTCGCCGCGTCCCAGCCGCACCTGCTGGGCGACCACGTCGAGGCCTACGCGGAGCTCGTCGGCTCCGAGCTCAGAAAGTCCGGCGAGGCGTGGGGGCGGCAGGCCGCCTTCTACGCAGCCACCGGTGTCCTGGCGCTCGTCGGACTCATCCTCACTGGGACCTCGCTCTTGCTCTATGCCGCGTTGCCTGACTCGTCGCTGCAGTTGCCCTGGCTCATGATCGTCGTGCCGGCGGTTCCTGTCGTCGCGGCGGTCGCCTGCTTCTTCGCCGCCCGTACGAAACGCGCCGAGAGCGGGTTCGAGACGGTGCGCAAGCAGCTGAACGAGGACATGGCCGTGCTTCGCGAGATCAGTGCCGCATGAGCGCCGTCATGCCGGAGCATCCGCGTCCCGTTCCACCCGTCGTCACGGGCGAACCTCGAGACACTTCGCCGGCGTTGCAGAAGACCGAGCCGCTGGCAACGTCGAGCAGCGAACCGGCGCCGGAGTTGTCAGCGCTCGAGCGGCTGGAAGCGTCGAGGGCGCGTCTGCGCGGCGCCCTCCTCGAGATCGCCCATCCGACGCCGCCGGCTCCGGGCGAGCGCGCCGCGGGCGACTTCAAGGCCAAGCTCCTGCGGATGGCACGCGACATTCCCGGGGTGTCAATCATCTCAGAGAGCGTCGAGAGCTGGTGGGCGCAGCATCCATTGCACACCGCGGGAATCGTCGCGATGGAGGCGTCGAAGGAGGTCATCGCGCCGTTGGCCAGACGCAACCCCTTCATGCTGCTGGTCGGCGCCACGGTGGTCGGGGCCTTGCTGATCGCGTCGCGACCGTGGCGCTGGCTCATTCGCCCTGCGTTGTTCATCGGTCTCGTGCCCCAGCTGACATCGCATCTCATCCGGCGCGTCCCGCTCGACAGCTGGATGCGGATGGGCATGCGGTACCTGACAAAGCCGAAAGCGCCGGTGGCGCGCGCCAGGGCAGCGGCGCGGCGCCCCGCTCCGGTCGAAACGGGGCTTTGAGCGCGCGCCGTGCGAGCGGGCCGCGCTGTCCGCGAATGGCGGCATAGGAATCGTCCTACAGAGCAGCCTTGCGATCAGCCGACATGGCCGCCACCGATGGACGGTTAACATGGCGAGATGACCACGAGATCGCCCGCTTCCCCTGCAGATGCGCCCGCCGCCGCTCAGCCGGCACATTCGATGTCGATGGCGATGCCGACTGGCGGAGCGGCGAGGCCTGCGCACCGCGGCTGGGCGACCGCAGCGGTCAGTGGCGCCGCGGAAACCCTGCCGAGTGATCTCGACGCTCTCGGCAGCCACGCGCAGGACTGTCGTGGCGGCAGCGGCCCCCTGTTCGAGGCGCGCTGCGTCGCCGAATCGATGGTGGGGTTGATCGCACCCCGCATCGTCACCACGGCGATCGCCGTGGTGCTCGTGCTCGGAGTGATCTCGCTGCTCACCTGACGTCCGGAACAGGCGCCTGCCGAGCCTGCCGATGGCGGCGGCAGAACTTCTCCGCTACGTTCCCGACGCTTCCGAGTCGGTCGTCAGCCTTCTCGATCCGCGTCGAGGGCCGCTCGAGCGTCCCATCCGGTCGGAGATATTCGGTCCCGAACGCTTCGCCTTGCACGGGCGCAGCCTCGGCACGACCCACGCGGCCGAGTTCGCGCGCAGAGGCTCGAATGCGTTCTTTCCGCGGCTGCGGGACAACATCGCCGCGTTGCGCGAGGCGCATCGCTACATCGGCGAGCAGGCCAAGGCCGGTCATGCCGTGAGTCCTGCGGCCGACTGGCTGCTCGACAACTTCCACGTTGTCGAAGCGCAGTTGCGCGAGATCCACGACGGGTTGCCGCGACGCTACTTCCGCGACCTTCCCGTCCTCGTAGACGAGCCGCTGGTGGGCCTGCCGCGCATCTACGGCGTCGCCTGGGCGTTCGTTGCCCACACCGACAGCGCTTTCAACGAAGAGTTGCTGCTGCGCTTCCTGCTGCCGTACGAGAAGGAGCGCGAGCTGACGCTCGGCGAGCTCTGGGCCCTTCCGACGACCTTGCGCGTGGTGCTGATCGAGGACCTTCGTCGGCTCGCAGAGCGCGCGGCGGCCAACACCGCGGCGCGCGAGGTCGCGAACCTTTGCAGTGCACGCCTCGCCGCGCACGACACGGCAGCGCTCGACGCGATCCTGGCCCTGCTCAATCGCCGCGGGGTCGGCGAGGCCTTTCTGTCGCAGCTGGCACAGCGGCTGCACGACCAGCCGGCGGCGGCCGATGCGAGCACGCAGGAATGGCTCGTCCGCAACGCGCCGCATCTCGCCGAGATCCAGGTCCGCGTGCCCGCCGCGCAGGCTGCCGACAACCTTTCGACGGGCAATGCGATCACGTCGCTGCGTGGGATCGGCGACGCCGACTGGCCCGAGGTCGTCGCCCGAACCAGCGTTCTCATACAGACGATGCTCGCCTCGCCGGCCTTCGCCGCCGAGCGCGACGACACGCGCGACGAGACACTGCACGCGGTCGAGGCGCTGGCCCGTCGCAGCGGCAAGAGCGAGCGGGAGATCGCCGAGCGGCTGCTCGCACTGATGCGCGAAGGCGCGCAGGCCGAGGAACCTCAGGGCGACGTCTCGCATGCGGTGGCCGCGTACTGGCTGCGCGGCGCCGGGCGATCGCGCCTGTTGTCGGCCGTCGGCATCGACGAGGCGCCCGGGCGCAAGGCCCGAGACGCGCTGTCGCGCGTGGCGCTGCCGATCTACCTCGGCTCGATCGCCATCTTCACCGCGGCGATCGTCCACTGGTTCTGGCGCTACGGCGGTCCGGCCCGGACCGATCCGGCATGGCTCGGCGTCGTCGCTTGCCTGCTGCTGGTGCTGCCCGCGTCGGAAGCGGCGGTCGCGCTCGTCAACCGCCTCATCAGCGAATCGACCCGGCCGCGCCGCCTGCCGCGGCTGGCGCTGCTGCACGGGATCCCGGCCGAACATCGACCCCTCGTCGTCATCCCGGCCATGCTGACGAGCGCCGATTCGGGCCCCTCGCTCGCACACCGGCTGCAGCTCCACTACCTCGCCAACGCGGAGCGCGACGTCCAGTTCGCGCTGCTCACCGACTGGGCCGACTCCGCCACCGAGTCGACGCCGAGCGACCAGTCCGTGCTCGACGCCGCCGCGCACGCCGTCGATCGGCTCAACGCGCTGCACCCGGTCATCGGCGACGCGCCGCTGCGCTTCCTGCTGCTGCACCGGAGTCGCCGGCACTCGGCGAGCGAAGGTGCCTGGCTCGGCTGGGAGCGCAAGCGCGGCAAGATCGAGCAGTTGCTGGCGGTGCTCGCGCATCCCGACACGGCCTCTCCGTTCGTCGACCTGGGACGGCTGTCGACCGTCGGGCCCGGCGTTGCCCACGTGCTCACGCTCGACAGCGACACAAGGCTTCCGCCCGGACGACTGCGCGAGCTGATCGGCATCGCAGCGCATCCCGCCAACGCCCCGTTCATCGCCGCCGACGGACGGCGCGTCGAGCGCGGCTACGCGATCCTGCAGCCGCACGTGGCGATGCCACTGCCGGCGCCCGAGGAGGTGACGATCTACCACTGGCTGTTCGGCGGCACGTCGGGCGTCGACCCGTACAGCGTCGCCAGCTCCGAGGTCTACCAGGACGTGTTCGGCGAAGGCACCTTCACCGGCAAGGGCCTGCTGCACGTGCGCGCCGTCGATGCGGTGCTCGGCGGCCGTTTGCCGGAGAGCCAGATCCTCAGCCACGACCTGCTCGAGGGCTCGATCGCGCGCTGCGCCGCGGTGACCGACGTCAACATCATCGAGGAAACGCCGTTCCACGCCGACGTGGCCGCGTCGCGCGTTCACCGCTGGACCCGCGGCGACTGGCAGCTGCTGCCGCTGTTGCTCTCGCCGCACGGCATACGGCTGGGCGCCGTCAACCGCTGGAAGGTGCTCGACAACCTGCGCCGCTCGCTGGTCGCGCCGGCGTCGCTGACGCTGCTCGTCGTCGCGATGGCCACCGGCGCCATCGCGCCGGTCGCGTCGTTGCTGCTGGTCGCCCTCGCCTTCACCACCGGGCCGCTGATCGGCGCGGTGGCGGGCCTCGCGCCGAGCCGCGACGACGTCGCGCGGGTCCACTTCTACCGCCAGGGGTTCGCCGATCTCGGAAGGACGCTGGCCGCAGGCGCCTGGCAGCTCGGCCAGCTCGTGCAGCTCGCGCTCAACGCCGCCGACGCGATCGGCCGCGCGTTGTGGCGCACCTGGGTCAGCCGCCGCCATCTCCTTGAATGGCAGACCGCCGCCGCCGCGCAGGCTGCGTCGACCACGCGCCTGGCAGCCCTCGTCCGCAAGCATTGGAGCGTGTCCGCGGTGTCGCTGGTGCTCGGTATCGTCCTGCTGGCCGTCGGCTCGCCGACGCCGTGGCTGGTCGTCGCGTTGTGCGGGTACTGGGCGGTGGCACCGCTCTCGATCTGGTGGGTCAGCAGGCCTCGGCCGCCGGGCCGCGCCGACGCGCTGTCGGAGGCCGACCGCACCTACCTGCGCGACATCGCCCGCGACACATGGCGCCTGTTCGAGCGCTGCGTCGGCCCGACCGACCGCAACCTGCCTCCCGACAACCTCCAGATCGTGCCGCACGACCTGGTCGCGCATCGCACGTCGCCGACCAACGTCGGCCTCTATCTGCTGTCGACCGCCAGTGCACGCGCCTTCGGGTGGATCGGTCGCGTGGAGATGGTGGAGCGACTGGAGTCGAGTCTTGCCACCCTCGACAACCTGGAACGGCACCGCGGCCACTTCCTCAACTGGACCGACACCGTCAGCGGCGTCGCACTGCGTCCGCGCTACGTCTCGACCGTCGACAGCGGCAACCTCTGCGTGCACCTCCTCGCGGTGGCGCAGGCCTGCCTCGAGCTCGCCCGCGAGGGCGACGGCGGCGCGCTGCAGCGCGGCATCGACGCCGCGCGAAGCCGTTTGCTCGCGAAGCCGACGATCTGGTTCGCGACCACGCAGCCGAGCAGCGGCGCTCGCTGCGCGGCGAGCGCCGCCACCACCGCGGCGGCCGCGCTGGCCGCAGGTTCCACGCTGGCGGGACGTCACGAGCTCGAGCGGCTGCTGGCCGAGCACGACCTGTTCGCGTCGCTTCAGGCCGACCCGGCGGCATTCGCCGAGCGCCTCGACGCGGTCGAAGCCGAGCTCGACCCTGCCGACGCCACGGCTGCCGAGCCGCCGTCGGCCGCGTCGGGCAGCGACGACCCGATACAGGCAGCTGCGCGCGACCTGGTCGCGACACTGCGATCGGCGCTGCGCGATGCCGACGTGACCGACGATGTCGACGGCCGCCTCCTCGCCGTCGCGGCCGCGTTCCAGCGGCTGGCGCGCGAGCCCGACTTCGAGTTCCTGTTCCACCGCAAGCGCCGCCTCTTCCACATCGGCTTTCGCGTCGAGGAGCATCAGCTCGACGCC
Organism: Burkholderiales bacterium; assembly: GCA_038234975.1. Taxonomy (GTDB): domain Bacteria; phylum Pseudomonadota; class Gammaproteobacteria; order Burkholderiales; family Burkholderiaceae_C; genus Schlegelella_A. Next base: position 13,311 of record JBBSUK010000057.1, read on the forward strand.
AGCTTCTACGACCTGCTCGCTTCCGAGGCGCGCAGCACCAGCCTGTGGGCGATCGCCAAGGGCGACGTGCCGGCCACGCACTGGGCCGCGCTCGGCCGGCCGTTCTACGCCGTCGGCGCGTTCGCCGGCCTGCGGTCGTGGTCGGGCTCCATGTTCGAGTACCTGATGCCGACGCTCGTGCTCGACGAGCCGAACGGCAGCGTCCTGCACAGCGCTGCCCGCGCCGCCGTCGACGAGCAGATGGCCTACGGTGCGGAACATCGGGTGCCGTGGGGCATCTCCGAGTGCGCCTACGCCGCGAGCGACCACACGCTCGCCTACCAGTACGGCCCGCAGGGCGTGCCGGCGCTCGCCCTTCGCCGCGCCCCGGCCGACGAGCTCGTCGTCGCTCCCTACGCGACGTTGCTCGCGACCCAGGTCGCGCCGCACCGTGCGACCGCCAACCTCGACCGGTTCGAGCGCCTCGGCGCACGCGGCCGCTACGGCTTCATCGAAGCCGTCGACTACACCCGGGCCCGCCAGTCCGACGACAGCGGCCTCGCCCGCGTGATGACGTTCATGGCCCACCACCAGGGCATGTCGATCGTCGCCGTCGCCAACGTGCTGCTTGACCGAGCGCCGCGCCGCTGGGGGTCCGCGGACCCCCGCATCGAGGCGGTCTCGTCGCTGCTGCACGAGCGAGCGCCGCGCGAGGTGTCGCAGCTGGGCGCTTCGCCGACGAGCGTGGCCGCGCCGCTGGGCGGGCGGCCTGGCAGCGGCGCCAGCCAGGAGTTGGTGCCGGGAACGCTGGCGGTCGAGCCGACCCACCTGCTCGCCAACGGTCGTTACGCGGTGGCCCTGCGCGGCAACGGGGCCGGTACCAGCCGCTGGGGTTCGTTCGACATCGGCCGTTCGCGCGACGACGCGCTCCGCGACTCGCACGGCATCTTCTTCTACCTTCGCTGGGATCGCCAGCCGCAGCCGGTGTCGCTCACCCAGCATCCGGCGCCGGACCGCGCCGCGGACTACCGGACCTCGTTCCACCCCGACCGGGCGGTGCACACCGCGGCGTGGCCGGAGTTCGAGACGTCGCTCACGGTCTGGGTCAGCCCCGAGGACGACATCGAGTTCCGCCGGGTCGTCGTCCACAACCGCAGCGACCGCGCGCTCGACCTGGAGCTGATGACGGCGTTCGAGGCGACGCTGGCCGATCCTCGTGCCGACGAGTCGCACCCGGCTTTCTCCAACCTCTTCGTCTCGGCCGAGTGGGCCGCTCGCGACCAGGCCATCGTCCTGCACCGCAAAGCGCGACTCGCCGGCGACAAGGAAGTCTGGGCCGCCCACTTCCTGGCCGACGCCGACCCGCCGGTGGTCGAGCTGAAGCTGCAGGTCGACCGCCGCCGCTGGCACGGCCGCAACCGCCTCGCGAGCCATCCGATCGCCGAGTTCGACGTTCCGCCGGCCGCATCGGTCGACGGCGCGGCGTCGCGGCTCGAGACCGGGCTCGATCCGGTGTCGGCGCTGTCGACGCGGCTGCGGCTGCCGCCGCTCGGGCGCTGCGAGCTCACCTTCTGCGTTGCCGCCGCCGGCGATCGTGGCACGCTCGACGCCGTCGTCGACAAGTACCGCCAGCCGAGCCACGTCGAGCGCGCATCGATGATGTCGGCGACGCTCGCCGGCATCCGCCTGCGAGAGATGGAGCTGGGCGGCGAGCTCGCCGCCATCCGCACCCTCACCACGCTGCTCAGCGTGTCGCTGACCCGGGTGCATGCGCGGGAGGCGCAACAGGCGCAGGTGTGCGACCGTCGGCTGCTGTGGCGCTTCGGCATCTCAGGCGACCGGCCGATCGTGCTCGTCAACGCCGGCGTCGCCCAGGGCGGGGGGCTGCTGCGCACGCTCGGCCAGGCGCTGCGCCTGTGGAGCTGGGGCGGCGTGGCGTGCGACCTCGTCGTCGTCAACCACGAGCCGGTGTCGTACCTGCAGGAGCTCAATCGACGCATCGTCGCGCTCAAGGAGGAGCACGCCGCGGCACGCGCCGCGCAGCCCGGCACGGCCGAGACCGCCTTCCACCTGCTGCAGGCGACCGACCTGCAGGCCGACGAGACGACGACGCTGCGCGCGCTCGCGCGTGTCCGCCTCAACGCCGACGGCCGGCCGCTGTCGCGCCACGTGCAGGAGCTCTGCGACCACCACGACGCCAGCCTCGAGGATCGCCAGTCGGTCTCGACCACCGCGTTGCCGGCGCGCATGGGCGCCAACGCCCAGACCCGCGCGTCGCGCGGCGACTTCGCCCCCGGCGGCGAGTTCCGCTTCGCCGTCGCCGCGCTGGCGCGACCGCCCCGGCCGTGGATCAACGTCCTCGCCAACCCCTCGTTCGGAGCGCAGCTCAGCGAAGGCGGAGGCGGCTACAGCTGGGCGCTCAACAGCCGCCTGAACATGCTCACGCCGTGGTCGAACGATCCGGTCGGCGACCCGCCGGGCGAGTGGTTCGTCCTGCAGGACACGAAGTCGATGCGCGCATGGAGCCTGCTGCCGTCGGCATCGGGAGACGACGAGGCCGAGTACCGCGTCGCCCACGGCCAGGGCTACAGCGTCGTCTCGCACCGGCACCAGTCGATCGAGGTGCAGGCGACGTGGTGCGTCGACGCCGAGCTGGCGGCCAAGCAGGTGCGGGTTCGTCTGATCAACCGCGGACATCGCAGCGCAAGCCTGCGCATCGTCGGCGTCGCCGAGTGGATCCTCGGCCAGAACCGCTCGGACCGGGCGACGACGATCACGGCGATGGCGAGCCACCGCAGCATCGCCGCCGAGCCTTCGTCGCAGTCCGACCCGGCGGACGCAGGCGAGCAGCGGATGACCACGCTGTACGCGACCCAGCGCGACCGCTCGGCCGGCTTCGGCGGCGGGACCGCGTTCTTCGGCCTCGCCGGCGATGCCGAGGAGCTCGCCGACTGGACGTGCGACCGGCGCGAATGCTTCGATTCACGCGGCCGCTTCGTGATCCCCGACCAGTACGGGCAAACCGCCGGCGGCGGCCTCGATCCGTGCGCTGCGCTGTCGACGCGGTTCGTGCTGCGCGCCGGCGAGACCGCCGATCGCGTCTTCATCCTTGGCTGGGCGCCGAGCCCGGAGGGCGCTCGCGCGCTGGCCGAGCGGGCCGCGACCCGGACCAGCGCGATCAAGCGCCTGCAGGACGTGCGCCAGCGCTGGGACGACCTGCTCGGCGCGACCGTGGTGAAGACGCCTGACCCGCTGTTCGACGCGATGGTCAACCGCTGGCTGCCCTACCAGGCCGTCGCCTGCCGGCTGTGGGCCAAGGCCGGCTTCTACCAGGCGGGTGGCGCCTACGGCTATCGCGATCAGCTCCAGGACACGCTGTCGCTCGCCTGGTCCCGGCCGGGGATGCTGCGCGCGCAGATCCTGCTGTCGGCGTCGCGCCAGTTCGCCGAGGGCGACGTCCAGCACTGGTGGCACGCGCCGACCGGCGCCGGCGTGCGCACGCGCTTCTCCGACGACCTGCTGTGGCTGCCCTATGCCACCGCGCACTACGTCGAGACCAGCGGCGAGGGCGGCCTGCTCGACGAGCCGGTGCCGTTTCTCGAGGGCATCGCCGTTCCCGACGGCGCCGAGGACGCGTACTACGCCCCCGAGGTGAGCGACGAGCGGGCGAGCGTCTACGAGCACTGCGCACGCGCCATCGATCGCAGCCTGGCGACCGGCGTGCACGGCCTGCCGCTGATGGGCACCGGCGACTGGAACGACGGCATGAACCGCGTCGGCGACGAAGGGCGCGGCGAGTCGGTGTGGCTCGCCTGGTTCGCGATCGACATCGTCTCGCGCTTCGCGCCCCTTGCCGACCGGCGCGGCGACGCCGCACGGGCCTCCCGCTGGCGCGCCGGCGCCGCCGGCTGGCGCACCGCCCTCGAGCGCGACGGCTGGGACGGCGCCTGGTATCGGCGCGCCTTCTTCGACGACGGGACGCCGCTCGGCACGTCGGCCGCCACCGAGTGCCGGATCGACCTCATCGCCCAGGCGTGGGCTGTCCTCTCCGGAGGCGCGCCCGACGCGCGCGCACGGACCGCGCTCGCCTCGGCAGACGAGCGGCTCGTCGAGCCGGCGAGCGGCCTCGTGCGGCTGCTCGATCCGCCCCTCGTCCACCACGAGCCCAGCGCCGGCTACATCCAGGCCTATCCGCCGGGCGTTCGCGAGAACGGCGGGCAGTACGCGCATGCGGCGGTCTGGGCGCTCATGGCGCAGGCCGCGCTCGGCAACGGCGACGTCGCGTACCGCTACTTCACCGCGATCAGTCCGGCGCACCGCTCGCGGCATCCGATCTTCGGCGCCGCCTACGAGATCGAGCCGTACGTCGTCGCCGGCGACACCTACAGCGCGCCTCCCTACGTCGGAAGGGGCGGCTGGAGCTGGTACACGGGGTCGGCGGGCTGGCTGGCGCGGGCGGCCATCGAATCGATGTTCGGCTTCTCGTTTCGCGGCGACGACGTGTCGTTCAGTCCGTGCCTGCCCAACGACTGGTCCGAGGCCGAGATCACGCTCAGCCGCGGTGGTCGCACGCTGCGGCTGGTGCTGACGCGGGACCTGCCGATCAACCCTGCGACCGACGACGGCACGGCCATCGCGTGGCAGACGATCGTCGAACGCGGCCAGACGATCGTCTGGTCGACGTTGCCCGCCGTGTCAACCGTCGTGATGCGGCTGGGCGCCGCGAACGACGGCGTCGCGTGACCCGGCTGACGCGACCGGGGCACCTTCCTACAGGGAGGAACGCGCGGCTCCGATCGCCTCGCAGCGGCTGCGGCCTACAGTCGGCCTTTCACGACCGGGAGATTCCATGCTGAAGTGGGCCATCGTCTTTGCCGTCATCGCCCTCGTCGCCGGCGCCCTGGGCTTCTCCGGCATTGCGGCAGGTGCCGCGGGAATCGCCAAGATCCTGTTCGTCATCTTCCTCATCCTCTTCGTCGTCGTGCTGGTGATCGGCCTGCTCGGCGCGAAAGCCGTGGCCGGGAAGTAGACCGACCACCCCCCATTCCGACAGGAGCTCGCCACATGGCTGCCATCCCCGACCAGAAAAACGTGAAGCAGATGCCCCAGGGCGACGCCGGCAAGGGCCGGCTGGAGCTCGACGAAGCCGCCCTCGACGCAGCCAAGCGCAGCATCGAGAACGGCGCTGTCACGCCGAGCTACGGACCCTGGCGCGAAGACATCATCCGTCTGCTCAACGATTCGCTGGCGACCGAGCTGGTCTGCGTGCTGCGATACAAGCGGCACTACTTCACCGCCAAGGGCGTCGCCTCGCCGGCCATCGCCGAAGAGTTCCTGGTCCACGCGAACGAGGAATCGGCGCACGCCGACCAGATCGCCGAGCGCATCGTCCAGCTCGGCGGCGAGCCCGACTTCAATCCTGCGACGCTGATGGAGCGCAGCCACGCCGAGTACAACGACGAGGCCGACCTGCAGGCGATGATTCGAGCCAACCTGATTGCCGAACGCGTGGCGATCGAGGCCTACTCGCAGATGATCTCGCTGATCGGCGACAAGGACTCGACCACCCGCCGCATTCTCGAAGGCATCCTGAGCCAGGAGCAGGAACACGCCGACGAACTGTCGGACTGGCTGACGGACTGAGGCGCCCTGTCGGGCCGCTATGTACGGCGGCGCGTCTCCTTCAACGCGGAGCGGGCTGCGGACAGCCGTCGCGACCCAGCACCGCATCGCCGATGGCCGCGGCTAGCCGCGACACCGCCCGGACGTGTGCATCGGCGAGCGCGTTGAAGCCACCCGTGGCGGCAGGCTCGCGATAGAGGAACTCGCATTGCGCGACGCGCCCTTTGGCGACCGGCGACAACGTCCAGGTCCCGCCGATCCGGGCTTCGAGGCCGGGTAGCGACTCGAAGCGCCTCACGTCCACGGCGATCCGCACCGACGGTCCTGCCCCGGCTGCCGCCGGTGACTCAAATATGCCCGAGCGGGCCGCGAGCGACGCGGCGAGCGCCAGACGGATCTCATCGGCCAGGGGGCTGGCCCACCGCTCCTGCTCGAGCAACACGACGCCGCCGTCGGGCAGCCGCACCAGCCACTGCGCGCGGTCGACCTGTGCGGGCAGGCGGACCGGCGCGATCGACACCGCGATCGCGTTGCCGTCGCCGGCAGGCCGGGTGCCGGCCGACCCCGTCGAGACCAGTTCGACAGGAAGCAACGTGTGCCAGTGGGTCGGCGGCGGCGACGCGCAACCGGTCATGGCCGACGCGACCAGCGCGGCGACGGCGACGGCGATGGACGAGCGGCGTGGCATGTGTGGGCTCATCGCGTCGGCACCTTCGGATCGGGCGGCTTGCCACGCAGCAGCGACTCGGGGTGCTGCTGCAGATAGTCGGCCAACTGCCGCAGCGCACGCGACGCACGCTGCAGCTCCTGCAGCGTGTCCTCGACGTTGCGCTGGACGGGCGCGTTGGGACCGGTGACGTTGCGGTCGAGACTGTCGAGCGAACCCTGCGCCCGCTTCAGCGTCTTCTGCACCTCGGCGAGCGCCTGCTGCGCCTCGGGTGTCAGGGTGCCGATCGCGGCGCGTGCCTGGGCGATCGTGGTGCCGAGGTCGCGCCCGATCTGGTCGAACGGGATCTTGCTGACCTTGGACACGATCTCGGCGATCTGCGGCTGGATGTCGGACAGCGTTCCATGCACGGTGGGCAGCTCGAGCGCGCCGTCGGGTCGCACCGTCGCGCGAGCCGGCGACTTGCCGATGAAGTCGAGCGCGACATAGAGCTGGCCGGTGAGGAGGTTGCCGGTGCGCAGCTGTGCGCGCAGGCCGGCGGCGACGAGACGCTGCAGGACCACGGCGTCGTTGCCGCCTTCGGCGTGCGCCGACGCCAGCAGTGCTTCCCGCACGGCGCCGAGCCGCAGCGGATAGATGTCGGCACGAACCTCGATCGGCAGCCGCTTGCGCACGTCGTCGTATTCCAGAGAAACCTTCGTGACCTTGCCGATGTCGACA
>JBBSUK010000058.1:0-20184 GCA_038234975.1 Burkholderiales bacterium
CCAGTGGGTCAGGTTTAAGTCGGCGTTGACAGTTGGGGTGAACGTCATGCTGCTGCGCCAGCTCGGACAGCGTCTTGTCGCCTCGAACGGCGGCCAGTGCCACCTTGGCCTTGAATACCGCTGAGTGCGTGCGGCGGGGTCTTCTGCTCATACTTGCTCCAGTTCTTACAGGCGATGTCCTCGCCTCCAGGAGCAGTGTCCACCCTCATCGGACTGTTCAGTTTGCGGGGCCAGCTCTCAGCGCTCATAGGCGAAATGCCAAAAAGGAAGGGCCTCCGAAGAGGCCCTGAAGGTGTTTCTGGTGGAGCTGGGGGGAATCGAACCCCCGTCCGAAAGCCTTCACCGGGCAGATCTACACGCTTAGCTGGCTGATTTGACTTTAGCCCCTCGGGTCGCGCAGCAGCACGCTACCTTCGGGCCGATCCACTTGATTTGACTCCGCGCCGAATGGCGCGACGCGGAGCGAGCCAATGTGTATGACCTCGCAGCGTTCAGGTTGCCCTGATCACCCAGCCCATCGGCCTGCTGTTGCGAGGCTCACCGGTGTTAAGCGGCGAGAGCGTACGAAGAGTCGTTCGCAGTTGCTTTTGTTTCCAGTGGATTAACGAGCGTACTGGTGCTCGGCGTGCACTGTTCCAGATCCGAACCCTCGTCGAAACCAGGTCAGCCCCAGAGCCTCGGAGTTTAGGCCAGCCGCGCCGCGATCAAGTGGCGGGCTCGAAACAGCCGACGAGCTCCATCGGGGCATCGATCACGGCATCGGCCTGCCAGCGCGCGACGGGCTCGCCGGCGCCGAGGTAGCCCCAGGCGGCGACCACCGTCGCCATGCCGGCGGCGCGTCCCGCGTCGACGTCGCGCCGGTCGTCGCCGACGTAGACGCAGCGCGCCGGCTCGGCGGACATCCTGCGCGCAGCTTCGAGGAGCGGCGCCGGATGCGGCTTGGCGTGCGGCGTGGTGTCGCCGCAGACGAGCACCGACGGCTTCAAGGCCAGTGCCTCGACGAGCGGCACGGCGAACCGCTCGGCCTTGTTGGTGACGATGCCCCAACCGATGTCCATCGCGGCGAGCCGATCGAGCAGCGGCTGCACCGCGCCGAAGACGCGGGTGAGCTCGGTCATGCGCGCTTCGTAGCGCGACAGGAAAGCGACACGCAGCTCGTCGTAGCCGTCGTCGCCGGGGCCGAGGCCGAAGCCGGTCCCGATCATGCCGCGCGCCCCGGAGCCGACCATCGGCCGCAGGCTCGCATAGGGCAGCGGCTCGAGGCCACGCTCGGCCCGCAGGTCGTTGCAGGCGCCGGCGAGGTCGGGTGCGCTGTCGATCAGCGTGCCGTCCAGGTCGAAGAGCACGACTTCCGGCCTGGCGAGCCTCGCCCGGCCCGTCGAGCCCGTCATGGTGCCTTCCGGCACGCCAGCAGGTAGTTGACGCTGGTGTCGTCGACGAGCCGGTAGCGGCGCGTCAGCGGGTTGTAGGCGAGGCCTTTGGTCGCCTCGGGGTCGAGTACGGCGCTTCGGCACCAGCCGGCGAGCTCGCTCGGCCGGATGAATCGAGCGTAGTCGTGCGTGCCCTTGGGCAGCAGGTCGAGCACATGCTCGGCGCCGACGATCGCGAACAGGAACGCCTTGGGGTTGCGGTTGATCGTCGAGAAGAAGGCGTGACCCCCGGGCCGCAGCAGGGCCGAGACCGCGGCGACGATCGCACCCGGGTCGGGCACGTGCTCGAGCATCTCCATGCAGGTGACGACATCGAACGACGCCGGCATCTCCAGCGCGAGCGCCTCGGCCGACACCTCGCGGTAGCTGACGCGTGACGTTTCCGCCTCGATCGCGTGCAGTTGGGCGACGCGCAGCGCCTTCGTGGCGAGGTCGATGCCGAGAACGTCGGCGCCACGCCGCGCCATCGAGTCGGCGAGGATGCCGCCGCCGCAACCGACGTCGAGCACGCGCTTGCCGGCCAGCGCGGCGATGCCGTCTATCCAGCCCAGTCGCAGCGGGTTGATCTCGTGCAGCGGCCGGAAGTCGCTCTGGAGGTCCCACCAGCGATGGGCGAGATCACCGAACTTGGCGAGTTCCTGCGGGTCGGCGTTGATGTCTGCGGCTCGGATCATGGGGCGATGCTAAAGCCCTGCGAACCAGGCGTGCGGAAACGAAAAAGCCCCGCCGAAGCGGGGCTTTCCGAAGCGAGGGAGATTTACCTCCCGCGCGTTCCAACCACCTCGATCTCGACGCGACGGTTCTTCGCGCGGCCCTCGGCGGTCTTGTTGTCGGCGACCGGCTGCTTCTCGCCCTTGCCTTCGGTGTAGACGCGGTTCTTCTCGACGCCCTTGCTCACCAGATAGGCCTTGACGGCATCGGAACGACGGACCGAGAGGCGCTGGTTGTACGCGTCGGTGCCGATCGAGTCGGTGTGGCCGACGGCGATGATCACCTCGAGATTGATGCCGCTCATCTTGCTGACGAGGTCGTCGAGCTTGGCGCGACCTTCGGGCTTGAGGACCGACTTGTCGAAGTCGAAGAACGCGTCGGCGGCGAAGGTCACCTTCTCGCTCGTCGGGGCGACGACGACTGGCGGCTTCGGAGCGGGTGCCGGGGCAGGTGCCGGTGCGGCTCCAGGTGCAGGCGCGGGCCGCGGTGCAGGAGCAGGCGCCGGCGCACTGGCAGGCGCGCCATCGCAGCCGGGCAGCGCGGTCGCCGGCGTCCACGAGCCGTCACGCCAGCACAGCTCGTTGGTGCCGTTCTTCCAAGGCAGGCCGTTGCCGCTGACCCAGTTGTCCACGGTCTGCGCAGACACGCCGGTCATCGAAAACGCGACGGCGGTGGTTGCGAAGAGCGACGCCACCTTGTTCAGTTTCTTCATGGTTCTCCTCTCGAGGAAGGCAAGTAGTGTTGTATCGAAAAATCGTCCGAATCGGGATCGGAAACCACTGGCCACCCCCATGCCCTCGGGTGCTGACCACCGACCGGCGGATTGTGCCATAGGGCTGTCGACGAACCGGATTCTGACGGGGGCACAGGGCCCCGTGCGACGACCCTGTTGCGCCGCTGCGACAGCCCCCGCAACTTAGAATTCCGCCCTCGCTCCGCGCCTCGCGGACCTCTGTCGAGTGAACCACCGCTCGCGCCCGGGACGCCATGACTCCATTCGCCAAGGAAACGCTGCCGGTCAGTCTCGAGGAGGAGATGCGCCGGTCGTACCTCGATTACGCCATGAGCGTGATCGTCGGCCGCGCCCTTCCCGACGTTCGCGACGGCCTCAAGCCCGTGCACCGCCGCGTGCTGTTCGGCATGCACGAGCAGAACAACGACTGGAACCGGCCGTTCAAGAAGAGCGCGCGCATCGTCGGCGACGTGATGGGCAAGTACCACCCGCACGGCGACGCGTCGATCTACGACACGATCGTTCGCATGGCGCAGCCGTTCTCGCTGCGCCACATGCTGGTCGACGGCCAGGGCAACTTCGGCTCGGTCGACGGCGACAACCCGGCGGCGATGCGCTACACCGAGATCCGGCTGGCGAAGATCGCGCACGAAATGCTCGCCGACCTCGACAAGGAGACCGTCGACTTCCAGCCCAACTACGACGGCTCGGAGCGGGAGCCGGTCGTCCTGCCGAGCCGGCTTCCGAACCTGCTGGTCAACGGCGCATCCGGCATCGCGGTCGGCATGGCGACGAACATCCCGCCGCACAACCTCAACGAGGTCGTCGACGCCTGCCTGCACCTGCTTCGAAATCCCGCAGCCGATGTCGAGGAGCTGATGGAGATCATCCCGGCGCCCGACTTCCCGACCGCCGGGATCATCTACGGGCTCTCGGGCGTTCGCGAGGCCTACCGTACCGGGCGCGGTCGCGTGATGATGCGCGCCAAGTGCCACTTCGAGGACATCGACAAGGGGCAGCGCCAGTCGATCATCGTCGACGAGATCCCGTACCAGGTGAACAAGAAGAACCTGCTCGAGCGGATGGCCGAACTGGTTCACGAGAAGAAGCTCGAAGGCATCAGCCACATCCAGGACGAGAGCGACAAGTCCGGGATGCGCGTCGTCATCGAACTCAAGCGCGGCGAGGTGCCGGAGGTCGTGCTCAACAACCTCTACAAGCAGACGCAGCTGCAGGACTCGTTCGGCGTCAACATGGTCGCGCTGATCGACAACCAGCCCAAGCTGTGCAACCTGAAGGACCTGGTCTCGGTCTTCCTCGAGCACCGCCGCGAAGTGGTGACGCGGCGCACCGTGTTCGAGCTGCGCAAGGCGCGAGAGCGCGGCCACGTGCTCGAGGGACTCGCCGTCGCGCTGGCCAACATCGACGCCTTCATCGAGACGATCAAGACCTCGCCGACGCCGCCGATGGCCAAGGTGGCGCTGATGGGCACCGGCTGGGACTCGTCGATCGTGCGCGAGATGCTCGCGCGCAGCGCCGGCGAGACGCCGGGCGGCGCCGACGCCTACCGGCCGGCGGGGCTGTCGCCGAGTTTCGGCCTGCAGCCAGACGGGCTCTATCGCCTCTCCGACGAGCAGGCGTCCGAGATCCTGCAGATGCGCCTGTCGCGCCTCACGGGCCTCGAGCAGGACAAGATCCTCGGCGAGTACAAGGACGTGATGTCGCAGATCGCCGACCTGCTCGGCATCCTCGCCACGCCGGCGCGCGTGACGACCATGATCGCCGACGAGCTCACGGCGTTGAAGCAGGAGTTCGGGCAGACCAAGCTCGGCGCGCGCCGCTCGGTCGTCGAGGCCAACGCGACCGACTTCGAGACCGAGGACCTGATCACGCCGACCGACATGGTCGTGACGCTCTCGCACACCGGCTACATCAAGAGCCAGGTGCTCGGCGAATACCGCGCGCAACGCCGCGGCGGTCGCGGCAAGCAGGCGACGCAGACGAAGGCCGACGACTGGGTCGACCAGCTCTTCATCGCCAACACCCACGATCCGATCCTGTGCTTCACCAACCGCGGCCGCGTCTACTGGCTCAAGGTCTGGGAGGTGCCGCAGGGCTCGCGATCGTCGCGCGGCAGGCCGATCGTCAACATGTTCCCCCTGCAGACCGGCGAGAAGGTCAATGTCGTGCTGCCGCTCACCGGCGCTAACCGCATCTTTCCAGCCAGCCAGACCATCTTCATGGCAACGGCGCAGGGCGTCGTCAAGAAGACTGGACTCGACGAGTTCTCGAACCCGCGCAAGGCGGGCATCATCGCCGTCGACCTCGACCCGGGCGACTACCTGATCGGTGCTGCGCTGACCGACGGCAGCCACGACGTGATGCTGTTCTCCGACGGCGGCAAGGCGGTTCGCTTCGACGAGAACGACGTGCGCTCGATGGGCCGCACCGCCCGGGGCGTCCGCGGCATGGCGCTCGACTCCGGGCAGCGGGTGATCGCGATGCTGGTCGCCGAAGACGAATCCCAAAGCGTGCTGACGGCGACCGAGAACGGCTACGGCAAGCGCACGTCGATCACCGAGTACACGCGCCACGGGCGCGGCACGAAGGGCATGATCGCGATCCAGCAGAGCGAGCGCAACGGCAAGGTCGTGGCGGCGACGCTGGTGCGGCCCGACGACGAGATCATGCTCATCACCGACCGCGGCGTTCTCGTTCGCACGCGCGTCGCCGAGATCCGCGAACTCGGGCGGGCGACGCAGGGCGTGACCCTGATCGCGCTCGACGACGGATCGCAGCTGTCGGGGTTGCAGCGCATCGTCGAGAACGACGCCAACGACAACGGCGAAACCGGCGATGCCGGCGACGACGCTTCCACGACCGACCCCGGAGCCGACACATGACCCCCTTTGCGCAACGATCGACCCTCGCCGCGATCGCCTTCATGGCCGCCGCCGTGCTGGCGCAGCCTGCCCTCGCGGCGACCAAGAAGGAGCTGGCCGCGAAGATCCTGCAGATCCAGCAGGCCGAGATCGAGGTCGTGACCCGCAACGTCGTCGAGCGGCCGGCCGCCGAGATGATGCAGGAGGCGGGGCTGGCGATGCAGCGTCAGGTGCCGCCGGAGAAGCGCGAGGCGATGGGCAAAGCGATCGAGGCCGAAGCCCGCAAGTACGTCGACGAGGCGTATCCGCTGGCCCGCGAGAAGGCACTCAAGATCGCACCGCTGACGATCGGTGCCGCGCTCGAGGAGAAGTTCACCGAGGAAGAGCTGACGCAGCTTGTCGCCTTCCTCGACTCGCCGGTGGCAAAGAAGTATCAGCAGCTCGGCCCCGACATGCGCAACACCTTCATCCGTCGACTGCTCGCCGAGGCACAGCCGGTCGTCGACCCGAAGGTGCAGGCGCTCGACGTGAAGATCCGCGCGATCCTCGGCGTGCCCCCCGCATCGGCAACAGCGCCCGCGTCGGGCGCCGGCCCTCGCACCAGGGCGCCGGCGCCGGCGTCGAAGGCGAGCCGCCCGTGACACACCGGCCGCCGCCGGTCGCATGACATCCCGGGCCTTGAACGCCGAGGTCGACTTCTCGCCGCTGCGCGAGCGCATCGACGCGATCGACGCCGAGATGCTCGCCTTGCTCGATCGGCGAGCCAGGGTCGCCCTCGAGATCGGCGAGATCAAGCGCGCCCACGGCCTGCCGGCCTTTCGCCCCGAGCGCGAAGCGGCGGTGATCGAGCGTCTCAAGCAGGCCTGCCAGGGCGCCCTGCCCGCCGACAGCATCGCGCCGATCTGGCGCGAGATCATGTCGGCGTGTCGCTCCCTCGAGACGCCGACGCGAGTCGCCTACCTGGGACCCGCCGGCACCTTCAGCGAGCTCGCGGCGCTCGGCTACTTCGGTTCGTCGATCGTTCGCGTGCCGTGCGCCAACGCCGACGAGGTGTTTCACGTGACCAGTGCCGGCGCCGCCGACTTCGGCGTCGTTCCGGTCGAGAACTCGAGCGAGGGCGTGGTCACGCGCTCGCTCGACCTGTTCCTCACCACGCCACTGCTGATCGTCGGCGAGACCAGCCTGCAGGTGCGGCACCACCTGCTCGCCCGCGCGGCGTCGCTCGAAGGCATCGCCACGGTGTGCGCGCATCCCCAGGCGCTCGCGCAATGCCACACGTGGCTGAGCCACCACCTGCCCGATGCCGAGCGACGGCCGGTCGCGAGCAACGCCGAGGGCGCGCGGCTGGCGTCGACGGACGCTCGCATGGCCGGCATCGCCAGCGAGCGGGCAGCGAGCGAGTTCGGCCTCTCGGTCGTGGCCTCGGGCATCCAGGACGACACCCACAACCGCACCCGCTTCGCCATCGTCGCCCACCCCGAGACGCATCCGCAGCCGGCGGCGTCGGGTCACGACTGCACGAGCCTGGTCGTCTCGGTGGCCAACCGGCCCGGCGCGGTGCACGACCTGCTCGTGCCCCTGAAGACGCACGGCGTGTCGATGACGCGCTTCGAATCGCGCCCCGCCCGGTCGGGCCAGTGGGAGTACTACTTCTACATCGACCTGGCCGGCCATGTCGTCGATTCGCAGGTCGCGGCCGCGCTGGCCGAACTGCACGACGTCGCATCGTTCTTCAAGCTGCTCGGCAGCTATCCGGTCGACACGCACTGATGGCGCTTCGTCGCTCGCTTCGCTCATGATGTTCCAGCAGCTGGGCGTCATCGGTTGCGGCCTGATGGGCGGCTCGTTCGCGCTCGCGGTCAAGCGCGCCGGGCTGGTGAAGCGGGTCGTCGGCTACAGCAAGTCGCCGTCGACGACCGAGCAGGCCCGTCGCCTGGGCGTCATCGACACGGCGGCGGAGTCGGCGCTGCTCGCGGTGTCGGGCTCCGACCTGGTGCTCGTCGCCGTTCCGGTCGCCGCATCGGAGGCGACGTTCAAGGCCATCCGCCACCTGATCGAGCCGGGTGCGCTGATGATGGACGTCGGCTCGACCAAGCGCGACGTCGTCGACGCGGCGCGGCGTGTCCTGAAGGACCGCATCGCCACCTTCGTTCCGGCGCACCCGATCGCCGGCAAGGAAGTGGCCGGCATCGCCCATGCCGACGCGACGCTCTTCAACGGCCGCCAGGTGATCCTGACACCGCTCGCGAAGTCGCCGCCGGAACTCGTGCAGAAGGCGACCGACACGTGGGCCGCGCTCGGCGCGCATGTGCTGCGCATGACGCCGGAGAACCACGACGCCGCCTTCGCCGCCGTCAGCCATCTGCCGCACCTGCTCGCCTTCGCGTTCTTCAATTCGATCGCGCGACAGCCCGCCGGCCGCGACTATCTCTCTCTCGGCGGGCCAGGGTTTCGGGACTTCACGCGCATCGCCGCGAGCAACCCGCAGATGTGGCGCGACATCCTGATGGCCAACCGTGAAGAGATCCTGAACCAGACGCAGCGTTTCCGGCACGCGCTCGACGCGATGGAGCACGTCGTGCGGACCGGCAACGCCGAGGCACTCGAGGCGCTGATCCGCAGCGCCAGCGACGCCCGCAGCGGTTGGCAGATGAACAACGCGACGACCAACACGCACCGCTGAGCGGGGCGCCGCCAGCACGGATGGTCGCCGCTCGCTTCCTCGACATCCCGCCGCTCGAGCGGGTCGCCGGGCGGGTCCGCGTGCCGGGCTCGAAGAGCATCTCCAATCGGGCCTTGCTGCTCGCCGGGTTCGCCGAAGGCACGACCACGATCGAGGGCCTCCTCGACTCCGACGACACGCGGGTGATGATGGCAGCTCTGCGCACGCTCGGCGCCCGCATCGACGCCGTCGACGAAGGCGCGACCCGGGTCGTTGGCGTCGCCGGGCGGCCGCTGGTGTCGAGCGCCGCGCTCTTCCTCGGCAACGCCGGGACGGCGATGCGGCCGGTTGCCGCGGCGCTGGCGATCGTCTGCACGCAGCAGGGCGGCGCCTACGAGCTGCACGGCACGCCGCGCATGCACGAGCGGCCGATCGGCGACCTCGTCCGGGCGCTGCGCGCCCTGGGCTGCGGCATCGACTACCTCGGCGTCGACGGCTACCCGCCGCTGCGCGTGTATGGGCGGGCAACGCCGGCGCCGCCGGCATCGTCGGCGTCGGTGCATTCCAGCGCGATCCGGGTCCGCGGCGACGTATCGAGCCAGTTCCTGAGCGCGCTGCTGATGGCGCTGCCGATGCGCGCCGCCGCCGATGCCGCCGACCACGCCGTGATCGAGGTCGACGGCGAGCTGATCTCGAAACCCTACGTCGACATCACGCTCGACGTGCTGGCCCGGTTCGGCGTCGCGGTCGTTCGCGATGGCGACGCCTTCCGCGTTCCGGCGGCACCGCCGCGCGCGCCCGGCCGCTTCGTCGTCGAGGGCGATGCATCGTCGGCGACCTACCCGATCGCGTGGGGCGCGATCGCCGCCGACGCGGCGTCGCCGTTGCGGGTCGACGGCCTCGGTGCCGGGTCGATCCAGGGCGACATCGCCTTTGTCGACGCGGTGCGGGCGATGGGGGCCAACGTCGCCTTCGGCGAAGACCATATCGAGGTCTCGCGCGGCCGCATGCCGCTCACGGCGATCTCGATCGACGCCAACGCCATGCCCGACGCGGCGATGACGCTCGCCGCGCTTGCGCTCTACGCCGACGGGCCGTCGCGGCTGTCGAACATCGCCAGCTGGCGGGTCAAGGAAACCGACCGGCTGGCGGCGATGGCAACGGAGCTGCGGCGCTGTGGCGCCCGCGTCGCCGAGGGCGCCGACTTCCTCGAGATCGCACCTCCCGAGACCTGGAGCGCCGCCGCATTCGACACCTACGACGACCACCGCATGGCGATGGCGATGTCGCTGGCGGCGTTCAACGTCGTCGCCGCACAGGCCGGAGCGGTCACCGCGGCGCCGATGCGCGTCCGCGACCCCGGCTGCGTCGCGAAGACCTGGCCGGGCTACTTCGAGGCGCTGTTCTCGGTCGCGTCGACGTCGGCCGCCGCGATCCCGGTGCTGACCATCGACGGCCCGACCGCGTCGGGCAAGGGCACGCTGGCGGCGGCCGTGGCGCGCGCCCTCGGCTACCGGCTGCTCGACTCGGGCGCCGTCTACCGTGCCGCCGCGCTCGCCGCGATCGACGCCGGCATCCCGGCCGAGGACGAAACCTCGATCGCCGCCCTGAGCGCGTCGATCGACCTGCACTTCGACGACGGACGCGCCCATCTCGCCGGTCGCGACGTCACCGAGGCGCTGCGCCTGGAGCACGTCGGCGCCATGGCGTCGCGCATCTCGGCGTGGCCCTCGGTGCGCTCGGCGCTGCTCGGCCGGCAACTCGCGTTCCGCGCCCTGCCCGGCCTCGTCGCCGACGGGCGTGACATGGGCAGCGTCGTGTTCCCCGACGCGGCGCTCAAGGTGTTTCTCACCGCGAGCGCCGCAGAGCGAGCCGCACGCCGGTACAAGCAATTGATTTCAAAGGGAATTCCCGCTAACATCGACGGTCTTCGCGCTGACCTGGAAGCGCGCGACGCCCGCGACAAGCAGCGCAGCGTCTCGCCCTTGAAGCCGGCCGAAGGCGCGCTCATGCTGGACAACTCGGCGCTGTCGATCGAAGCTTCGGTCGACGTCGTGCTGAATGCCTGGCAGGAGCGGCGGCCTTTCTGAACGACGCGGGTCGCACCGTGTCGCCGGCGAGGCCGGAAGAGTCGCCGTCGCTTTCCCGCCTCGTACCCTTCGTCGGTACACCGAAGCGACGGTTCCGTTCAACCACAACCCGCGGCCGCGCCCCACGCGCCCCGTCGCAAGAGCCCCATCACACATGTCTGAAGCAGCAGTCGCCACGCGTCCGTCCTCCACCCCTGCGCCCGATTCGTTCGCGGCGATGTTCGAGGATTCGCTCAAGAAGGCCGAGATGCGCTCCGGCGAGGTCATCACCGCCGAGGTGGTCCGCGTCGAGCACAACTTCGTCGTCGTCAACGCCGGCCTGAAGTCGGAAGCCTACGTTCCGATCGAGGAGTTCAAGAACGACCAGGGCGAGCTGGAAGTCGAGCCGGGCGACTTCGTCTCGGTCGCGATCGATGCCGTCGAGAACGGCTACGGCGACACCATCCTCAGCCGCGACAAGGCCAAGCGCCTGGCCTCCTGGCTCTCGCTCGAGACTTCGCTCGAGTCGGGCGAGTTCGTCTCCGGCACCGTCAACGGCAAGGTCAAGGGTGGCCTGACCGTCCTCGTCAACGGCATCCGCGCCTTCCTTCCCGGCTCGCTTCTCGACACGCGTCCTGTCAAGGACATGACGCCGTTCGAAGGCAAGACGATGGAGTTCAAGGTCATCAAGCTCGACCGCAAGCGCAACAACGTCGTGTTGTCGCGTCGCGCGGTGGTCGAAGCATCGATGGGCGAGGAGCGCGCCAAGCTGATGGAGACGCTGCGCGAAGGCGCCATCGTCCACGGCGTGGTCAAGAACATCACCGAGTACGGCGCCTTCGTCGACCTCGGCGGCATCGACGGCCTGCTGCACATCACCGACATGGCGTGGCGCCGCGTGCGCCACCCGACCGAGGTGGTGCAGGTCGGCCAGGAGCTCGACGCCAAGGTGCTCAAGTTCGACGCCGAGAAGAACCGCGTCTCGCTCGGCATCAAGCAGCTCGGCGACGACCCGTGGCACGGCGTCTCGCGCCGCTACCCGCAGGGCACGCGCCTGTTCGGGAAGGTCACCAACATCGCCGACTACGGCGCCTTCGTCGAGATCGAGCCGGGCATCGAAGGCCTGGTCCACGTCTCGGAGATGGACTGGACGAACAAGAACGTCGCCCCGTCGAAGACGGTCACGCTCGGCGAGGAGGTCGAGGTCATGATCCTCGAGATCGACGAGGACAAGCGCCGCATCTCGCTCGGCATGAAGCAGTGCAAGGCCAATCCGTGGGAGGAGTTCTCCACCACCGTGCAACGCGGCGACCGCGTCACCGGCCCGGTCAAGTCGATCACCGACTTCGGCGTGTTCGTCGGCCTCGCCGCCGGCATCGACGGCCTGGTGCACCTGTCCGACCTGTCGTGGAACGAGCCGGGCGAGACGGCCGTGCGCAACTACAAGAAGGGCCAGGAGGTCGAGGCGATCGTGCTGGCCGTCGACGTCGACCGCGAGCGCATCTCGCTCGGAATCAAGCAGCTCGACGGCGACCCGTTCACGAGCTTCACGTCCACGAACGACCGCGGCGCCACCGTCACCGGAAAGGTCAAGACGGTCGACGCGCGTGGCGCCGAGATCGACCTGCCGGGCGACATCATCGGCTACCTGCGCGCGTCGGAGATCGGCCGCGACCGCGTCGAGGACGCGCGCAACGTGCTCAAGGAAGGCGACGAGGTCACGGCGATGATCATCAACGTCGACCGCAAGACGCGCCAGGTGCAACTGTCGATCAAGGCCAAGGACAACGCCGACCAGCAGGAGCAGATGCAGAAGCTCTCGCAGAACAACGAGCGCGAGACCGCCGGCACGACGAGCCTGGGAGCGTTGCTGCGCGCCAAGCTCGACAACAAGGGCGAGTAAGCGGCAAGGCCAGGCTGGAACGTGACGCGTTCTGACTTGGTCGTCGAGCTGGCCGAGCGTTTCGGCCAGCTCACCCACCGCGACACCGAGTTCGCCGTGAAGACGATCCTCGACGCGATGGCGTCCGCGCTCGCCCGCGGCCACCGCATCGAGATCCGCGGTTTCGGCAGCTTCTCGATCAACCGACGGCCGCCGCGCGTGGGGCGCAACCCTCGCTCGGGCGAGCAGGTCGTGATTCCCGAGAAGCTGGTGCCGCACTTCAAGCCGGGCAAGGCGTTGCGCGAGGCGGTCGACGCCAGGGTCGGTGCGTTGCGCGCCGAGTCGGGCATCACCGGCGCCTGAAGGGCGGGACCGTCTGCGATGCGCATCGTCGTCTGGCTCGTCCGCGCCGCCGTGTTCCTGGCGCTGTTCGCATTCGCGCTGAACAACCAGCACGGCGCCAGCGTCCACGGCTTCTTCGGCACCGAGTGGAAGGCGCCGATGGTCTTCATCGTGCTCGCGGCCTTCGGCCTCGGCTGCGCATTCGGCATCTTCGCGATGGTGCCGAGCTGGTGGCACCATCGCCGCTTCGCCCGGCGCGAGGCGACTCGCGCGACGATCGCGGCAGCGCCACCGCCCACGACGCTGCAGAGCGGCCTCGACCCGATGCTGACCCACCCGCCGCGAGACGGGCTCTGAGAACGACGGGACCGGGATGGACTTCGACGCGCAGTGGCTGCTCTGGGCGCTGCCGGTCGCTTTCGCGTTCGGCTGGCTGGCGTCGCGCATCGACCTGAGGCAGTGGAAGCGCGAGCAGCGCGATTCGCCCAAGGTCTACTACAAGGGCCTCAACCTGCTGCTCTCGGAGCAGCACGACAAGGCGATCGACGCGTTCATCGAAGCCGTCCAGCAGGACCCCGACACGTCCGACCTGCACTTCGCGCTGGGCAACCTGTTTCGCCGCCGCGGCGAGTACGAACGCGCCGTGCGCGTGCACCAGTACCTGCTGGGCCGTGCCGACCTGCCGGCCGACGAGCGCGACCGCGCGCAGCACGCGCTCGCCCAGGACTACATGAAGGCGGGCCTGTTCGACCGGGCCGAGGCGGCCTTCCGTGCGCTCGAGGGAACGGCGTTCGCGACCGAGGCCAAGGTCGCCCTGCTCGACCTGCACGAGCGGGCGCGCGAGTGGCAGGCAGCGACCGATGTCGCGCGCGCGCTGGAGGCGGCCGGCGTCGGCTCGTACGCGTCGCGCATCGCGCACTACGCCTGCGAGCTGGCTGCCGAGGCCGACGCCAGGCAGCAACCCGACGACGCCGCGGCGCGCATCGACGCGGCGCTGCAGTCGGCGCCGCAGGACGCGCGGCCGCTCGTCGTCGCCGGCGAGCGCGCAGCGGCCAGCGGCGACCACGGCGCCGCGATCGCGCACTGGAACGTGCTGTCGACGGTGCGGCCGGCGGCGTTCAACCTCGTCGCCCGTCGCTACGCGGCGAGCGCCGTCGCGGCCGGCATCGAGCGGCAAGCGCTCGAGCGGCTCGAGCAGCTCTACGCGCAGCAGCCGACGATGGACCTGCTCGACGCGATCGCCTCGCTCGCGCCCGACCCAGCGCGTCGTCGCGAGCGGTTGCTGGGCCACCTGCGCGAGCACCCGACGCTGGCCGCTGCGGGCGCGCTGCTCACCGCTTCTCCCTCGTCCGACCCCTCGCTCGCCCCCGTCGCAGCGGCCGAGAACGAGGCGCTCGCCGCCGCGGTGCGACGGGCCGCCCGACCGCTGCACCGCTACCGCTGCGCGGCCTGCGGCTTCGAGGCCGAGCATCATTTCTGGCAATGTCCCGGTTGCCTCGGCTGGGACACCTACCCGCCGCAACGACTCGAGGACACGGTGTGACGCCCTCCGACGCGAAACCGAAGATCGAACCGAAGACCGCGGCGAAGCGACCCGCCAGGCGCCCTGCGGCGCGCACGGCGGCGAACGGCGAGTCGCTGCTCCCGTCGCTCGAGCGACTCGCGAGCGCGCGCGTCCTCGTCGTCGGCGACGCGATGCTCGACCGCTACTGGTTCGGCGCCGTCGACCGAATCTCGCCCGAAGCGCCGGTGCCGGTCGTGCGCGTGTCGCGCGAAGAAGACCGCCTCGGCGGCGCCGCCAACGTCGCGCTGAACGTGAAGACGCTCGGCGCGCGGGCGACGCTCGTCACCGTCGTCGGCGACGACGAGCCGGCGCGGCGGCTGCGCGCGCTGCTCGAGTCCGAAGGCGTCACCGCGCTGCTCGGCAGCGATCCACAGCTCTACACCATCGTCAAGCTGCGCGTCATCGGCCGTGCCCAGCAGCTGATCCGCGTCGACTTCGAGAACCAGCCCGACCACGAGGTCCTCGCCAGCGCGCTCGCCGCCTACGAAACGGCGCTGCCCGAGCACGACGCCGTCCTCTTCTCCGACTACGGCAAGGGCGGCCTCGCCCACATCCCGACCATGATCGCGAGCGCCCGCGCGCTCGGCAAGCCGGTGCTGGTCGACCCCAAGGGCGCCGACTGGTCGCGCTACGCCGGAGCGACGGCGATCACGCCCAACCGCGCCGAGCTCGCGCTCGCCGTCGGCGCCTGGCACGACGAAGCCGACCTCGCCGCACGCATCGCGAAGTTGCGCGCCGAGCAGTCGGTCGGCGCGATCGTGCTCACGCGATCGGAGGAAGGCATGTCGGTGTTCGACGACGCCGGCGAGCTGCGCATCGGCGCAGAAGCGCGCGAGGTCTTCGACGTCACCGGCGCCGGCGACACGGTGATCGCGACGATGGCGACGATGCTCGCCTGCGGCCTGACGCTGCGCCAGGCGGCGCCGCTGGCCAACCGCGCCGCCGGCGTCGTCGTCGGCAAGTTCGGGACCGCCAGCGTGCGCCACGACGAGCTTGCCGCGCGCGGCGGCCGTCGCGTTGGCGACAGCGCTGACAAGGGAGCAACGCGATGAAGGTGATCGTCACCGGCGCCGCCGGCATGATCGGCTCTAACCTGGTCCATGGGCTGAACGCGATGGGCATCGACGACATCGTCGCCGTCGACGACCTGACCGACGGCCAGAAGTACCGCAACCTGCAGGGCGCGGCGATCGCCGACTACCTCGACCGTCGCGAGTTCTATCCGATGTTCGAGCGCGGCGACTTCGGCCCGGTCGACGTCGTCTTCCACCAGGGCGCCTGCTCCGACACGATGGAGCACGACGGGCGCCTCATGCTCGACCTCAACTACCGCGCGTCGAAGACGCTGCTCGACGGCTGCCTCGCGCGTGGCACGCGTCTGCTCTACGCCTCGTCGGCTGCAACCTACGGAGGCTCGGCGTCGTTTCGCGAGGAGCCGGAGTTCGAGCATCCGCTCAACGTCTACGGCTGGTCGAAGCTGCTGTTCGACAACGTCGTTCGCCGGGCGCTGCCCGACGTGCGAACGCAGGTCGCGGGCTTTCGCTACTTCAACGTCTACGGCCCGCGCGAGCAGCACAAGGGGCGGATGGCATCGGTGGCGTTCCACCAGTTCGGCCAGTTCGAGGGCGACGGCAAGGTGCGCCTGTTCGGCGAATACAGCGGCTACGCCGCCGGCGACCAGCGGCGCGACTTCGTCTTCGTCGACGACGTCGTCACCGTCAACCTGTGGTTCCTCGAGCACCCCGAGGCGAGCGGCATCTTCAACCTCGGCAGCGGCCGCGCCGAGCCGTTCAATGCGGTGGCGATGGCGGTCGTCAACGCGGCCCGCGCGGAGCGCGGCGAAGCGGCGTTGCCGCTGCCGGCGCTCGTCGAGGCCGGGACGATCGAGTACGTTCCGTTTCCCGACGCGCTCGTCGGCAAGTACCAGTGCCACACCGAAGCCGACCTGACCCGGCTGCGCGACGCCGGCTGCGACCATGCCTTCGCCGACGTCGCGACCGGCGTCGCCCATTACATGGCGTGGCTGCGCGAGAACGTATGAGCAGCGTCGCGGTGCGGCAGGCGAAGGTCTCCGTCGCGCTCGCGCTCGTTTGCGCCTTCGGCCCGGCGGGAGCCGTCGAGGTCAACACCGCGACGCAGGCCGAGATCGAGTCGGTCAGAGGCATCGGTGTCGCGATGTCGACGGCGATCCTGGCCGAGCGCGCGCGGCGTCCTTTCGCCGACTGGGTCGACTTCGCGCGGCGCGTCCGCGGCGCGGGGAGCGCCGGTAGACGTCCGGCCTTTGCCGGCCTGACCGTGAACGGGCTTCCTCAGCCGGGCACCGCGGTCGCCGCCGACGCCGTTCCAGGCGCGGCGGCATCGGCTCCCTGAGCCGGCTCGTCTCGCCAGCCGAAGAACGAGACGACCGCCTCGCGCCGGGCCAGCGTGTCGTGCTCGCCGAGCGCGATCAGCTCGCGCGTGTAGTCGGCCTCGAACAGCAGGTAGCTCGCCAGCGCAGCGCCGCGCGCGTCGTCGCCGCGGCCGCTCACGCCGATGCCGCGCAGCAGCGTGCGAATCGGCAGCGGCAGGCTCTGCAGGTGCCTCGCCGCGACGTCGTCGAGCCGCTCGCTCGGCGAGATCACGAGCACCTCGATCGGCTTCAGGCTCGTCGCCGCGCGCGCCTCGGTCGGCAGCAACGCGAGCGTGGCGTTGATGCGCTCGAGCCGCTCGACGTCGACCGCGAGCGCGTCGAGGAAGATGTTGGACAACGCGTGTCCGGCGATCTGCGCCAGGTTAGGGTACTCGGCCTTCGGCACGCGCTCGCCCGGCGGCTCGTGCATCCGGCCGGCGCCGACGATGAAGATGCGCTCGGCGCCGAGGTGCACGGCAGGCGAGATCGGCGCCGCCTGGCGCATCGAGCCGTCGCCGCAGTACTCGACGCGGCCCTCGATGTCGAGCGCGACGGCGGGGAACACGAACGGGATCGCCGACGACGCGAGCAGGTGCTGCACGGTGATCGGCGTTCGCACCGCGAGCCGCTGTGACCGCGTCCACGGCAGCAGCTCGCCCTGCCCGTCGTAGAAGGTCACGTGCAGGCCCGTCGCGTAGCTCGACGCCGTGACCGCGAGCGCATGCAGGTGGCCGGCATCGATCACCGAGCGCAGCCGCTCCATCGAGACGAGACGTCCGAGCAGTTGTTCGAGCGGCCCGTTGTCGAGCAGCGACCGCGGCCGGGCACGCCGCCAGCGCGCGATCGCCCAGCCGACCGACACCATCGTCAGCCAGCGCGCGCCGGTGCGGATGACGCCGATCGAGTCGGATCGATAGACCTGGTCGGCACTGAAATTCGCCCAGACCTCGTGCAGGCGGGCGACGGCGGCGTCGAAGTCGTCGGCTCCGCAGGCCAGCACAGCGGCGTTGATCGCGCCGGCCGACGTGCCCGCGATGACCGGGAATGGGTTGCCGGCGCCCGAGTGGCCGGCATCGGCGCGGATCGCGGCGAGCGCCTTCAGCACGCCCACCTGGTAGGCGGCGCGTGCCCCGCCGCCGGTCAGCAAGAGCCCTGTGGAGGAGTGTGCCCGTCGCGCCTCACTCATAGACGACCACCGCCTCGCCGTGCGCCGCCGACGTCCAGCGCGCGATCGCCGCCTCCGACGGGTAGAAGCGGGCCTCGTCACCCAGATCGAGCTCGCCTTCGGCGTGCTCCCGGTGCAGTGCAAGGCGGATCGCCAGGCCCTGCGCGAGGTCGCCGTGCTCGGTGGCGACCCGGCGCGACGGAAACTCGCGCAGCACCTCGGCGACCGGCGGGACGCTGCCGTTGATCTCGACTCGCAGGTACTTGCCGAAGCGGCAGCGCGCCGCCGCCAGGTCCCAGACGGACTGCACGTTGAGGCGGACACCGCCCGAGAAGCGGTCGGGCTGGAGCTTGCCCTGGACGACGACGAGCTCGTCGTCCTTGAGCGTGTCGCGGTTGGCCGCGAGCAGCTCTTCGTTGGCGACCGCCTCGATCGCGTCCGAGCCGTCGTCGAGCCTGAAGAGGACGATGCGGCCGCGCATCGAGCCGACCGAGCGCAGGTCGGAGACGATGCCCGCCACCAGCACCGGCTCGCGCGTGTCGATCAGGTCGGCGATGCGCAGCCGCGCGAAGCGGCGCACCTCGGTCGCGCTCTGGTCGAAGAGGTGGCCGGAGAGGTAGTAGCCGAGCGCCGACTTCTCGATCGTCAGCCGTTCCTTGATGTCCCACGGCTCGGCCGGAACGAGCGGCGGCTGCTCGCTGCTCGAGCCGTGCACCTTGTCGTCGCCGCCGCTGTCGTCGCCGAAATCGAAGAGGCCCGCCTGATCGGCGTGGCGCGCCTGCGTGTCGGCCCAGTCGAGCGCCAGGCCGACGCTCGTGACCAGCGTGGACCGCTCGGCCGCATCGCCCGCCAGGGCGTCGAACGCGCCGGCCTTGACGAGCGCCTCGACGCTGCGCCGGTTGATCCGCGTGCGGTCGACCCGGGCGCAGAAGTCGAACAGGGTCGCGTACGGCACCGTGTCGCCGCTGCCATCGCGGGCCTCGACGATGGCCTCGATCGCACCACGGCCGGTGCCCTTGACGGCGCCGAGGCCGAAGCGCACGGTGTCGACGGCCACCGGCTCGAAGCCGAAGGCGCCGCTGTTGATGTCGGGCGGGGCGATCGTCACCGCGTGCACCTTCGCATCGGCCAGCAGCGCCTTCAGCTTGTCGCTGTTGTCGATCTCGACCGTCATGTTGGCGGCGTAGAAGACCGCCGGATGGTGCACCTTCAGCCATGCCGTGTGGTACGCGAGCAGCGAATAGGCGGCGGCGTGCGACTTGTTGAAGCCGTACCCCGCGAACTTCTCCATCAGGTCGAAGACTTCGTCGGCCGTTGGCGCGTCGATGCTTTTCGCGGCGGCGCCTTCGCGGAAGATGGCGCGGTGCGTGGCCATCTCCTCGGCCTTCTTCTTGCCCATCGCCCGGCGCAGCAGGTCGGCGCCGCCGAGCGAATAGCCGCCGAGCACCTGCGCGGCCTGCATCACCTGCTCCTGGTAGACCATCACGCCGTAGGTCTCGCCGAGCACCGTCTCGAGCAGCGGATGCGGATAGGTCACCGGCTCGCGGCCGTGCTTGCGCGCGCAAAACGTCGGGATGTTCTCCATCGGGCCGGGCCTGAACATCGCGTTGAGCGCGATCAGGTCCTCGATGCGGCTGGGCTTCGCGTCCTTGAGCATGCGCTGCATGCCGCCCGATTCGAACTGGAACACCGATTCGGTGCGGCCCTCGGAGAAGAGGGCGTAGACGGCGGGGTCGTCAAGCGGCAGGTCGTCGTACGAGAAGCCGGCCTTCGACGGGTCGCGGGCGACGATCATCTCCCGAGCGAGCTCGAGGATGGTCAGCGTCGCCAGGCCGAGGAAGTCGAATTTGACCAGGCCGATCGCCTCGACGTCGTCCTTGTCGTACTGGCTGACCGCGGCGTCGCTGCCGGGCTGCACGTAGAGCGGGCAGAAGTCGGTGATGCGGCCCGGTGCGATGAGCACGCCGCCGGCGTGCATGCCGACGTTGCGCACGATGCCCTCGACGCGCTCGGCCAGCGTGAGCAGCTCGGCCACCTCCTCCTCGTTTCGCTCGCGCTGCTCGATCTCCGGTGCTTCGCGGCGCGCGTAGATGACCCCCGGCTCGGGCTTGTCGGGCACGCGGCGCAGCGTCACGGTGCGGCCGGGCGGCGCCGGTACGAGCTTGGCGATCGAGTCGACGTAGCCGTAGCCCATGCCGAGCACGCGGCCGATGTCGCGCAGCGCAGCCTTCGCCGCCATCGTGCCGAAAGTGGCGATCTGGCTCACCGCGTCGCGTCCGTACTTCTGCTTGACGTAATCGATGACGCGGTCGCGGTTGCCCTGGCAGAAGTCGATGTCGAAGTCGGGCATCGACA
>JBBSUK010000059.1:0-20009 GCA_038234975.1 Burkholderiales bacterium
CCTGAGCTACGCGATCATGCGCGGCCTGGTCCATCGCCTGCGCTCGGCCGACCGGCAGATCGAGTCGCTGGCACTGCTCGACGTCTACGGCCGCGTCGCCCGCACGCTGCTCGACATGGCCGAGATGGACGGTGAGCTGAAGATCATCCGCAACAAGGTGTCGCGACAGGATCTCGCGAAGGTCGTCGGCGCGTCGCGCGAGATGGTCAGCCGGGTCATGAAGGATCTGGAAAGCCGCGGCATGGTGCAGACGCAGGAGAACGGCTGGGTGGTGATCAAGGAACAACTCACGGCCTGACGGGCCGGGAGTTGCTCCTTGACACCACCCGGGGGTGGCTGGGCTGCTCCCTCCCCGCTCGCTGCGCGAACTCCTCCCCCCGCGGGGGAGGGGCCGGCCCCGGTGGGGCCGCTCTGGCGCGGTGGCTGAGGCTGTCGCTTGGCCGACAATCGGCAGATGACGTTTCCTCTCGGATCGCTGGGTCCTGCGGGCCTCGATCGCAATTCCGCTTCGCCATCCGGCTCGGTCGCCGGCGGCGCGACGAGCGGCACGTGGCGGCTTCAAATCGCGCTGCTGGTCGGCGCAGTCGTCTGGCTGCTGGCGCTGATCGCGCTGGCGACGCATGGCGCGACCGACCCAGGGTTTTCGACATCGGGTGACGGCGGCGCCATCGTCAACCGTGCCGGTGTGGTCGGCGCGTGGGTGTCCGATGTCGGCTTCGTGCTGTTCGGATACTCGGTGTGGTGGGCGATCGTCGTCGGTGCCCGGGTCTGGCTTGGCGGACTCGCCCACGCGCTGCGGTTGCAGTCGAGCGTGATGATGGGGCCCGCCGCCGAGCACGTGCCACCGCTGTGGCAGGCCGGGGTCGGGCTCGCCTTGCTGCTCGCCGCGAGTTCTGCCCTCGAATGGACGCGTCTGTACCAGTGGGAAGGGCTCGTGGCGGGTGGCAACGCCGGCGGCATCCTCGGCTACACGCTCGGCAAGGCGAGCCAGACACTGCTGGGCTTCGCGGGCTCGGGCGTGCTGTGGATCGCGGTGCTCGTGGCCGGCATCGCGCTCGCGTTCCGCTTCTCGTGGCTCGGTGCGGCCGAGCGCGTCGGCCGTGCGATCGAGGGGCTGCGCCATCGCCGCGTCGAGCGCATCGAGCGCGCCGAGGACATCCGGCTCGGCGAGGAGGCGCTGCGCGAGCGCGAGGAAACGGTCGAGATCGAGCACGAGCTGCTCGAGCAGCACCTGCCCATCGTCATCGAGCCGACATTGGTCGCGCAACCCTTGAGCAGCCGGGTGGTCAAGGAGCGCCAGAAGCCGCTCTTCCACGAACTCGCCGACACCAAGCTGCCGCAGGTCGACCTGCTCGATTCGGCGCCGCAGCGGCAGGAGAGCGTGAGCGGCGAGACGCTCGAGATGACCTCGCGGCTGATCGAGAAGAAGCTGAAGGACTTCGGCGTCGACGTGCGCGTCGTCGCCGCGTCGCCCGGGCCGGTGATCACGCGATACGAGATCGAGCCGGCGGTGGGCGTCAAGGGGGCACAGATCGTCGGCCTCGCGAAGGACCTGGCGCGTTCGCTCGGGCTGGTGTCGATCCGCGTCGTCGAGACCATCCCCGGCAAGACGACGATGGCGCTCGAGCTGCCCAACGCCAAGCGGCAGACGATCCGCCTCTCGGAGGTGCTCGGCTCGCAGGTCTACGCAGATTCCGGCTCGATGCTCACCATCGGCCTCGGCAAGGACATCGTCGGCCTGCCCGTCGTCGCCGACCTGCAGAAGATGCCGCACTGCCTGGTCGCGGGGACAACCGGCGCAGGCAAGTCGGTCGGCATCAACGCGATGATCCTGTCGCTGCTCTACAAGGCCGAAGCGCGCGACGTGCGGCTCATCCTCATCGACCCGAAGATGCTCGAGATGAGCGTCTACGAAGGCATCCCGCACCTGCTCTGTCCCGTCGTCACCGACATGAAGCAGGCGGCGAACGCGCTCACGTGGTGCGTGGCCGAGATGGAGCGGCGCTACAAGCTGATGAGCAAGCTCGGCGTTCGCAACCTGTCGAGCTACAACAAGCGCGTGGTCGATGCGACGGCCGCCGGCACCCCGATCGGCAACCCGTTCAGCCTCACGCCCGAGCAGCCCGAGCCGCTCGATCGGCTGCCGTTCATCGTCGTCGTCATCGACGAGCTCGCCGACCTGATGATGGTCGTGGGCAAGAAGATCGAGGAGCTGATCGCGCGACTCGCGCAGAAGGCGCGGGCGTCGGGCGTGCACCTCGTCCTGGCGACGCAGCGGCCGAGCGTCGACGTCATCACCGGCCTCATCAAGGCCAACATCCCGACCCGGCTGTCGTTCCAGGTGTCGAGCAAGATCGACTCGCGAACGATCCTCGACCAGATGGGCGCCGAGGCACTGCTCGGCATGGGCGACATGCTCTACATGCCCTCGGGCACGGGGCTGCCGGTGCGCGTGCACGGCGCCTTCGTCAGCGACGACGAGGTGCACCGTGTCGTCGCCTACCTGAAGGAGCAGGGCGGTGAGCCGAACTACATCGAGGGCATCCTCGAGGGCGGCACGCTCGACGGCGAGGGCGGCGACGCGCTCGCGGGCGAGGCCGGCACCAACGGTGGCGGCGAAGGCGACGCGATGTACGACCAGGCGGTGGCCATCGTGCTGCAGCATCGCCGGGCGTCGATCTCGCTCGTGCAGCGCCACCTGCGCATCGGCTACAACCGCGCCGCCCGGCTGCTGGAACAAATGGAGAAATCCGGGCTCGTAACGGCCATGGCCACCAACGGAAGTCGCGACGTGCTCGTGCCGGCGCGCGCCGAATGAACCGACGCGGCTTCGCTGTCGCCGTCGCGGCAGGCCTCGGATTCGGCGGTCTTGGCGCCGCACAGCCCGCGCTGGCGACACCGGTCGACACCCTGCGCGCGTTCGTTCGCGACGTGAAGAGCGGAACCGCGCAGTTCACGCAGGTTGTCACCTCGGCAGGCAGCGCGAAGCAGAAGAGCTCGAGCGGCAGCTTCGAATTCCAGCGGCCGAACCGCTTCCGCTTCGCCTATGCCAGGCCGTTCGAGCAGACGATCGTCGCCGATGGCGAGAAGGTCTGGATCTACGACAAGGACCTCAACCAGGCGAGCTCGCGTCGCATTGCGCAGGCGCTCGGCGCGACGCCGGCGGCGCTGCTCGCCGGCGGCTCGCTCGACCGCGACTTCGACCTCGCCGACCTGCCGCCGAAGGACGGACTCGAGTGGGCCGAGGCAAAGCCCAAGGCCAAGGACAGCGCCTTCCAGTCGGTGCGGATCGGCTTTCGCGGCAAGGATCCCGCGGTGCTCGAGATCCGCGACGCCTTCGGGCAGACCTCGACGCTGACGTTCTCGTCGTTCGTGCCGAACGCGCCGGTGGTGGTCGACGCGTTTCGCTTCGTCCCGCCTCCCGGCGCCGACGTGATCGAGCAGTAGCGCGCGGTCAGGCCCGCCGTGCCACCAGCACGGCGTTCGTTCCGCCGAAGGCGAACGAGTTCGACATCACCGCATCGAGCCCGCTCAGCCGTCTGCATTCCGTGGTCACGAGGTCGATCGGCAGGGCGGGATCTTTCGATCCGACGTTCGCGGTGAAGGGAGCCAGACCCGTCGCCAGAGCGCGCAGCACGGCCAGCAGCTCGACCGCGCCGCTGGCGCCGAGCAGGTGCCCGTGGATCGCCTTCGTCGACGACACCGCAACACCCTCGGCGCCGAACACGTCGCCGAGCGAGGCCGCTTCGGCGGCATCGCCGGCGGCGGTCGCGGTGCCGTGAGCGTTGACGTAGCCGATGTCGCGTGGCGACAGATCGGCGTCGGCGAGCGCGGCACGCATCGCGCGCGCCTGCCCCGCCGCGTCGGGCTGCGTGATGTGCACGCTGTCGCAGTTGGTGGCGTAGCCGGCGAGCCGTGCGAGCGGTGCGGCACCGCGCGCCGCTGCGCTCGATTTCGATTCGATGACGAACGCCGCGGCCGCCTCGCCGACGGCGAAGCCGGCGCGATCGGCGGCGAAGGGCCGGCACGACGCGGCTGCGGCGGCTTCGTCGTCCATCGACGCCGGCGACAGCACGCGCATCGCCTGCCAGCTCGCGAGCATGCCCGGCATGAGCATCGACTCGCTGCCGCCGACGATCGCGATGTCGATCCAGCCGCCGCGGATCGCCCGCATCGCCTCGCCGATGGCGATGGCCGAGGAGGCGCATGCGCACGCGTAGGCGAGCGCTGCGCCACGCGCGCCGAACGCAAGGGCGATCTCGGCGACCGGCGCGTTCGGCATCGTCGTGACGACGCTGGTCGGGCGCATGCGCCTGCGGTCGGCAAAGACGCTCCGGCAGGTCGCCTCGAACGTCGCCGCGCCGGCCATGCCACTGCCCCAGTACACGCCGAGCCGGTCGGGGTCGACGCTGCCTGCGTCGATCGCTGTCACGAGCCCTGCCGCCGAAGCCGCGTCGCGCGCAGCGACGAGTGCCATCGCCGTGCCGCGATCGAGCGGCAGCCTCGACAGGGACGAGACGCCGGCGGCGTCGAGATCGCAGCGCGCGACGGGCACCGGCGGCACGGCGATGCCCGGCAGGTCGACGGCATGGGCGCGGATGGCCGAGCGGCCGGCGAAGAGGGCGGCGTCGAAGGCGTCGAGGCTGCAGCCGATCGGGCTGACCACGCCGGCGCCGGTCACGACGACGTGCGGCGCGTCAGGCCGCGGCATCGTCTTCCGGGCAGGGTACCGCGGGAGCCGCCGGGGTAGCCGGCGCGGCAGGCGATGCGGCCTTCGCTGCCACCGCGTCGTCGATCAGGCCGGCGAGCGCTCCGAGCGTCACGCCGGCCTGCGTCGGATCGAGCCGCTCTTCCGGAATGCGGACATCGAACCGGTCCTCGACCGCGAACACGAACTCCATCAGCGCGAGCGAATCGAGGCCGAGCGACTCGAGCGCGGCGTAGGGCGAGATGCGCGCCGGCTCGATCTTGAACGCGTCGACGAGCACCTCGGCGATCGCGTCGTAGGTGCTCGGAGCGGAGGTAGCAAGCGAGGCGATAGGGGGCACGGGGCGATTCCCGACACGGAAGGCGCCGATCTTAGGCGGCGTCAGAATCCGGCGCACCGTGACCGACGCCACCCTCTCGCTCCCGTTCGCCGACGCCGAGACGCCGCTCGCCGAACGCCTGCGCCCGAAGTCGATCGACGAGGTCGTCGGCCAGGCGGCGCTGCTCGGCCCGGGCAAGCCGCTGCGGGTCGCCTTCGAGACCGGGCGGCTGCACTCGATGATCCTGTGGGGGCCGCCGGGCGTCGGCAAGACGACGCTGGCGCGGCTCGTCGCCGACGCCTTCGACGCCCAGTTCATCGCCATCTCGGCGGTGCTCGGCGGCGTCAAGGACATCCGCGAGGCGGTCGAGCGCGCGCTCGCGGCGCAGGCGCAAGGCCGCAAGACGGTCGTCTTCGTCGACGAGGTGCACCGCTTCAACAAGGCCCAGCAGGACGCCTTCCTGCCGCACGTCGAGTCGGGGCTGTTCACCTTCATCGGCGCGACCACCGAAAACCCGTCGTTCGAGGTGAACTCGGCGCTGCTCTCGCGTGCCACCGTGCACGTGCTGAAGTCGCTCCACGACGGCGAACTGCGCATGCTGCTCGACCGCGCCCGCACGACGCTCGCTGCCCCGCCGATGGACGACGCGGCGCGCGACCGCCTCGTCGCCTGGGCCGACGGCGACGCGCGGCGCCTGCTCAATGCCTACGAGAACCTGGTCGCGACGCTGCCGGAGTCGACCTCGACGATCGACGAGCCGCTGCTCGAGAACGCGCTCGGCGAGCAGCTGCGCCGCTACGACAAGGGCGGCGAGCACTTCTACGACACGATCTCGGCGCTGCACAAGGCGGTGCGCGGCAGCGACCCGGACGCGGCGCTGTACTGGTTTGTCCGCATGCTCGACGGCGGCGTCGATCCGCGTTACGCAGCGCGCCGGCTCGTTCGCATGGCCAGCGAAGACATCGGCCTGGCCGACCCGCGGGCGCTGCGCGTCGCGCTCGACGCGGCCGAGATCTACGAGCGGCTCGGCTCGCCCGAGGGCGAGCTGGCGCTCGCCGAGTGCGTCGTCTACCTGGCGATCGCGGCCAAGAGCAACGCCGTCTACATGGCGTTCAACGCCGCTCGCGCCTTCGTCAAGGCCGACCGGACGCGGCCGGTGCCGCTGCGCCTGCGCAACGCGCCGACCGGCCTCATGAAGCAGCTCGACTACGGCCGCGGCTATCGCTACGCCCACGACGAGGCCGGCGGATTCGCCGCCGGCGAACGCTACTGGCCCGACGACCTCGACCCCGCGCCGCGGTTTTACGAGCCGGTGGCGCGCGGCCTGGAGATCCGCATCGGCGAGCGCCTGGCCGAGCTTCGCCGGCTCAACGCTGCCGCCGGCGGCAGCACGCCGTCGCCATAGCGACCGTTGGCGCCGGCGTCGCGCGCGGTGATCAGCGGTCCGCTCAAGGCAGGGCCAGTTCCGAAGCGGTCGCGAGGTGGATGGACGCGCGCTGGCCTGTGGCGGTCCAGAAGTTGTGCAGCCCGGACCAGGCCGTCGTCGCGCCGCGCATCGAGAACTGCTCGACATCGCGGTTGATCTGCGCGACGGTGGCCGCATCGACGGTCGGCCGATGTTGTCCGGCGCGAAGGTCTGGATCGATGTCGCGGCGAATTTGCCGGTCGATGTCGCGACGGGCGCCTGCGCGACATCGACCGCCTGGAGCTCGGCGTCGGCGATCAGGCCCATCGTCCACAACTCGAGATTCGAATAGGGAACGCCGTTGCCGCCGTTGGCGTTGGTTCCGAACCCGGCCGGCTGGATGAAGCCGGCAGGTACCGCCGGGCCTCGTGCCTGATAGCTTCCTCCGCCCAGAGACTGCAAGGTGCTGCGCTCCCACCCGCCGAGCTGACCGCCCGCGCTCGAGTAGCCCCAATGCCCGGGAACCGTCGTGGGGATGATGAACTGGGCGCTGTCGTTGCCGGCCATCTGGTCGTGAAAGCCATGCAGCAGCTCGTGAAGCGAAGGGCCGTTCCTGAGGTAGTCGCGTGCCGGGAGCCAGACGTTGCCCAGGCGCGCGAAGCGCGGGCAGGCCGTGTCGTGGACGGAGCAGGCCTGCGTTCCATAGTTGAAACCGAACGGCAACGACCCTTGCTGGCTCGCATCGGCGTCGAGCAGGACGATGACGACATCGATCCGGTTTTTGAAGTTCGCCGCAACGGCGGCCAGAAGCTGCGCCCGCACCGGCGCCGTGAGGTAGTCGGCCCGGTAGGCGGCCAACTCCGCGTCCGTGATCCGGTATGACGCGAAGCAGTCGCCGGGCTGCAGGGTGAACGGGCCGCTGCCCGATTGCCTGGGCACGTTGCTGCAACTGCTGCTGAACGCCGGGTCGCCGGCGATGGTCGGTGGGACAGGCGATCTGTCAGGCGGTTCGACATGAGACGGCTCCCTCGTTTGCGGGCAATGTATTCAGGCGGCCTCGTGTCGTCATCCACAATTTGGATGAAGAACGCCCCGCATCGGCTTCTCGGGCCATTCCCTAGATGGTGGCAAGCCTTTTGCTCATAGAGTCCCCTCGCCATGGACATCTTCATCCAGCAGATCATCAACGGGCTCGTGCTCGGCAGCGTCTACGCGCTGGTCGCGCTCGGCTACACGATGGTCTACGGGATCATCAACCTCATCAACTTCGCCCACGGCGACGTGCTGATGGTGGGTGCTCTGACGGGCTGGACGGTGGTGACCGCGCTCGCCGGCGTCGGCCTGCCGGGCTGGGCGCTGCTGATCTTCGCGCTGATCGCCGCGATCGTCGTCTGCTCGATCCTCAACTACGCGATCGAGAAGATCGCCTACCGGCCGCTGCGCAACGCGCCCCGGCTGGCGCCGCTGATCACGGCGCTCGGCATGAGCCTGCTCCTGCAGACGCTCGCCATGATCATCTGGAAGCCGAACTACAAGGCCTTCCCGATCCTGTTCTCGACCGAACCGTTCCACATCTTCGGCGCCGTGATCAACACGGTGCAGATCCTGATCCTGGTCCTCACCGCGGTCACGCTGAGCGGGCTGATGTGGCTCGTCAACTACACCCAGCTCGGCCGGGCGATGCGGGCGACGGCCGAGAACCCGCGCGTCGCCGCGCTGATGGGGGTGCGGCCCGACACCGTCATCTCGGCCACCTTCGTCATCGGCGCGGCGCTCGCCGCCGTCGCCGGCGTGATGTACGCGGCGAACTACGGTTCGGTGCAGCACACGATGGGCTTCCTGCCCGGGCTGAAGGCGTTCACCGCGGCGGTCTTCGGCGGCATCGGCAACCTCGCCGGGGCGATGGTCGGCGGCGTCCTGCTCGGCCTGATCGAGTCGCTCGGTGCAGGCTACATCGGTGACCTGACCGGCGGCATCCTCGGCAGCCACTACCAGGACATCTTCGCCTTCATCGTCCTCATCATCGTGCTGACGCTGCGGCCGCAGGGCCTCCTAGGCGAACGCGTAGCGGATCGGGCATGACCGCCTGGGTCCAGCGCAACAAGGGCCTCGCGCTCCTGCTCGGGGCGTTCGCGCTGATCCTGCTCCCGTTCGTCGCGCAACAGGCCGGCAACGCCTGGGTGCGGATCATCGACATCTCGCTGCTCTACGTGCTGCTCGCGCTCGGGCTCAACGTCGTGGTCGGCTACGCGGGGCTGCTCGACCTCGGCTACGTTGCCTTCTACGCGGTCGGCGCCTACATGCTGGGGCTGCTCGCATCGTCGCAGCTGAGCGACAGCTTCCCGGCGATCGCCGTGATCTTTCCGGAGGGGCTGCACACGCCGTGGTGGATCGTCATCCCGCTCGGTGCGCTCGTCGCCGGCTTCTTCGGCGTGCTGCTCGGTGCGCCGACGCTCAAGCTGCGCGGCGACTACCTGGCGATCGTCACGCTCGGCTTCGGCGAGATCGTCCGCGTGTTCCTGAACAACCTCGACGCGCCGGTCAACATCACCAACGGCCCGAAGGGCATCGCCGGCATCGAGGAGATCCACCTCTTCAGCTACTCGCTCGGCCGCACCCACGAGCTGTTCGGCCTCGAGTTCTCGAAGGTCATGAACTACTACTTCCTGTTCCTGGTGCTTGTCGTCGTGTCGGTGTTCATCTGCTGGCGGCTCGAGAAGAGTCGCATCGGCCGCGCCTGGATGGCGATCCGCGAGGACGAGGTCGCGGCCAAGGCGATGGGCATCAACACCCGCAACCTCAAGCTGCTCGCCTTCGGCATGGGTGCGACCTTTGGCGGCGTCTCGGGCGTCATGTTCGCGAGCTTTCAGGGTTTCATCTCGCCGGAGTCGTTCTCGCTGCAGGAGTCGATCATGATCGTCGCCATGGTCGTGCTCGGCGGCATCGGCCACCTGCCTGGCGTGATCGTCGGCGCACTGCTCCTGTCGGCGCTGCCGGAGGTGCTGCGCTACGTCGCCGGTCCGCTGCAGCAGATGACCGACGGCCGGCTAGACGCGTCGATCCTGCGCCAGTTGCTGGTCGCGCTCGCCATGATCGGCATCATGCTGGCCCGGCCGCGGGGCCTGTGGCCATCGCCCGAGCACGGCAAGGTGGCCAACGTTCCGCTCCCCGAGCCCGACGATCCGGCGGTGCCGCAGCGGTCGGAGGCGAAGTCGAGCACGGTGACGAACGAGGTGCGCGGGACGGGGTCGCGGCACCCGTGAGCACCGCGCCGGTCCTCGATCGGGAAGGGGCGCGCACCGGCGCTGCGCAGCCGCCGGCGCTCCGTGTCGCGGGGGTGTCCAAGCGCTTCGGCGGCCTGCAGGCGCTCTCCGATGTCGGCATCACGATCGAGGCCGGGCAGGTCTACGGCCTGATCGGCCCCAACGGCGCCGGCAAGACGACGTTCTTCAACGTGCTGACCGGTCTCTATACGCCCGACTCCGGCACTTTCGAGCTCGGCGGCGTGCCGTACAAGCCGACGGCGGTGCACGAGGTCGCCCAGGCGGGGATCGCCCGCACCTTCCAGAACATCCGCCTCTTTCCCGACATGACCGCGCTCGAGAACGTGATGGTCGGGCGCCACGTGCGCACCCATTCGGGGCTCATCGGCGCCGTGTTCCGGACGCCCGGGTTCAAGGCGGAGGAGCGGCAGATCGCCGAGCGGGCCAACGAGCTGCTCGCATACGTCGGCATCGCCGGGTTCGCCGAGTACAAGGCACGCACCCTCAGCTACGGCGACCAGCGCCGCCTCGAAGTCGCACGGGCGCTCGCCACCGATCCCAAGCTCATCGCGCTCGACGAGCCGGCCGCCGGCATGAACGCGACCGAGAAGGTGACCTTGCGCGAGCTGATCGACCGCATTCGCAACGACGGCCGCACGATCCTGCTGATCGAGCACGACGTGAAGCTCGTGATGGGCCTGTGCGACCGCGTCACCGTCCTCGACTACGGCAAGCAGATCGCCGAAGGCACGCCGGCCGACGTGCAGCGCGATCCCAAGGTGATCGAGGCCTACCTCGGCGCCGACCACAAGGCGGCCTAGCACCCGTGAACCCATCCAGTGCACCGATCCTTCGCGTCTCGGGGCTGCGCGTCTCGTACGGCGGCATCCAGGCCGTCAAGGGCGTGAGCTTCGAGGTCCGCGCGGGCGAGCTCGTCAGCCTGATCGGTGCCAACGGCGCCGGCAAGACGACGACGCTCAAGGCGATCACCGGCACCCAGCCGGCGGCGGCCGGCTCGATCGAGTACCTCGGCCACGACAT
Source organism: Burkholderiales bacterium (assembly GCA_038234975.1). Taxonomy (GTDB): domain Bacteria; phylum Pseudomonadota; class Gammaproteobacteria; order Burkholderiales; family Burkholderiaceae_C; genus Schlegelella_A. The sequence continues at coordinate 10,737 of JBBSUK010000059.1, forward strand.
CAGCGGCCAGGGGCCATGGTCGCTGGTCGAGCAGGGCCTGGTGATGGTGCCCGAAGGTCGCGGGGTCTTCTCGCGGATGACGATCGTCGAGAACCTGCAGATGGGCGCCTTCGTCCGCAAGGACGACAAGGCGATCGCGGCCGACGTCGAGCGCGTGTTCGGCATCTTCCCGCGCCTGAAGGAACGCCGCAACCAGCTCGCCGGCACGATGAGCGGCGGCGAGCAGCAGATGCTGGCGATGGGCCGCGGGCTCATGGCCCGGCCCAAGCTGCTGCTGCTCGACGAGCCGTCGATGGGGCTGTCGCCCCTCATGGTCGACAAGATCTTCGAGGTGGTCGACGAGATCCACGCCCAGGGAACGACGATCCTGCTCGTCGAGCAGAACGCCAGCCGTGCCCTGCGGCTCGCGCAGCGCGGCTACGTCATGGATTCGGGCGAGGTCACGATGAGCGGCGAGGCGAAGGCCCTGCTCGCCGACCCCAAGGTCAGGGCCGCCTACCTCGGCGAGTGACGCGGCGCTCGTCGCCCCCGCGTTCGCGGGGTCTGTGAAACCTTGCCCGAGTTCGTTGCGGCGCCGCCTCGCCGAAGACTTCGGCGCGGGGGTCGCTCGATAGAATCGGGCCCCGTGTCGCGCCCCATCCGAACCCCCCAGGAACCCGCCGCGATCGCGGCCTTCGATTGCGACGTGCTCGTCCTCGGCGGCGGCCCTGCCGGCGCGACGATGGCCACGCTGCTGGCGCAGAAGGGCCGCGACGTCGTCCTCCTCGAGAAGGAGCACCACCCGCGGTTCCACATCGGCGAGTCGCTGCTGCCGGCAAACGTCGAGCTGTTCGACCGACTCGGCCTGCGCCCGCAGGTCGAGGCCTTCGGCATGGCCAAGTACGGAGTCGAGTTCGTCTCTCCCGATCACGAGCACCACGCCTTCGTCGAGTTCGCCGATGCGTGGGCGAAGACGATGCCCTACGCGTGGCAGGTCCGTCGCTCCGACCTCGACGAGCTGCTCTTTCGCAATGCCGAGGCCAAGGGCGCGCGCACCGTCGAGGGCTGCCGCGTGCGCGAGGTGGCGTTCGACGCCACCGGCGCGACCGTGCAGACCGAGCTCGACGACGGTGCGCGCAAGTCCTGGCGCACCCGCTTCGTCGTCGACGCGACGGGTCGGGACACGCTGCTCGCCAATCAGTTGCGCACCAAGGCGAAGAACCGCAAGCACGCGAGCGCGGCGATGTACGCGCACTACCGTGGCGCCACGCGGTTGCCGGGCAAGCTGGAGGGCAACATCTCGATCCTCTGGTTCGAGCACGGCTGGTTCTGGTTCATACCCCTCGCCGATGGCGTGACGAGCGTCGGCGCGGTCTGCTGGCCGTACTACCTCAAGTCGCGCCGCAAACCCCTGCCCGAGTTCTTCCGCGACACGATCGCGCTGTGCCCGTCGCTGGCCGAGCGGCTCGGCGACGCCGAGCTCGTGTCCGACGTGCAGGCGACGGGCAACTACTCGTACAGCAGCACCGTCTCGAGCGGCGACCGCTACCTGATGCTCGGCGACGCCTACGCCTTCATCGACCCGGTGTTCTCGTCGGGCGTGCTGCTGGCGATGCGCAGCGCGTTCGAAGGCGTCGACGTCGTCGAGGCGACGCTCGACCATCCGCTCCAGCCGGCCCGCGCCGACCGTGCACGACGCCACTTCGACCGGCTGATGCGGCACGGGCCGCGTGCGTTCTCGTGGTTCATCTTCCGCGTCTCCAGCCCGACCATGCGCAACTTCTTCATGTACCCGCAGAACCCGCTGCGCGTGAAGGAGGCGCTGCTGTCGCTGCTCGCCGGCGACATCTACGACAAGACGCCGATCTGGCCGTCGATCGGCGTCATGAAGGCGCTCTACTACCTGGTCTCGCTCGGCAACCTCGGCCGCAGCCTGGCGTTCTGGAAGCGGCGCCGTTTCAACGTCCGCGACCCCGGGGTCGCCGCGTTGTGACGGCGTCGTCTTCAGTGCGCGGCCGCATCGCCGCGTCGTGGCTGGCGTGCGTGAGCAGCGGCGTGGCGGCGCAGGCGCTTCCGGCCCCGGCGCCGGCACCCGACGAGGCGGCCGCATCGTCGCCGAGCGGCCGGACGGAGCCGCTGTGGGAGTTCGGCCTGGGCGCTGCCGTGGTCCGCTTCCCCGACTACCGCGGCTCCGACCAGTACAGCGCCTACCTCCTGCCGCTGCCCTTCGTCGCCTATCGCGGCCGCTTCCTGCGCGCCGACCGCGACGGCGCGCGCGCCATCATCTTCGCCGGCCGGCGCGTCGAGGTCGACGTGAGCCTGGCGGCCTCGACGCCGACCAAGAGCAAGGACAACGCGGCGCGCCAGGGCATGCCCGATCTGGCCGGCACCTTCGAGATCGGCCCGAATGCCAGCATCGAGCTGTGGCAGTCGGGAGACCGCCGCTACAAGCTCGACCTGCGACTGCCGCTGCGCGAAGCGATCACGCTGGAGCGCTCTCCGAAGGCGATCGGCGTCACCTTCTCGCCGAACGTGAACCTCGACATCCGCAACTTCTCGGGCGCATGGAACATCGGCCTGCTCGCCGGGCCGCTGTTCGCCGACCGGCGCTACCACCAGCACTACTACGGCGTCGCCCCCGAGTTCGCGACCTCGACGCGCCCGACCTACGAGGCCGGCGGCGGCTACTCCGGCTGGCGCGCGACGGCGGCGTTCTCGCGTCGCCTCGGCAACGCCTGGCTCGGTGCCTTCGTCCGCTACGACGACCTGCACGGCGCCCGTTTCGCGGCCAGCCCGCTCGTGCGCAGCGACCGCTCCGTGTTCGCCGGCTTCGGCATCTCCTGGCTGGTCGCGGTGTCGGGCGAACGCGTCGCCGTCGACGACTGACCCTCGGCGCATGGCACCCGAAACCGCACCCGTGAGATCCGCCGCGACCCCACTCGAGGCGACGGCCGACGCGCCGAGCCTGGCGACGCGGCTGAAGTTCACCTACCTGATCGCCCGGCTCGGCCTCGTGTCCCTGCTGTGGGCCCTCGCTGCGCCGGTCGTTCAGCTGTTCACGTCGCGACGTCTCGGCACCCGCATCGGCCGGGTCGTCATCTCCAACTTCTATGGGGCCTTCTGGAACAGCGCCGAGCGCATGGGGATGATGCGGATCGAGTCATCGGCGCTCGACGTGCTGCGCGACGAGCCCGGGGGGCTGATCATCGCCGCCAACCACCCGACGATGTTCGACGCACTGATCGTCGTTGCGCGGATCCGGCGTGGGGTCTGCGTGATGAAGGCCGAGCTGCTCGACAACGTCTTCCTCGGCACCGGTGCGCGGCTGGCCCGCTACATCCGCAACGACGCCGGGCGCGGCATGGTCCGGGACGCGGTCGCCACGGCGCGCGAGGGCGGCCAGCTGGTGCTCTTTCCCGAGGGAACGCGAACGACGCGTCGGCCCATCAACCCGCTGCGCCCGGGCATCACGCTGATCGCTCACCTCGCGCAGGTGCCGATCCAGACCGTCGTCATCGAGACCGACTCGCCCTACCTTACCAAGGGCTGGCCCCTGCTGAAGGCGCCGCCGGCTCCCGTGGTCGTGCGTGTGCGCCTGGGCGAGCGCTTCGAGCCGCAGGCCGACCACCGGGCGCTGCTGCGCCGGCTCGAGGCGTACTTCGCCCGGGAGCTGCCGTGACCGCGGCGGCGACGGCGGCCAGTCACGTCGTCGTCATCCCGAGCTACAACCCCGGCCCCAAGGTCTACGAGACGGTGCGGGCGGCGCGCGCGGCGTGGCCGGCGGTGCGGGTCGTCGTCGACGGCAGCGACGACGGCACGGCAGAGGGGCTGCTCGCGATGGCCGCCGACGACCCGGGCCTCGCCGTCGACGTGCTCCCGGTCAACTCGGGCAAGGGTGCTGCGGTGCTGCACGCGCTGACGGCCGCTGCCGCCGCGGGCCACAGCCACGCGCTGACGATGGACTCCGACGGGCAGCATCCGGCGGACTTGATCCCGAAGTTCATGGCCGCATCAGCCGCGGCGCCCGACGCGATGATTCTCGGGCGCCCGGTCTTCGACGCGTCGGCGCCGCTACTGCGGGTGCGCGGTCGCAAGGTGTCCAACGCTTGGACCATCCTCGAGACGCTCGGCGCCGGGATCGACGATTCCCTCTTCGGCTTTCGCGTCTACCCGATCGCACCGTTGATCGAGGTGATGCGTGGCCAGCGCTGGATGCGCCGCTTCGACTTCGACACCGAGGCCGTCGTGCGGCTGGCGTGGCGCGGCGTGCGGCCGATCAACATCGCCGCGCCGGTGAAGTACCTCAAGGCCGAGGAGGGCGGCGTCTCGCACTTCCGCTACGGGCGCGACAACGCGCTGCTCAGCTGGATGCACGCGCGGCTGCTGCTCGGATTCGCGGTCCGGCTGCCGATGCTGGTCGCGAAGCGGCTCTCCGGCCGGCCGCCGTTCGGGCCGCCGGGCGGGCCGCGCTGACGACACGGCGTGGCGGCCGCTACACGACGAAGCGGTCCCAGCTGCCGTAGTGCTCGTCGCTGCGCTTGCCGCGCGGCAGGCTGAGCGCGACCACCGCCACGCCGATCAGCACGCCGACCCAAGACGCGAGCGTGCTCGCGCCGCCGAGCAGCCACGGCGCTGCGACCAGCCAGGCACCGAACGCGACGTTGACGAAGCGAAGCGGCCGCCCGACCTCGGCCATCGCCATCACCGCGAAGGTGACGATGAGGGCGCCGACGAGGTGGTCGCTGTCGGCCATCGGCGGCACGGTGTCGAACATGACGCGCGTGAACATGAGCGAGGCGCCGAGCAGCGCGCTCGCGACCAGCGTCCACGGCAGGTTGACGCCACGCACCGCGGAGGCAACGGAAGCCGCGAGCGGCTGGTCGAAGTCGCCGTGCTCGCCGCGGCCTTGCGCAGGCTGAGCGCCACCGCGGAAGAACGTGGTCCAGAACGGCTCGCCGCGGCGACGGCTCTGCACCAGGAACTGGCCCATCGCCACCAGCTCGTCGAGGCTGTAGGGAATCATGACCAGCATCGCCACGGCGGTGAGCAGACACAGCGTGCACCAGGTGCCGATGACGATCGGCTGGATGACGATGAAGGTGATGCTGATGACACCGAGCGGGACGACGACGATGCCGAACATCGCCACCATCCACGGCATCGTGCGCCAGCGCCGTCGGTCGCCCATCACGCCCATCAGCACCTCGAACACGTAGGCCACGGCGCCGAGGCCGGCATCGGCGATCGGCCATGCCTTCGACACGCTCGAGGTGATGATCGCCTCGGTGCCGTTCAGCGGCGAGGCGGGTGGCACGCCGGCGAAGAACGGCTCCCACACGCCGTCGATGTGGCCGAGCTGGTAGGCCGTCAGCGTGCGTGCGATCAGGAAGCCGAACGCGCCGAGGGCGATGATCGGCAACCGCTGCAGGTAGGTCGACGGCGAATAGGTCCAGCCAGGCGGCAGGTCGGACTTGTCCATCATTCCTGCCATGCCCATGCCCGGCATCATCGGCACGAGGATGGCGAAGGCGATGACCAACGCGCCGGTGAACGTGTCGTTGGTGTAGGTGGCCGCACTCGGCGCCCAGAACACGAGCGGCGCGAAAAGCAGCCACGTGCCGACGGCGGCGTTGGCCCATTGCGCCCACGAGAAGCGCGGCGAGAGCGAGAGCGCGCCGAGCAGCATGACGAGCAGGCCGCTGACGATGTCGCTCGTCCCGAGCAGCATGCTGCGCAGCGCCGGGTCGGCGAGGCCGCGATCGACGGTGACCTGCAGCACGGCGGCGCTGAACTCGGTCTGGCCGAAGGCGCCGAACGCGAACGGGCTGGCGACGAGCCAGGCGCCGAGCAGGATGTTCAGCCAGTGCACCCAGAGCAGCTTGAAGTGGCCCTCGCGCATGTGAGTGGCCATCTCGGCGTGGTCGCCGCTGCCGTGCTCGTGCGTCGAAGGCTCGGCCGCCGCGCCTTCGGCCGCGACACGCGCCGAATCGAGGCCGTTAGCCTCGTACCAGCCGACCGGGTCGGCCTTCAGCGCCTCGATCATCTTCGGCAGCGTCGTGCGCAGCTTGTGGCGTGGGCGCCATCCGAGCAGCGAGCGTGCGCGGGCGGTGTCGACGTCGTAGTGGTCGCTCGACATCTCGACCATGTAGGGCCGGATGAACGGATCTTCGTCGAGCACCTTGTCCTGCAGCCACGCGCCGGTGCTGGCGAGCGTCTTCGGGATCGTGCGCGTCTCCCACTGCTCGTCGTGCGCCAGGCGGCCGACCGCCTGCTGGATCTCGCCGAACGCCATCACGTCGGATTCGGCGAGCAGGATCGCGGTCTCCGCCGGCAGGTCATGGCGACGCTCGATGATCCGCTGCACCGCGCCGGTCAGGTCGCTCAGGTGCAGGTAGGGTTCGCCGGCGAGCAGGTCGCCTGGGTAGACATGGCCGGTGAGCCGCCGCTCGGAGATCCGGGCGATCTGGTGCGCGAGGAAGACGTTGTGGCAGCGGTCGTCGTAGACACCGGCAGGGCGCAGCAGGACGAGCGGCACCTTGCCGTGTCGCTCGCGGAGCAGCGCTTCCGTGCGCACCTTCGAGGCGCGATACGGGAAGCGCTCGTCGAGTGGCGACTCCTCGTCGATCGTCTCGCCATGGCCCGACGGCGCATGCACGAGCATCGTGCTGACGAAGACGAACTGCTCGACGTCGAACGCCTTCAACTGGTCGAGCAGTCGACCCGTTCCCTCGACGGTCACCGCGTCGTAGCGCGGATCGGGTTCGCCGGTCTCGTCGAAGTACGCCGCGAGGTGGACGACGGAGGCGATCTTCGTGCCGTGCGCCGTGCGCACGCGCTCGAGGGCGGCTTCGACGCTGGAATCGGACGTGATGTCGACGCAGATGCACTCGGCCGCCGGCGGCGGGTGCGGCGGCATCTCGCGATCGAATCCCACCAGGTCGTACGACCCGGCGAGCTTCTCGATGACGGCGTTGCCGACGAAGCCGCCGGCGCCGGTGACGAGGACGAGGGGTTTGCGTGTGCTCATCGGGCAGCTACGGGTCTGTCGCTGGGCCTCACTTGCTGTCGAGCGCCCTCACGAGCGCCTCCATCTCGCCGATCTCGCGCCGCTGGCCATCCAGGCTCGCGTCTGGCTGAACCAGACATGGTCGAGCTGGTAGGTGTTCAGGTACATCAACCCGAACATGACGACGGTGGACGTCGCCACCATGGCGAAGAACCTGACGTACTTGCTCATTTTCCGGCTCCCGCTGGACTGTGGAGGTGTCGTTTGCCGTCGGCGTGCGCGTGCCCCGTTGCGGCCGCGGATGGCGCATCGCCGGCAGTCGGCGTGCCCGGGGCAGTGGCGGCTGCCTCAGCACCATGACCGTCGCCGTCGTGGTCGTCGCCGTGGTCGTGATGGTGGCCGCCGCTGCGCGCCACCATCGCCTCGTATTGCTCTGCATCGAGTCCGGGCAGCTTCTGCAGGAAGGCGGCCATGTTCCACACGTATTCGTCGCCCATGCTCTTGCCCCAGGCGGGCATGCCGGAGGCCTTGACGCCGTGCTTGATCACCCAGAACGCGTGACGGGCGTCGACCTTCTCCTTCGACAGGTTCGGCGGTCCGGGATAAAGCCCCTTGCTCAGCTCGGACTCGCCCATGCCGGGCGCCAGGTGGCAGCCGACGCACATCGCGGCGTAGTTGCCGGCGCCCTGGACGATGCGATGCTCGTCGCCGAGATCGGGCGGGCTGAGCTTGGCGGCCCTGGTCTCGATCGAGCGCTCGCGCATCGTCTCGATGAAGGCGCCGACGGCCGCGGTGTGCGGGTCGTCCGCGGCGAAGTTGTAGGCACCGGACCAGGCGAACAGCGCCGCCGCAGCGGCGCCTCCGAGCAGCAGCACAGCGGCGGTGACCGAGACGTGTTTGACGACTGGCTTCATGGATGCTCCCTCAGAACCAGATGCGGAGACCGGCGACGACGCGGGTCTCCTGGACGGCGTTGCCCGACTCGCGGGCGTAGCGGGCGGTGCCGGCGAACTTGCGGTTCCAGACCACGCCGACGTAAGGGGCGAACTTGCGGGTGAACTCGTAGCGCAGGCGAAGGCCGACGTCGATGTCCGAGACCCCGGCGCCGATCTCCCGGTCGGGGTCCTTGCGGCCGTAGACGTTGACCTCGATGTCGGGCTGCAGCACGAGCCGCTGCGTGAGCAGCAGCTCGTACTCGCCTTCGAAGCGCAGCGCGGTGCGGCCGGACGGTCCGACATAGGCCGTCGCCTGGATGTCGAACCAGTAGGGCGACAGGCCCTGGAAGCCGAACGCCGCCCAGGTGCGGCCGGGTCCTTCGCCGAAGTCATGGCGAGCGCCTGCCTGCAGTCCCCAGTAGGCCGAGATGGCGCGGTTCCAGAGCGCCTCGGTGCGCGTGGCGCCGAGGCGACCGTCGACGCGCGAGCCGTCGACCTTCAGCCAGAGCTTGTCGAGGTCGCCACCGATCCAGGCCTGCGCGTCGAGCGCCTGGCCGTTGCTGCGGCTGCTGTGGAACAGCTCGAAGCGGTCGAGCAGCAGCTGGGCGTGGACGGCGTTGTCGGCCATGTCCATGCCCCGCATGTGCCCGAGCTCGAGGCCGTCGGCATGGGCGTCGGGGTCGCGCGCATCGGGCGGCGCCTTGCCGCCCTGCATCGACTTCATCATCGCGTCCATGTCCATGCCGCCTTCGGCAGGTGCCGTCTGCCCGAGCGCGGCGAGTGGAACGAGCGCAGCAAGCAGCGCGACGGCGAGCGAGCGCCTCACGACACCACCACCTTTCTGAACATGCCTGCTTCCATGTGATACAGCAGGTGGCAGTGGTAGGCCCAGTTGCCCGGTGCATCGGCGTCGACGAGATAGGTGATGCGCTGCGCCGGCTGCACCATGATCGTGTGCTTGCGGACCTGGAACTCGCCCGAGGGGCTCTCCAGCTCGCTCCACATGCCGTGCAGGTGGATCGGGTGCGGCATCATGGTGTCGTTGACGAGCACAATGCGCAGGCGCTCGCCGTGGCGGAAGCGCAGCGGCCTGGAGTCGCTGAACTTCTGGCCGTCGAACGACCACATGTAGCGCTCCATATTGCCGGTCAGATGCAGTTCGATTTCCCTGCTTGGTTCGCGAGGGTCGATTGACCCGCCAATCGTGTGCAGGTCGGAGTAAGTCAGCACCTTGCGACCGTTGTCGCGCAGGCCGATGCCCGGGTCGTCGATGTTGGTGCGCTGCATGTCGACGCGCATGTCGAAGCCGGGTCCGTACTCGGTGCGCGCGTGATGCGCCCTCGGCGTCGGCGC
>JBBSUK010000060.1:0-19927 GCA_038234975.1 Burkholderiales bacterium
GAGCGACGCCGTGCCGGCGTTGATCTCGGGAACGACGCCGACGCGCAGGTCCTGCGTCTCGCGCTCGAGGTCGGCGCTGCCTTCCATGAGCACCGCCGCCGCCGCGCCTCGCATGCGCAGGTTGTTCGTCGAGGCGACGCCGTCGGCGACGGCGACATCGCCGGTGACGTTGTCGAAGGCGAAGCCCTCCTGGAACAGGTCGCGGAAGTCGAGCAGCAGCCGCCTGGGCAGCGACTGGAGGCTGAGGACGCCGAGCAGTCGGCCGGCGCCGGCGCTCGCCTTGAGGAACTGCCCCGCGTCGACCGCGAGGTGCACGCGAGCGTGCATCGTCGCCGTGTCGGGCGACAGAGGCGAGCCCGGCCAACCCAGCGACCCCGAGAGCCGCCCGCGGCCACCGCGCACGGCACCGGCGACGCCGAGCCGGTCGAGCAGGGCACCGCTGTCGGACACGGCGAGGTCGAAGTCCATCTCGGTGCGGCGGGTCGAGGCCGGGCCCGGTGCCGACCACGTGCCGTTGGCCGTGAGCTTGCCTTCGGGCATCGTCAGGTCGAAGGTCGAGACCCTCCAGACACGGCGCTCGCCGGGCTGGTTCTGCGCGGCCACCTCGAGGCGACCGAGCCGCTTGCCGCGCAGCACGAAGTCGTCGACGACGATGTCGAGCGCGGGCAGAGTCGCCGGCGAGCGATCGGCGGGGGCTTCCGCAGCGTCGGCGTCGCCCCTGGGCAGCGAGAGCCGCGACAGACGTGCGTAGAGCCGCGCCTGCGCCTGCGCCGTACGGCCGGTCGCGGACCCTCCCGCACCGGCCGGGCGGTATTCGACGTGACCGGCGAGTTCGTCGGCATCGATGTCGGCACGCCAGGTGGCGCCCTGCTGCGACGCCGTCGCCGCGACGCGGTGGAAGCGACGCCCGCCCTGCGTGACGACGCCCGCGCGCAGGGCGACGCTGGTCGGCGCGTCGCCGCCGCTGCCTGCCACGTCGAGGGCAGGCGGCGCCGCCCCCGCGCCGGCGGTGGGCCGGCCGACGAGCCGATCGGCCGCTGCTTGCCAGGCATCGATGTCGAGCTGCTGCAGGTCGATCGATGCCGCGACGCCGCTTGCCGGCAGCGGCAGCGTCGCCGCGTCGGCGACCCGGGTGGCGTCGACCGTGTCGGCCAGGCGCAGTGCGCCGCGCAGCACGCGCCCGGTCGCCGCGTCGCGAACGATGCGCGCGCGCAGATGCGAGCCGAGTTCGACCAGGACGGTGTCGGTCGACGCGGCAACCGGCGACGCAGCGGACGCGAGCGCCCCGCCGGCCGGCGCATCGCCGATCGCCGTGCGCACGCGCAAGGGCGACGCTGTCGCCGCGGCCTTGCCGATCGGTGCCGGCAGGTCGACGGCGACGCCGACGAGGTCGCTCGCGAACGACAGTTGCGGCCGGCCGGACGCGAACGACAGCGTGGCGCGGTATGCGGCCTGCCCGGCGAGCGCCGAGGCGTAGCGCGCCAGCGAGCCGAGCTCCTCGGCACCGCGAAGCGCCTCGACGGCGACCGTGCCGTGAGCGGCGAAACGCGGCGGCTCGCCTGGGCGCGCACCGCCGTCGAACGACACGTCGCCGCCGAGCAGTCGCGCGCTCGCCGCGACGAGCGCGAACGACGACTCGGTGAACTCGACGCGGCCGCGCGCACCTGCGAGCAACGGCGTCGCGGCGCGGACGCGCACGTCGTTGCCGCCGAGCGCGAGGCTGCCCTTCACCGTCGCCGGCAGGCCGCCGGCGAGCGGAATCGAGAGGGCGAGCCTGAGCTCGCCGGTGCCGGTGGCCGTCGTCTCGTCGAGCACACCGTCGATCCAGCGTCCCACCGGCGTGGTCGTGACGACGCGCAGCAGCTCGGCGAGCGGCGCTCGCGCCTGGCCGCTCACGTCGAACCGCGCCTTGTCGTCGAAGGCCGCGATACCGCCCTCGAGGCCCCGCCACTCGACGCCGCCGATCGTCGCCGTGGCGTCGCGCAGCGCGAGCGTCGCGCCATCGACGACGAGGTCGCCGCGGCCTGCGGTGAGCACCGGCCACGCCGGCTGCGACGGCAGGTAGGCGAGCTCGAGCCCTTCGACGTGCGCAGCGAGCCGGAACTCGCCTTCGGCCGGCGTCCTGGCGTGGTGGAAGGGAAAGTCGTGGAGGTCGCCGCGAACCCGGATCGTCGCGCGCGGCACCTTGCCGCCGCGCACCGCCCGGGCGACGTAGCGGCGCACTTCGTCGGGCAGGCCGAGCGGCAGGTAGCGACCGGCGCGGCCGGCGTCGGCGTCGGCGAGCCTGCCGTCGAGCTCGAGCACGCCCGGGTAGCGGGCACCGCGACCGAGCGCCGCGCCGTCGCCTGCGCCGGTGCGCCAGCTGGCGGTGAAGTCACCATGCACGTCGGCGTTGCCGAAGGTCGCGTCGCGGACGCGCACCGTGATCGGCGGCGCGCCGGCCGGGCCGCTGCGGTCGATGCGCCAGTCGAGCGTGGCGCCGAAGCGCTCCAGCGGCAGCGCGGCATCGGCGAACACGCCGGGCACCTCGAGCACGCCGTCGCGCACGCCGATCGTCGCCCGGCCGCCGGCCTCCGACGCGTCGAGCTCGATCGTCGCGTTGCGCAGGCCCGGACGGCCGACGGCGTCGGCCTTCGCTGCGGCACGCGCCGTCAGCGAAAGCCCGCTCAGCGTGCCGGCGACGCGGTAGCGCGTCGGCGCGTCGAGTGGGCCCTCCCAGCTCGTCTTCAGGCGCGTCACGACGCCCTTCGGGTCGACGTCGGCGAGCAGCGTGCGAAGCGCCGCGCCGATCGGCACGCCGCCGGCGACGTCGGCGATCAGGCCGACATCGAGCCGCTCGGCCGAGAACTCGCCGCCCGACACCGCCTCGCCGTCGCGCTGCCGCCAGGCGACGGCGAGGTCGCCATCGGGCCAGCGCAGTCCGTGGCCCATCGAGAAGCCGAAGTGCTGCACCGCGACCGACGTCTGTTCGCCATCGCGCCTGGCCACTATGCGGCCCGCGACCTGCTCGAAGCCGAGCGGCTCGACGCCGGGGTCGAATCGCAGCGCGACCCGGCGCAGCGCGACGTCGACGGTGGCGGCGCGCGGCCGGCCGTCTCGCACCTCGAACCAGCCGCGCAGCGCCCCGTCGCCCTCGGCGAGCTCGAACGGCAGCGTGACGTGGCGACGCAGCTCGCCGAGGTCGGCGCGCGGCAGCTCGACGTAGGCCTCGCCGCTCCAGCGTCGCCAGTCGCCGGCCCGTGCCAGCAGCGGCTGCGAGAAGCGGCCGCGCAGGCTGAAGCGGTCGCCCCAGTCCGGCGGCGGCGTCGCGTCCAGGCGCACGTCGTGGCTGCGCAGGCCGTTGCGCAGCACGAAATCGACGCCGACCAGTTCGAGCGGCGGCGCGGCGCGCGCCTCGTCGATCCAGCGCACGGTGCCGGCGCGGATCACCAGCTCGTCCTGCGCGAAGCACCAGTCGGCGACCGAGCCGCCGTCGGCAGCGGCCGAGTCGCCGGCGCCGAAGTCGAGGCCGGCGACTCGGATCCGGCCGGCGGCGTCGCGCCGGATCTCGAGTCGCGGCGACTCGATGTAGAGCTGCGAGAGCCGCAGGTCGAAGGCGAGGAGCGACCGCGCCGACAGCGCCGCGACGACGCGCGGCAGGACCAGTGCCGTGCGTCGCTGCGGATCGAGCACCTGCACGTCGCGCATTTCGATGTGCGGAACCCATCCGCCCGACGTGACGATGATGGTCCCCAGGCGCACCGGTGCACCGAGCAGCTGGCTCGCACGGGCCTCGATCGGCCTGCGCCACGACTCGATGTGCGGCAAAATCAGCCAGTGAAGTGAGAGCCAACCCACCAGCAACACGAGCCATGCCGCCGTCGCGATGCCCAGCACCCAGTGCGTCGCGCGTCGCATCGCCGAGCCGCGGCGCCTCGGCGACACGACGTCTCGCGCATCGGCGGGCGTGTCGTCGGTTCGGTCGGCGGCGGGCGGGGCTGGCGGCATGACGGCGGCGCGACGCCGGACGGGCGAGATGCTGCACCTGCGCAGCCGGGTCGACGCGTGCAACCTGACGGCCGGATCAATCTAGCACAGGCACCGACTTGGATACGCCGCTGCCCCCGGCTTCGATGCGAACGACCTGGCATTCGCCCGCGACCGGGTCGCGGCAGCGCGGACGCCGCGCGCCGGATCCGTTGACCGTCGATCGAGCCGCCTTCGCCGGAGATGCCGGGGCGGCGCACAGCCGCTTCGTGCAGCGCATCCGCCGCCGCTACGGCGACCTTCTGCATCAGCTGCCTGCGGGCCTTCCCGACCACGGCGTGATCGCAGCGCTGGTGCAGCGCCTGCACGGCGACGGCCGCACCCTCGGCTCGGCGCTGCGCGTCGCCCGGCAACTGGTGCTCGAACGGCTCGCCGTGCTCGATGTCGAGGAGGCCGCCCCGCTCGAGCACATCGTCTCGGCGATGACCGCACTCGCCGAGACGACGCTCGACCTGGCCCTCGCCGATGTCTTCGCCGAGCTCGACGCCAGGCTCGGCGTGCCGCGCAACGCCGCGGGCGGTCGTATCGACTTCTGGATCGTCGGCATGGGCAAGCTCGGCGCTCGCGAGCTCAACGTCTCGTCCGACATCGACCTCGTCTACGTCTACGAGGAGGACGGCGTCACCGATGGCGGCACCGGTGGCGACCCGGCCACGGCCCACGAATATTTCGTGCGCGCCGCGCGGGGCCTCTACACGCTGATCGGCGACGTCACCGAAGACGGCTTCGTGTTTCGCGTCGACCTCGCGCTCCGGCCCGACGGCAACAGCGGCTCGCCGGTCGTCAGCCTGTCGATGCTCGAGCAGTACCTGGTTCGGCACGGCCGCGAATGGGAACGCTTCGCCTGGCTGAAGAGCCGCGTCGTCGCGCCACGCGCGACCGTTGCCAGCGGCCGGGCGCAGCCGCTGAAGACCCTGGTCACGGCGTTCGTCTACCGACGCTGGCTCGACTACGGCGTCTTCGAGGGTCTGCGCCAGCTCCACGGCAAGGTGCGCGACGAAGCGCAGCGGCGCGCCGCCGGCCGGCCGCAGCGCGCCAACGACGTGAAGCTGTCACGCGGCGGCATCCGCGAGATCGAGTTCATCGTCCAGCTGCTGCTCGTCGTGCGCGGCGGGCAAGTCCCCGAGATCCGCACCCGCTCGACACTCAAGGCACTCGACAAGCTCGTCGCCGGCGGGCTGATGAAGCGCGGCAACGCCGCCCGGCTGGCCGACGCCTACGTGCTGCTGCGGCGCATCGAACACCGCATCCAGTATCTCGACGACCAGCAGACGCACCTCCTGCCGACCGACGATGCCGATCTGGCGTGGATCGCGAGGAGCCTCGGCCACGGTGGCGACGATCCGACGGCGGCCTTTCTCGACGTGCTCTGCGTCGCCCGCGAGGGAACCGCCGTGGAGTTCGACCAGCTGCTGCACGACGGGCGCTCCGCCGGTTCGGCCGGTCCGGCGGGCTGCAAGACCTGCGGCGCTCCCGCACCCTCGATCGACCAGGCCTCGTTCCTGGCGGAGTTGCCGGACGAACTGGCGGCGCGGGTCCGCTCGCTTGCGACGAACCCGAAGGTCGCGCTGCTGAGCGAGGACAGCAAGACGCGGCTGGCGCGGCTCGTCAACGGCGCGGCGCGCGCCGTCGACGAAGGCCGCTGCACGCTTGTGGCGGCGACCAAGTTCGTCGACTGGCTCGAGCCGCTGCTGCGCCGCGAGAGCTACCTCGCGCTGCTCGCCGAGCGCCCCGAGGTGCAGAGCCGGCTGCTGCGGCTGCTCGGACTGGCGCGCTGGCCGATGCGCTACCTGATGCAGCACCCCGGCGTCATCGACGAGCTGGCCGACGAGGAACTGCTGCACGGTCGCTTCGACTCCGACGCCTACGCCCGCGAGCTCGAGGAACGGCACGCCGGCTGGGAACGCTCGAGCCAGGCCGAGGAAGAGCTGCTGCTCGACACGCTGCGCCGCGCCCACCACGCCGAGGTCTTTCGCACGCTGGTGCGCGACGTCGAAGGGCACCTCGGCGTCGAGCAGGTCGCCGACGACCTCTCCGCGCTCGCCGATACGACCGTCGGGATTGCCATCCGCTGGGCCTGGCGGCACCTCAAGTCGGCGCATCGAGCCGAGCCGCAGATCGCCGTCATCGCCTATGGCAAGCTCGGCGGCAAGGAGCTCGGCTACGGCAGCGATCTCGACATCGTCTTCGTTCACGACGATGCCGAGACCGACCCCGACACCGCCGCCGAGGTCTACGGCGCCTTCGTGCGCAAGCTGATCTCCTGGCTGACGGCGCGCACCGCCGCCGGCGAGCTGTTCGACATCGACACGGCGCTGCGCCCGAACGGCAACTCCGGGCTGCTGGTGACGTCGCTCGCGTCGTACGAGCAGTACCAGCTCGGGCGCGGCAGCAACACCGCGTGGACCTGGGAACACCAGGCGCTGACGCGGTCGCGTTGGTGCGCCGGGATCGAACGCGTCGCGCCGCGCATCGAGGCGATTCGACGCCAGGTGCTCGCGGCGCCCCGCGACGGCACCGGGCTGCGCCACGAGATCGCCGCGATGCGCGCCCGGGTCGCGTCGGCGCACCCCGTCAAGGCCGGCCGCTTCGACGTCAAGCACAGCGCCGGCGGCATGATCGACGTCGAGTTCGCCGTTCAGGCGCTCGTTCTCGGCGAGGGCGGCCGGCACCCGGAGCTGCTCGACGATGTCGGCAACATCGCGCTGCTCGGCCGCGCCGGCGATGCCGGGCTGGTGTCGAAGGAAGTCGGGGCGGCCGCGGCGGAGGCGTATCGCGAGCTTCGCCGCGTCCAGCACAAGGCACGGCTCGACGAACAGCCGACGCAGGTCGAGCCCGATTCGATCGCGGCATCGCGCGACGCCGTCCTCGCCCTGCGGCGTGCCGTCTTCGGCTGAGCGCCTGCCGGCCGCTGCGTCCGGCGGCTTCGTCGCCGCAGAGCGCAAGTCCCGGCTCGACGGCGTCGCCGTCGCGACGCTGGTCGGCTGCTGCTTCCTGTGGGGCCTGAACCAGGTCGCGGCAAAAGCGGCGCTGCCCGAGATCGCACCGCTGTGGCAGGCTGCCGCCCGCTCGGCCGGCGGCACGGCGCTGGTCTGGCTGTGGTCGGCGCGGCGCGGCGTGGCGCTGTTTCGCCGCGACGGCACGCTCGCCGGCGGCCTGCTCGCCGGAACGCTGTTCGCGGTCGAGTTCTTCTGCATCTTCGTCGGCCTGCAGTACACGTCGGCGTCGCGCATGGTCGTCTTCATCTACCTGTCGCCGTTCGTCGTGGCGCTCGGCATGCCCTTCGTCTCGCGCGACGAGCGGCTGAGCGCCTGGCAGCTCGGCGGCCTGCTGCTCGCCTTCGCCGGCGTCGCGGCGGCGTTCTGGGAAGGTTTCGCGCGACCGGCGATCGGCCCGCGACAGTGGATCGGCGACGCGCTCGGTGTCACGGCCGGCGTGTTCTGGGGCGCGACGACACTGGCGATCCGCGGCACGCGACTGTCGATCGCGCCGGCCGAGAAGACACTTTTCTACCAGCTCGCGGTGTCGGCGGCGCTGCTCGTGCCCGCGGCGCTGGCGGCGGGCGACCCGCTGCCGACGTCGCCGTCGGCGCTCGCCATCGCGTCGATCGGCTTCCAGATCGTGATCGTGACCTTCGCCAGCTACCTGCTGTGGTTCTGGCTCATTCGCCATTACTCGGCAACGCGGCTGTCGTCGTTCACGATGCTCACACCGATGTTCGGCCTGATGCTCGGCGCGCTGCTGCTCGCGGAGCCCGTCACCGCCGGGTTGCTCACTGCGGTGACGACCGTCGCGCTCGGCATCTGGCTCGTCAACCGCAGGGGCTGAGGGAGGTGGCGCGCACCCTCCTGACCCTCGCAGCTCGGCCGCTGTCTGCGCGGTCGTCGGCTGGTGGGTGGCGACGCGGATCGGATCGGCCTGGGGCACGCCCTACGGCGTCATCAGCGCGCTGCTCGTCGCGGTCGTCGCGGGGCTGCTCGCGACCGGGCCGCTCATGGCACTTGCGGGCGACGCCTACGCCGGCCTGCGGCACGCCAACTGGCGCGAAGCCGAGGGGCGCTACTACGCGTGGAGGGGGCGGCGGATCCACGTCGTCGAGGACGGCGACGGGCAGCGCTGGATCCGCCTCGCCGACGTGCGGGCGGTCGTCGCACCGCAAGCGGCCCGCCGGGTGACATGGATCGAACGCGAGATCGCGTTCCCGGGGCGTCAGAGGCGGATGCGTTCGACCAGCGCGGTGGTCGAGTAGCCGCCGATGAAGGCAAGCGCGAGCGCATCGCCGCCGAACGAGCGCACGAGCGCGGTCTCGGCCAGCCGCTCGACGTCGTAGTCGCCGCCCTTGACGTACAGGTCGGGGCGAACGAGGCGGAGCAGCTCGATCGGCGTCGATTCGTCGAACAGCGTCACCAGGCTCGTGCTCTCGAGTGCCGCGAGCACGCAGGCGCGGTCGCTCTCGCCGTTGAGCGGCCGGCCGTCGCCCTTGCCGAGGCCACGCGCCGAGGCGTCGCTGTTGAGCCCGACGACGAGGCTCGCGCCTTGCGCCCGGGCCTGCGCGAGGTAGGTCACGTGGCCGCGGTGAAGGATGTCGAACACGCCGTTGGTGAAGACCACCGGCCGCGGCAGTTCCGCCAGGCGGGGCTGCAGCTCGGCGCGGGGCACGAGCTTGCCGACGAACGCGGGCAGCATCGGCCGCGCGCCTCGTGCGTTCGCCTCAGGCGCCGCGCAGCACCGGCGTCGCGGCGCCGACGTTGGCCGCCAGCGCGGCGACCATCTCCTTGCGGTAGCGGTTGAGCTCCTGGACGCTGGCGAAGCTGCGCCCGAGCAGCAGGCCGAGGTTGTAGAGGATGCGCTCGACGACCTTGCCTTCCCACACCGAATCGAACTGGATCTGCCGATCGAGCCATTGCTCGAGCCACTGCGGATCGGGCAGGCGGCTCTGGATGGTGTCGCGCGGGAACAGCTGCGTGTTCACGTGCAGGTTGGTCGGGTGCAGCGCCTGTGCGGTGCGACGCGCGCTCGCCATCAGCACGCCGACCTTGGCGAAGGCCGCGCGTGCCTCGTCGCCGAACTTCTGCATCGCCTTCTTCATGTAGCGCAGGTAGGCGCCGCCGTGACGCGCCTCGTCGCGCGCGAGCGTCTCGTAGATCGACTTGATGACCGGCTCGCTGTGCCATTCGGCGGCGCGCCGATACCAGTGGTTGAGGCGAATCTCGCCGCAGAAGTGCAGCATCAGCGTCTCGAGGGCGGGCGCCGGGTCGAATTCGAACCGCACGTCGTGCAGCTCGGCTTCGGTCGGCACGAGGTCGGGGCGGAAACGCCGCAGGTACTCCATCAGCACCAGCGAGTGCTTCTGCTCCTCGAAGAACCAGACGCTCATGAACGCGCAGAAGTCGGAATCGTCGCGGTTGTCGCGCAGGAACATCTCGGTCGCGGGGAGCGCCGCCCACTCGGTGATGGCGTTCATCTTCACCGTCTGCGCCTGCTCATCGGTGAGCTGGGCGCCATCGAACTGGTGCCAGGGGATGTCCTGGTCCATGTTCCAGCGGACGGCTTCGAGCTGCTTGAAAAGTTCGGGGTAGAGCATCGCAGGCTTTCACGAGGGCGGCCGAGTTTAGACGGCGGGTGGGGCGACGGCCGGTCGACACCTGCCAGTACGTGGTGCGCACGGCCACGGATTCAACGATACGGCGCTTGTCCGTACCGACCGCGTGGCAACCGCCGTTCCCGGTCCGCGCGTATGGTTCGCATCATCGCCAGACGGCAGCCGATCCAGATTCGACGAATTCGTGACCACGACGGAACTCTCTCCCACGCGCCGCGTCATACCGGCTCGCTGCACAAGACACGCCTGCAGCTCCACGAGGGCGCAGGCAGTCGAAGCAATCGGTTTTTCGTCGTGGAGCCTGCCGGCCCAGCCGGCAGAAATCCCCGGGAGGTTCTCCTCCTCCCTCCTCCCTCCCTCGTTCTCCTGGGGGCGCTCCTCGACGCTTGTCTACCCGCCGCCGCGCCCCAGGCGCGAGCCGGCGCGGGCCGGATGAATCACCCGGCCCGAGTCGCGGTCGTCGGATCGGGGGTCGCCGGGCTGGTCGCGGCGAGGTCGCTCGCGCTGCGTGGCATGACGGTCACGCTGTACGAGGCGGCTGCGTGGCACGGTGGCCACGCCCACACCGTCGACGTCACCCTCGACGGACGCACGCACGGCGTCGACACGGGGTTTCTCGTCTTCAACCGCAAGACCTATCCGAAGCTGGTCGCGCTGTTCGAGGAGCTCGGCGTGGAAATCGCGCCATCGGAGATGTCGTTCTCCGTGCAGAACCGCAGCGACGGCATCGAATGGAGCGGCAATGACCTGCGCTCGGTGTTCGCGCAGCACGCCAACCTCGCACGGCCGCGCTTCTGGTCGATGCTGGCCGACATCGTCCGCTTCAACCGGGTCGCGACACGCGAAGCGCGCAGCGCCGAACGCTCGACGCTCTCGCTCGGCGCCTTCCTCGACCTGCACCGCTTCAGCAAGCCCTTTTGCGACTGGTATTTCCTGCCGATGGTCGCGTGCATCTGGTCGTGCCCGACCGGACGCATGCTCGATTTTCCGGTCGCCACGCTCCTGCGCTTCTGCGACAACCACGGCCTCCTGCAGGTCATAGACCGGCCGCCGTGGTTCACCGTGCGCGGCGGCTCGCGCCGCTACGTCGAGAAGATGCTCGAGGCGATCGGCGATGCCCGCACCTCGACCCCGGTGCGCCGCGTCGCCAGCCGACACGGCGGCGGCGTCGACGTCTCGACCGATCACGGCACGGAGCGGCACGATGCGGTCGTCCTCGCCTGCCACAGCGACCAGGCCGTCGCACTGCTCGCGGAGCCGGGCGACGCGGAGCGACGCACGCTCGGCGCGATCCGCTATCACGACAACCTGGCGGTGCTGCACACCGACGCCTCGCTCCTGCCCAAACGCCGGCGCGCCTGGGCGGCGTGGAACCACGAGCGCGGCAGGCGCGGCGGCAGCGCCGACCCGGTCTGTCTCCACTACCTGCTGAACCGACTGCAGCCGCTGCCTTTCTCCACGCCGGTGATCGTGTCGCTCAACCCGCTGCGCGAGCCCGACCCGGCCCGTGTCTTCGCGAGCTTCGCGTATGCCCATCCGGTGCTCGACGCGGCCGCCGTCGAGGCGCAGGGCGAACTGGCGGCGTTGCAGGGCCGCGGCGACATCTGGTACGCCGGAGCGTGGGCCGGGCACGGCTTCCACGAGGATGGCGTGACGGCCGGCCTCGCCGCCGCCGAAGCTGTCGCCGCGGCAATGGCCCGCCCGAACGTGCCGCGGCCTGAAAAGCCTTGAATCCCGGCATCGCCGACGCCGCCCCCCTGATCGCGACCGGCGAGGTTCGCCATTTGCGGCTGCGTCCGGCGCGCAACGGCTTCGTCTACCCGACCTGGTTCCTGCTGCTGCCGATGCGCGCGCTTCGGCGCGCGCCACACCCGGCGCTGCCGCGCAACCGCCGCGCGCCCGTCGCCTTCTTCGACCGCGACCACGGCGACGGCCGCGGCGACAGCCTGGCCTGGATGGAATCGCTGCTGGTCGACGCCGGAATCGACGACGCCGACGGCGAGGTCTGGCTGCAGTGCTACCCGCGCGTCCTCGGTTACGCGTTCAAGCCGGTGAGCCTGTGGTACTGCCACCGCGCCGACGGCTCTCTCGCGGCCGTCGTCGTCGAGGTCAACAACACGTTCGGCGAGCGACACTGCTACCTGCTGCGCGAGCCGGGCCTCGCCTTCGGCCGCGAAGCGCGTGCGGCGAAGGTTTTCCACGTGTCGCCGTTCTGCGCCGTCAGGGGCGACTACCGCTTCCGGTTCATGCGCACCGACCTGCATCCGGCCGCGACGGTGGCGCGTAATCCTGCCCGCGTGGTGGTGCGGATCGACCACCACGACGACGCCGGCGCCCTGTTGCAGACGAGCCTGTCGGGGACGCTCGCACCGCTCACCGGCCGGGCGTTGCGTGGCGCGCTGTTCGCGATGCCGTTGCTCATGATCGGCGTCGTGGCGAGGATCCACTGGCAGGCGCTGCGGCTGTGGCTGCGCCGGGTGCCGTTCTTCGCCAAGCCCGCTCCGCCCACTGAATTCGTCACCCGTCAGAACCCGCGATGAACACGCTCAGCCATCCGACCGCCGCCCACGACGCGACGCGCGCGAAAGCGCCAGCCGCCGGGCGCGCCATCTTCCGCCTGCTCGGGCGACTGCGCGGCGGCACCCTCGACGTCCACCTGCCCGACGGCACGATGGCGCATTTCGCCGGGGGCTCCGGCCCGCGCGCCGCGATCTCGCTGGCGAACTGGAACGCCTGCTCGGCAGCGCTGAAGTCGGGCGACATCGGCTTCGCCGAGACGTGGATCGCCGGCGACTGGTCGACGCCCGACCTCGTCACGCTGCTGGAACTGTTCATCGCCAACCGCGATGCGATCGAGTCGGCGGTGTACGGAACCTGGTGGGGCCGCGCCGTCCACCGCGTGCGCCATCTGCTGCACCGCAATTCGCGCCGCGGCTCCAAGCAGAACATCCACGCGCACTACGACCTCGGCAACGCGTTCTATCGCCTCTGGCTGGACCCGACGCTGCACTACAGCAGCGCCTGGTTCGAAAGCGCCGGCGGGCGCGACGGCGACCTCGCCGACGCGCAATGGGCGAAGACGCACCGCACGCTGCGCGAATGCAACGTCGGGCGCGGCGACCGCGTCCTCGAGATCGGCTGCGGCTGGGGCGCGCTCGCCGAGACCGCGGCCCGCGACTTCGGCGCGCACGTGACCGGCGTGACGCTCTCGTCGGAGCAGCTCGAGTGGGCACGCGATCGCATGGCGGCCGCCCGCCTCCAGGCCGACCTGCGCTTCCAGGACTACCGCGACATCGACCACGCGCCGTTCGACGCGGTCGTCTCGATCGAGATGTTCGAGGCGGTCGGCCGCCCCTATTGGTCCGACTACTTCCAGGCCGTGCACCGCTCGCTCAAGCCCGGCGGCCGTGCCTGCATCCAGACCATCACGATCCGCGACGACCTCTTCGACCGCTACGTCCGCTCGACCGACTTCATCCAGCAATACATCTTTCCCGGCGGACTCCTGCCGAGCCGCGCCGCCTTCGTCGAGGCCGCCGGCGCCGCCGGATTCGACATCGTCGGCGAGCTCGAGTTCGGACTCGACTACGCGGAGACACTGAGCCGCTGGCGACATGCCTTCCTGGCGAGCGAAACCCACGTACGCACGCTCGGCTTCGACGCGCGCTTCATGCGCGTCTGGGAGTTCTACCTCGCTTACTGCGAAGCCGCTTTCAAGACCGGCAACACCAGCGTGCGGCAGTTCACCCTGGCCAGGCGAGGCTGAATCCCGCCCCGGTCTACCGCAACCACCCCTTCTTCCGGAAGAAGATGAACGGCGCCGCCACCGACGCGACCATCAGCGCGATCGCGAACGGGTAGCCGAAGCGCCAGTCGAGCTCGGGCATCGACCTGAAGTTCATGCCGTAGATGCTGGCGATCAGCGTCGGCGGCAGCAGGGCGACGCTCGCCACCGAGAAGATCCGGATCACCTTGTTCTGGTTGATGTTGATGAAGCCGACCGTCGCGTTCATCAGGAAGTTGATCTTGTCGAACAGGAACGCCGTGTGGCTGTCGAGCGAGTCGAAGTCGCGCAGGAGCTGGCGGGCCTCCTCGAACTGCTCGGCGCTCAGCATCCGCGCGCGCATCATGAAGCTGACGGCGCGCCGTGTGTCCATGACGTTGCGCCGGATGCGGCCGTTGAGGTCCTCCTGGCGGGCGATCGCCGACAGCGCCTCGCCGGCCGACTCGTCGTCGACATCCTGGCGCAGCACGCTCGCGCTCACCGACTCCAGGTTCTCGTAGACGCCCTCGAGCGCGTCGGCCGAGTATTCGGCGTCGGCGTCGTACAGCTTGAGCAGCACGTCCTTCGCATCGCCGATCAGCGCCGGGATGCGGCGCGCGCGCAGCCGCAGCAGGCGAAACACCGGCAGGTCCTCGGTGTGGATCGAGAACAGGACGTTGCGAAACAGGATGAACGCGACGCGCACGTTGCGCCGCTTCTCGCCGTCGGCGGAGAGGAAGTCGGAGCGAATGTGCAGCTCGCCGTTGTCTTCCTCGTAGAAGCGGGCCGATTCCTCGATGTCGTCGTCGACGGCGTCGCTCGGGATGGTCAGGCCGAATCGCTCGGTGATCCAGCGCTTCTCGTCTTCGGACGGCTGGTCGAGGTCGACCCAGATGGGATTGACGCCCGCGAGCGCGGCGTCGCTCTCGATCTCTTCCTGGAACAGCCGGCCGTTGGCCAGCGTGAACACGTTGAGCATCCTGCGCTCCGGGGGGCACGCCGCGCTGCGCGGCACGTGCCGGGCGCGGTCACCGAGGGTGGGTGGGGTCCAAGGACGACGTCCGACGAGGCGACCGCGAAATTATCGCATCGGCCTCGACGGCCGCGACCCTTCTTCTTGCACGGTCGACGCGGCGTCTGCTACCGTGTCCTGCCGCAATCCGACGAGGTCCACACCCATGAATGTGACGATCAGCGGTCATCACCTCGATGTCACCCCGGCGCTGCGCGAGTACGTTCTCGCCAAGATGGAGAGGATCACCCGACACTTCGACCACGTGGTCGACGCGAACGTGATCCTGACGGTCGAGAAGCTGCCCGAAAAGGGGCGCCGGCAGTCCGCCGAGATCACCCTGCACGTCAAGGGCAAGGACATCTTCGCTGAATGCTCGTCGGAAGACCTCTACGCGGCGATCGACCAGCTGATGGACAAGCTCGACCGCCAGGTCGCCCGCCACAAGGGCAAGGTGCAGGACCACCACCACGAGTCGCCGAAGAAGTTTCCGGACGCCGCTGCCGGCTGACCTCGCCCATAATTTCGCCGCTGCGTCAGCCCGCCGGCCGGTCCGGCCGTTCACATGCCTATGAACCGCCTCGCCGCCATCCTGCCCGCCGACGACGTGCTCGTCGGTGTCGACGCCACGAGCAAGAAGCGGGTGTTCGAGCACGCGGGACTGCTGTTCGAGAACCAGCACACGATCGCCCGTGCCGTCGTCACCGACAACCTGTTCGCCCGCGAGCGGCTCGGCTCGACCGGCCTCGGCCACGGCGTGGCGATCCCGCACGGCCGGATCAAGGGGCTGAAGAATCCGCTCGCGGCCGTGCTGCGACTGGTCCAGCCGATCACCTTCGACGCCCCCGACGACGAGCCCGTGTCGCTCCTCATCTTCCTGCTCGTTCCCGAGGCGGCGACGCAGCGCCACCTCGAGATCCTGTCGGAGATCGCGGAGATGCTGTCCGACCGCGATTTGCGCGAGAAGCTCAAGACCGAGGTCGACGCGCAATCCGTGCACAAGCTGATCGCGGACTGGGAGCCGCTGCGCTCCGTGGCGTGACGCCAGACCCTTCCGGCCGCGCCCGGTGAAACCCACCGCCATCAGCGCCGAAGCGCTGTTCGAGGAGTTCCGCACCACGCTGCACTGGCAGTGGCTCGCCGGCCACGCCCATCCCGAGCGCCATTTCGACGACGATGCGGTGCGCGAGGCGCGGTCGTCGGCCGACCTCGTCGGCTACCTCAACTACATCCATCCGAACCGGGTTCAGATCGTCGGCCAGCGCGAGATCGCCTACCTGGCCAACGACACGCCCGAGATCTCGGAGCGGCGTTTCTCGCGCCTCGTGACGCTCGAGCCGCCGGTGATCATCGTCGCCGACGACCAGACGCCGCCCGAGCGACTGGTGGCGCTGTGCGACCGCGCCGACATCCCGCTGTTCGTCACCGTCGAGCCCGCCGGCCACGTGATCGACCTGGTGCGCGGCTACCTCAGCCAGCACTTCGCCGAGCGCACGACGCGGCACGGTGTGTTCATGGACATCCTCGGCGTCGGCGTCCTTCTCACCGGCGAATCGGGCCTGGGCAAGAGCGAGCTCGGCCTCGAGCTCATCTCGCGCGGGCACGGCCTCGTCGCGGACGACGCGGTCGACCTCTACCGGGTGGCGCAGACCGCGATCGAGGGCCGCTGTCCCGAGCTGCTGATGAACCTGCTCGAGGTGCGCGGCATCGGCCTGCTCGACATCAAGGCGATCTTCGGCGAGACGGCGGTCCGCCGGAAGATGCGGCTCAAGCTCATCATCCACCTCGTGCGCAAGGAGACGATGGAACGCGACTTCGAGCGGCTGCCGTACGAGCCGCTCAACGAGGACATCCTCGACGTGCCGATCCAGAAGATCGTCATCGCCGTCGACGCCGGCCGGAACCTGGCGGTGCTCGTCGAGGCGGCCGTGCGCAACACCATCCTGCAGTTGCGCGGGATCGACACCTACAGCGAGTTCGTGGCCCGCCACCAGAAGGCGATGTCCGACCTGACGGGCCCTTCACGCTAGCCGGAGCAGCGGCGGCGCGGCGTCAGCGGTGACCAGCCGCGTCGGCACCTTTGGCGCGATGCGGGCAGTTCTTCTTCGTGCAGACGGCGTACAGCGCGAGCGCGTGGTCCTGCAACTCGAAGCCGCGCGCCTGCGCAACGGACTTTTGCCGCTTCTCGATCTCGGCGTCGTAGAACTCCTCGACCCTGGCGCAGTCGAGGCAGACGAGGTGGTCGTGGTGCTTGCCCTCGTTGAGCTCGAACACCGCCTTGCCGCTCTCGAAGTGGTGGCGCGACAGGATGCCGGCCTGCTCGAACTGCATGAGCACGCGATAGACGGTGGCGAGGCCGACGTCGGCGTGCTCGGCGAGCAGCGCCCGGAACACGTCCTCGGCGCTCATGTGCCGCTGCGCTGACTTCTCGAACAGCTCGAGCACCTTGATGCGCGGCAAGGTCGCCTTCAGTCCGCTCTGCTTGAGTTCTTCGGCGTGTGTCATCGGGGTGGCGCGGGCACCGGCGCGTCGAGGCGAGCCGATAGAATCGATCCATCATACGGGGTGGCCGCACGACGCCTCGCACCGCTGCCATGAGATTCGCCTCCTTCGCCATCTTCGCCTCCGCCGTGGCCGCACTCGCCGGCTGCAGCTCGCTTCAGTCGAGCAACAACTTCCTCGGCGTCATCACGCCCTATCGGCTCGAAGTCGTGCAGGGCAACGTCGTCACGCGCGAGCAGGCGGCGCTCGTCAAGCCCGGCCAGTCGCGCGCGCAGGTGCGCGACGCGCTCGGCTCACCGCTGCTGAGCGACCCCTTCCACACCGATCGCTGGGACTATGTCTTCACGATCCGCCGGCAGGGCGCCAAGCCGCAACTGCGGCGTGTCGTCGTGCTGTTCAAGGGTGAAGCGCTCGAGTCGATCGACACCGGCGGCGAGCTGCCGAGCGAGCACGAATTCGTCGCCTCGATCGACACCGCGAAGACGCCGCGCAGCGTGCCGACGCTGGCGCTGACCGACGAGCAGCTCAAGGCGCTGCCGCCGCCCGCCGCTGCGTCGGCGCCGGCCGCGGCAAGCGCCGCGCTGCCGACGCGCAGCTACCCGCCGCTCGAGTCGCGGTCGTGAGCGTTACAGCGCGGCGGCGCGTCGCTGTAGCCGGCGCTTCGGGGCGGATGGGCCGGATGCTGATCGAGGCGATCGCGGCAAGCGACGATCTCGAGCTGTCGGGCGCGCTCGACGTGGCGGAGAGTCCGGCCATCGGTGCCGACCCGCTCGCCGGCCTTTCCGGCCTCGCCGCCGACCGCGGCGTGCGCGTCACCGCCGACGTGCGCGCCGGACTCGACGGCGCCGAGGTGCTGATCGACTTCACCCGCCCCGAAGGCACGCTCGTCCACCTCGCCGCGTGCCGCGACGCGAAGGTCGCGGCGGTCATCGGCACGACCGGGTTCGCGCCCGGGCAAAAGGACGAGATCGCGGCGATCGCCCTGCACATCGGCGTCGTGCTGGCGCCGAACATGAGCGTCGGCGTCAACGTTGCGCTGCGGCTGATCGAGCAGGCGGCACGCACCCTCGACGAGCGCTACGACATCGAGATCGTCGAGATGCACCACCGCATGAAGGTCGACGCGCCGAGCGGGACGGCGCTGCAGATGGGCGAGGTCGCGGCGCGCGGCCGTGGCACGACGCTCGAGGCCGTCGTCGAGCACGCTCGGCATGGCGAGACGGGCGCGCGCAGGCGCGGCACGATCGGTTTCGCGTCGCTGCGCGGCGGCGATGTCGTCGGCGACCACACGGTTGTCTTCGCCGGTCCCGGCGAGCGCATCGAGATCACCCACCGCTCGGCCAGCCGTGCGACCTACGCGCAAGGCAGCCTGCAGGCAGCGCGGTTCGTCGTCGACCGGCCGCCCGGCCTCTACGACATGGCCGACGTGCTCGGCTTCGCGGCGACTTCATCGTGACCGGATTCGGCGCGTTCTGGGCCCAGGGCGACGCGATCACCCGCGCCGTCGCCGTCCTGTTGCTGGCGATGTCGATCAGCGCCTGGGTCGTCATCTTCTGGAAGGCGTGGCTGCTGCGTCGCGTGCAGGTCGACCTGCGCCGTGCCATTCCGGCGTTCTGGGCCGCACCGACGCTGGCGTCGGGTCGTGACCAGCTCGCCGCGTTCGACCGCGAGGCGGTGCTCCGGCCGATGCTCGACGCCGCCCTCGTCGCGCCGCCGCCGGGCACCCTCGAGGCCGAAGGCCGTGCCGAGTCGCAGCTGACCCGGCGCCTGCGAGACGCGCTGCACGCCACGCTCGGGCAGCTTCAGTTCGGCCAAGTCCTGCTCGCCTCGATCGGCAGCACGGCGCCCTTCATCGGCCTGTTCGGAACGGTCTGGGGCATCTACCACGCGCTCGTCAGCATCTCGGCGGCCGGGACGATCACGATCGAGAAGGTCGCCGGCCCGGTCGGCGAGGCGCTGGTGATGACCGCCGCCGGTCTTGCCGTCGCGATCCCCGCCGTGCTCGCCTACAACGTGTTCGGCAAGCGCGTCGCCGCGAGCGAGGCCGAGCTCGAGGGCTTCGCGCACGACCTGCGCGAAATGGTCATGGAGCCCCCACGCTCCCTTCGGTCGCTGCCCCCCGAGGGGGCGCGGCCTGGCTCGGGAGCGGCCCAGCGCCCGGCCGAGGGTCACGGCTGACTTATGGCATTCGGCCGCCTCGAACGCAGCCGCGGCGCAGCGCCGATGAGCGACATCAACCTGACGCCGCTGATCGACGTGATGCTGGTCCTGCTGGTCATCTTCATGATCACCGCGCCGCTGATGACGTCGAGTCTCAAGCTTGACCTGCCCAGGAGCGACGCGGCACAGCCCAACGACGTGCCGCAGTTCATCTCGGTCGCGCTCGACCGCGACGGCCGCACCTTCGTCGGCGACGAAGCGGTCGACGCGACGCAGCTCGCCGGTCGGGTCGCCGCCGCGGCGCAGCAGAACCCGCAGACCGAGGTGCAGCTGCGCGCCGATCGCAGCGTGCCCTACGGCCGCGTTGCAGAGCTGATCGGCGTGGTGCAGAAGGCCGGGCTGACGCGGATCGGCTTCGTCACCGAGCCGCCGGCAGCCGCGAGCGGGCCGTGACGAGCCGGGGCGAGGAGCCCCGACCGGCTGCTACGAGCGGGCACCTCTACGGGATCGACGCGCTACGCGCGGTCGCGGTGCTGTCGGTCATCGTGTTTCACCTGAGGCCGCACTGGCTCCCAGGGGGGTTCATCGGAGTCGACGTGTTCTTCGTCATCTCCGGCTTCGTCGTGACGATGGCCGCGGCAAAGAGGCCGGTGGCCGGATTCGCCGCGTTCGCCTCCGCTTTCTACGCGCGGCGTGTCGTTCGCATCATGCCGGCGCTGGTCGTGTGCCTGGTCGTGACGGCGTGCGTGTCGGTGCTCCTGATTCCCCGCGCGTGGTTGAGCGATGCCAACGAGTTGACGGCACTGTCGGCGTTCTTCGGTGTCAGCAACTTCATCCTGCGAACCAACGAGGTCAACGGGTA
>JBBSUK010000061.1:0-19918 GCA_038234975.1 Burkholderiales bacterium
GGTCGCGTTCGCGAAGGCGTACTCGGGCCTGACCGACGCCGAGTTCCGTGCCGTCGATCGCATCGTCCGCCGCGACACGCTGGAGAAGTTCGGGCCGGTGCGCAGCGTCAGGCCGAGCCTGGTCTTCGAGCTCGGCTTCGAGGGCATCAACCGCAGCCCGCGCCACAAGAGCGGCATCGCCGTGCGCTTCCCGCGCATGCTGCGCATCCGCGACGACAAACCGCTGCACGAGGCCGACACGATGAAGACGCTGGAAGCACTGCTGCAGCTGCAGCACGGAGGCGGCGCCGCGAGATAGGCGGCGCAAGACGCTTGCGCGGCCCGCAGATCGGGCCTCTGTCGGTGTTATCCCGCTGTTCGTTGACCCTCTGCGAACACGCACCTACATTGATCGCGTCTCAGCGGCGGATGCGAAGCAGACTTGGCCACCGATCTTCTCGACCAGTGCGATTCGGCTCGACCGGTCGCCATGACGCCGGCGGAATGGCGCCTGCGGGTGCAGCTGGCCGCGTGCTACCGCGTCGTCGACTTCCTCGGCTGGGTCGAGCTCGTCTTCAACCACATCACGCTGCGTGTCGCGGACGATCCACCTGCCTACCTGATCAACCCGTTCGGCCTGAACTACCGTGAAGTCACGCCGTTCAACCTGGTGAAGGTCGGCCTCGACGGCGTGCCGCTCGAGCCGACCGAGCACCACGTCAACCGTGCCGGCTTCGTGATCCACAGCGCGCTGCATCGAGCCCGCGCCGACGCTCACTGCATCATGCACACGCACACCACGGCGGGAATGGCGGTGGCGTGCAAGGCCGGCGGCCTGGGCCACGACGACTTCTACGGCGCCGAACTGTGGGGCGACGTCGCCTATCACGACTTCGAGGGGATCTCCGTGCACGAGGCCGAAGGGCCGCGACTCGTGGCCAGCCTCGCCGACAAGCACGTGCTCGTGCTGCGCAACCACGGCATGCTCGTCGTCGGCAGCGACGTCGGCAGTGCGTTCCGCTGGATGTGGACGCTGCAGCGTGCCTGCGAGGTCCAGCTCGCGGCGGCGGCGCTGCCGGGGCCGACCCTGCCGCTGACCGACGACGTGCGTGCCGCATGCGCGCGCGACGCGCGCAACTTCGAGCCGCGCGGCCGCCTCGAGCGGATGTTGTTGATGAGCGTGTTGCGACGCGCCGGCGTCGACGCCGATTCGCTTCTGCACGGGGTTGCGGCGAGCCCCACCGAACCTTCGAAGGAAAGACGATGAAGAACCTCTTGCTCGCGGCGCTGGCGGCGTCGAGCCTCTTCGCAGCCACGGCCGCACGCGCCGACATCCACGTCGGCGTCCTGGTGTCGACCACCGGCCCCGGCGCCTCGCTCGGCATCCCGGAGCAGAACACGGTCAAGCTGTGGCCGAGCGAGATCGCCGGGCAGAAGATCGTGCTGACGATCCTCAACGACGAGTCCGACACCACCGTCGCGGCGAAGAACGCGACCCGGCTGGTGAGCGAGAACAAGGTCGACGTGATCGTCGGCCCTTCGCTCACGCCGACATCGCTGTCGGCGCTCGAGGTCGTGGCCGCGAGCGGCACGCCGATGATCTCGCTGGCCGGGGGCGGCGCCATCATCGACCCGCCCGACGGCCCGCGCCGCTGGGCGTTCCGCATGGCGCCGCCGGAGTCGATCGCCGTCGGCGTCGTGCTCGACCACATGGTGACGCAGGGGGTGAAGAAGGTCGGCGTCGTCGCCCTCGCGACGAGCTTCGGCGAGGGCTACACGAAGACGCTGGAGCGGCTGGCGCCGGCCAGGGGCATCCGCGTCGTCGGCGTCGAGCGCTACAACCAGACCGACACGTCGGTCACGGCGCAGGTGCTGCGCGTGCTCGCGGCGCAGCCCGATGCCGTCTACATCATGAGCTCGGGCACGCCCGGCGCGCTGCCGCAGATCGAGCTGGCGCAGCGCGGCTTCAAGGGCCCCGTCTACCAGACGCAGGGCGTCGCCAACGCCGACTACCTCCGCATTGGCGGCAAGAACCTGGAGGGCGGCTACATGACGGTCGGCGCGGTGCTCGTGGCCGAGCAGCTGCCCGACAGCTCGATCCTGAAGAAGCCCGCGCTCGAACTGGTGGGTCGCTACGAGGGCGTGCACGGTGCGGGCTCGCGCTCGCTGTTCGGCGCGTCCGCGTGGACGGCCTACGAATGGCTCAAGTTCGCCGTGCCCCTGGCGCTCAAGCGTGCACAGCCCGGGACGCCCGAGTTCCGCATCGCGTTGCGTGATGCGCTCGAAGGCATGAAGGAGGTCGTCACGCCCGAAGCCGTCTACTCGACCAGCGCGACCAACCACAACGGCGCCGATCAGCGATCGCAGGTCCTGGTGCGCATCGTCAACGGCACCTGGAAGCTCGCCAACTGAGAGTCACCGGCTCGAAGCGGGCCGCTTCACGCCGAGACGGCGGCGTGCTCGCCGAGGGCATCGAGGAAGAGTCGCACCTTCGGTGGCATCAGGCGCTTGCCGGGAAGCAGGGCATAGACGCGAAGCGGCGCGCACTCGTGGTCGGGGAGCAGACGGCGCAGCCGGCCGGCGGCCACGTCGGCGGCGCAGAAGGTCGCCGTGATGCGCGCGACGCCGAGGCCGGCGCGGGCCGCCTGCAAGCGCAGATCGGCGTTCGAGCTGCACAGGCGCGGCGCGACGATGGGCACGCTCTCGATGCCGTCGTCCCCCGTGAAGGTCCACTCGTGGTCGCCTGCGGCGCACAGGAGCGGAAGCCCGGCGAGATCGGCCGGTCGCTGCGGCTCGCCGTGCTCGCGCGTCAGCTCCGGCGTGGCGAACACGCCACGCTCGAGCGAGAACATGCGGCGGACGACGACGCTCGACGCCGGCAGGCCCGTCTCGAGCATCGCGAAGGCGATGTCGCATTGCTTCTCGAGCGGGTTGACGGCAGCGTGCTCGACGTCGATGCGGATCCCCAGCGACGGGTACTGGCGCATGAACGCGCACGCGACCGGGCCCAGGTGATGCGCGGCGAACTCGTAGGGCGCGGCGATGCGCAGTGTTCCGGTGACGTTCCCGTGCTGCGCCACCGCATCGTCGCGCACCTCGCGCAGCCTGGCGAAGTGCGTTCCGACGCCGTGATAGAGGGCCTCGCCGGCCTCGGTGAGGCGCACCCGGCGCGTCGTTCGCTCGAGCAGGCGGGCACGCAGCGCCTCCTCGAGACGGACGATCGACGCGCTGACGCTCGACTTCGGTCTCCGGATCGCCTGCGCCGCCGCGGTGAAGCTGCCGCGCTCCACGACATGGCAGAAAACGTCGACATCGTCCCAGTGCATCGCATCCATTGTCCAGCGTGCCGAACAGTCTGTTCAAGCGACCCGGCGCCTGCGCGGGCCGGGGCGCGACTAACCTCGCGGCAGCAACTTGTCCCCAGGAGACGCATGATGACCGAGCCGAACAAGGGCATCTTTCTCGAGAACTGCTGGTATGTCGCGGGCTGGGACCACGAGCTGATCGACGGCATCAAGCTGGCGCGCACGATCCTCGAGAAGCCGCTCGTCCTCTACAAGGGCGAGAGCGGCAAGGTCGTCGCCCTCGACGACCGGTGCTGTCACCGCGGAGCGCCGCTCTCGATGGGGCGCATCGAAGGCGACTGCATCCGATGCATGTACCACGGCATGAAGTTCGAGCCCTCGGGAAAGTGCATCCAGATCCCCGGGCAGGACATGATCCCTCCCAAGCTCGGCGTGCGCAGCTATCCGGTGGAGGTTCGTGACCATCTCGTCTGGATCTGGATGGGCGAGGCCGCCAAGGCCGACCCGACGCTCATCGTCGACTACGAACCGCTGCACGACGCGGGCTGGCGCGGCATGCCGGCGTACATGCACTACGACGCCAACTGGCTGCTCATCGTCGACAACCTGAGCGACTTCGCGCACCTCGCCTTCGTGCACACGAAGACGCTCGGCGGCTCCGAGGAATATGCCTACCAGACCAAGCCGCTCAACATCGAGCGACTGTCGAACGGTTTTCGCGTCGAGCGCTGGCACATGAACAGCGACGCCCCGCCGTTTCATCGCAAGGTGATCCCCGACAAGACGGCCAAGGTCGACCGCCGCAACATCGGCCACATGCACGTGCCCGGCATCTTCTTCCTCGAGTCGATGTTCGCACCGGCCGGGAGCGGCGCCGAGAAGGGCAATCTCGAGGGGGCGCGGCAGTACCGAAACTGCCAGTACATGACACCCGAGACGCGTCGCACGACGCACTTCTTCTGGAACTACCTGCACAACTTCGATCTCGACGACCCGACGATCGCGATCTCGCTGTGCAACAGCCTGCGTGAAGGCTTCCTGGAAGACAAGGCGATCATCGAAGCGCAGCAGAAGCTCTTCGACGTCGATCCCGACGTGAAGCTGCTGGCGATCGCCGCCGACGCGCCGCTGTCGCATTTCCGCTGGGTGCTCAAGCAGCGCATCGCCGCCGAGCAGGCGCAGCCGCTGGCCGCCTGAGCCGGAGCACAGCGGTGGCCGCGGATGCGGGCGAACGGATCGCGCTGCTGGTCAGCGATGTCGTGGCGGAAGCGCGCGACGTCCTGCTGGTTGAGCTGCGCGACCCGGCCGGCAAGGAACTCCCGCCGTTCGAGCCCGGCGCGCATCTCGAGATCGACCTGCCCAACGGCATGGTGCGGCACTACTCGCTCGTCAACGATTCGCGCGAGCGGGATCGCTACGTCATCGGTGTCGGCCGGGCCGCGGCCGGCCGTGGCGGATCGGAATTCGTGCACCGCTCGCTGCGCCAGGGAGTCGTGCTCCGCAGCAGTCCACCGCGCAACAATTTCCGGCTCGACCCTTCAGCCGGTCGCTTCCTCTTCATCGCCGGCGGCATCGGCATCACGCCCATCATGTCGATGCTGCGCGCCTGCGAGGCCGCCGGTCGGCCGTGGCGGCTCGTGTATGCCGTGCGCAGCGCGCAGCGTGCCGCCTTCCTCGAGACCCTGCGCCCGTTCGGCGCCCGCGTCCGGTTGCATGTCGACGACCAGGTCGAGGGCGTTCTCGACGTCGCCGGCTGCGTCGCCGGGCTCGGCGCGGACGAGCATGTCTGCTGCTGCGGTCCGGCGCCGCTGATGGATGCCGTGCGGGTCCACACCGAAAGACTCGATCCACGGCGCATTCACTTCGAGTACTTCACCGCAGCGCCTGCCGACGCCGCGGCGTCCTCGGCCGGTGCCTTCGAGATCGAGCTGCGGCGCAGCGGCCGTCGCCTGCCGGTTCCGACCGGCCGGAGCATCCTGGAAATCGTCGAGGCGGCCGGGCTCAGCGTTCCGTTCTCCTGCCGCGAAGGCCTGTGCCGCACGTGCGAGACCACCGTGCTCGAGGGCGTGCCCGAGCACTGCGACTACGTGCTGTCGACCGAAGAGCGTGCGGCGAACCGGACGATGATGATCTGCGTGTCGCGCTCGCTGTCGCCGCTGCTCGCTCTCGACCTCTGAGCCTCGGCCGGCAGCTCCCGCCGAGGCCGCCGGACGGTGGTCCGAGCGCGAGATCGGGAACGCCGTGGCTCGCGTGTGCGACGTGCGTCAGGGCGCCGCGGCCACCGCGCCGCGGAACGAATCCGTCGCGCGCAGCCGTCCGACCTCGATGCCGTTCCAGTTCTTCAGCGTCACGTCGCTCAGTTCGCGCATGAAGCCCGCTTCGGCGTCGTCGAGCTCGACGAGCGCGTCGATCACCGTCGCCATCGCCACCTCGGCGGCGCGTGCGTTGTTGCCGTCGTCGATCTTGAGCGCGACGCCGAGGCCGCGACCGGGCAGGCTCGCGCAGTAGACGCCTTCGGCGCCGACCTTGCAGAACACCCGCTCGCCGAGCCGCTCCATCACCCTCGTGTCGAAACGGCGAGAGCCGGCGACGAGGAACGGCTCTTTCGCCACCGCGGCGCGCAGCCGCCTGGCGGCCTTCGCGTGGCCGTCGGACAGGCCGACGCCGGTGCCGACGCGGGCGAAGGCGCGCGCCAGGTTCTCGAGCGGGATCGCGTAGGTCGGGATCGAGCAGCCGTCGGTGCCGCGTGTCGCAGCGGCGAGGTCGTATCCGGTCGTCGCCTGCAGCGCCGCGGTGACGGCGCGCATGACAGGATGCTCGGGCTTGACGTAGCCGCTCAGGAACGCACGCCGGTCGGCATCGTTGCCCGCCATCAGGCAGCCGACGCAGAGAAAGCCGGAATGCTTGCCGGAGCAGTTGTTGTTGCGGGCGTCGGGCGTTGCGCCGGCTGCTGCGAGGGCGCGCGACGCCGCTTCCGTCGACGGCCACTGTGTGCCGCATTCGAGCGCGTCGACGTCGAGGCCGGCCTTCGCGAGCGTCGCCGTCACGACCTCGACGTGCCGCGGCTCGCCGCCGTGCGACGCGCAGGCGAGGGCGAGCGAGTCGGCACCGAGACCGAATGCGTCGGCGGCGCCGCTTTCGACCAGCGGCAGCGCCTGCAGCACCTTGATGGCCGAGCGAGGAAAGACCGGGCGCCGCACGTCGCCGATCGCGACGACGACCGCGCCGTCGGCATCGACGATGCTGATCGCACCGCGGTGCGCCGACTCGACGGCGCCGCCGCGCAACGCCTCGACGAGGATGGGATTGCTCGCGGGAGAAGGGCTGCTCATGCGGCACTGTATCGCCGACCGTGCAGCCCCCGTCTGCTCGCGCGCCCGGGCCGACAATTCGCCGATGCCGCCGCCGCAGTTCCTCGGGGTCGACTTCACCTGCAGCCCGTCGCGGCGCAAGCCCGTCACCGTCGCACGCGCGACGCTCGACGGCGACGCGGTGCATGTCGACCGCGTCGACGAACTGCCGACGCTGGCCGCGTTTCGCGCCGTGCTCGCCGAACCCGGCCCGTGGCTCGGCGGCTTCGACCTGCCGTTCGGACTGCCGCGCGCTTTCGTCGACGCGCACGCGCTCGGCGCGACGACCGCCGAGGTGATCGCCACCGTGCACGGACGCTGGCCGACGCGGATGTCGTTTCGCGCCGCCATCGACGCGTGGGGCAACGCGCGCCCGGCCGGCCAGCGGCTCGTGCACCGCGCGACCGACCGCGCCGTGTCGGTCGGTTCGACGAGCCCGCTGCAGACGCGATACGTGCCGGTCGGATTCATGTACTTCGAAGGCGTGTCCGCGCTCGTCGAGGCGGGCGTGACGATGCCTGGCCTGCACGAGGGCGACCCGGGACGCATCGCCCTCGAGGCCTACCCGCGTCGGCTGGCGCACGCGATCCTCGGCCGGCGCTCGTACAAGAACGGCGGCGATGCCGACCGGCACGCGGCGAGGTGCGAGATCGTCGACGCGCTCGCGGCGGGCGGCGTCGAGGCGATCGGCAAGCTGCGCGTCGTCGCCGACGCGGCGTTGCGTCGCTCGCTCGTCGACGATGCGGCCGGTGACCGCCTCGATGCGATGCTCTGCCTCGTGCAGGCCGTCGTCGCGTCGCGATGCGAGGCGCACGGCATCCCGCGCGAAGTCGACCCGGTCGAAGGCTGGATCGTCGGCTGAAGAGCCCTTCGCCGACGCGGCCGGGCCGTCGCTCTGCTACCGTCGCCGACGCATGGACATCGCCGCCTGGTTCGCCATCGTCGGCCTCCTGCTGTTCGCCATGGCCATCGGCGATACGCTGCTGGCGCGGCTGCCGCTCAGTACCTCGATGCTCTACCTCGCGGCCGGTGCCGCGTCGAGCCCCTTGTGGCTGGGCTGGACGGCGCTCGACCTCAGGCCGAACGCTGCGTCGCTCCAGTTGCTCGCCGAGGTCGTCGTGCTGCTGTCGCTCTTCACGGGCGGGCTGAAGCTGAGCGCCGGTCTTTCCGACGGTCGCTGGCGATTGCCGCTGCGCCTGGCGGTCGGCTCGATGGTGCTGACCGTGCTCTTCGTCGCCACCATCGCCTGGCTGGTCCTCGACCTTCCGATCGGCGCGGCGGTGCTGCTCGGGGGCATCCTCGCGCCGACCGATCCGGTGCTCGCGTCGGAGGTCCAGGTGGCCGAGCCGGGTGACCGCGACCGCCTGCGCTTCGCGCTCACCGGCGAGGCAGGCCTCAACGACGGAACGGCGTTTCCGTTCGTGCTGCTCGGCCTCGGCCTGCTCGGCTTGCACGACCTCGGCCCGTCAAGCTGGCGCTTCTTCGCGCTCGACGTGCTGTGGGCCTCGCTCGGCGGCCTCGGCATCGGCGCGCTCCTCGGCACGCTTGTCGGCGAGCTGGTGCTCTACCTGCGCCGCCGCCACCGGGAGGCGGTCGGCCTCGACAACTTCCTCGCCCTCGGCCTGATAGGAATGGCCTACGGAACCGCGCAGCTCGCCCACACCTACGGGTTCCTCGCCGTGTTTGCCGCCGGCGTCGCGCTGCGCCGGATCGAGCAGCAGGCTACGGCGAAGGCAGTCGGTACCTCGCCCGCGGCAGAAGCGGCGCTGGCCAGCGACGACCGGTCGCACGCCGATCGCGTCGCGACGCATCCGAGCCGCGCGCCCGCCTTCATGGCCCATGCCGTCCTCAGCTTCAACTCGCAGATCGAGCGCATCGGCGAGGTCGCCGCGGTGATCGTGATCGGCATGGTCCTGTGGTCGCTCGAGTGGCGACATGTGTCGTGGCTGTTTGTCGTGACGATGCTCGTCGTGGTCCGGCCGCTGTCGGTGCTGCT
This sequence comes from Burkholderiales bacterium, assembly GCA_038234975.1. GTDB lineage: Bacteria > Pseudomonadota > Gammaproteobacteria > Burkholderiales > Burkholderiaceae_C > Schlegelella_A. The sequence continues at coordinate 8,631 of JBBSUK010000061.1, forward strand.
CGGCCTGCTTGGCTCGCGCAGCAGCTGGTCGCAGCGCGCGCTGATCGGCTGGTTCGGCATCCGCGGCATCGGCTCGCTCTTCTACCTCGCCTACGCGCTCTCGCACGGCGTCCGTGGGCGCATCGCCGACGAGCTGGCCGCGATCGTGATGTCGGTCGTGTGCACGTCGATCGTCGTGCACGGCATCTCGGTCACGCCGATGATGGCCGCCTACGAGCGGCGGAAGCGCCGGCCGCCGCGGCCGTGAAGCGGGTGCTCTCGCCGGCAGAGCGCTGGTTCGCGGCGCGCGGCTGGCAGCCGTTCGCCTTCCAGCGCGACGTGTGGGCGGCGATGGCGTCCGGGCAGAGCGGCTTGCTGCACGCCAGCACCGGCTCGGGCAAGACATTCGCCGTGTGGTTCGGCGCGGTGGCGCGAGCCGCGGCGCTTGGCGCGCAAGCGCCAGCGGCGCGCAAGGCGTCGACCGTGGCAACCCTCGCACCGCTGCTGGGCATCGTCTGGCTGACACCGATGCGCGCGCTCGCCGCCGACACCGTGCGCGCCATCCGGAACCCGACCGCCGAACTCGGGCTCGGCTGGACGATCGGCGCGCGCACCGGCGACACGCCTGCCGCCGAACGGGCCCGACAGGACCGGCGCATGCCGACCGCGCTCGTCACGACGCCGGAATCGCTGACGCTGATGCTGACCCGCGAACGCGCGTCGGACGAGCTCTCGACGCTGCACACCGTGATCGTCGACGAGTGGCACGAGCTCATGGGCAGCAAGCGCGGCGTGCAGGTGCAGCTCGCGCTGGCACGGTTGCGCCGGTGGAACCCGGGCCTCGTCGTCTGGGGCCTGTCGGCGACGCTGGGCAACCTGGAAGACGCGATGCGCGTGCTGCTCGGCAACGACATGGGGTCGATGGTTCGCGGCCGGGTCGACAAGGAGCTCGTCGTCGACACGCTGCTGCCCGCCAACCCGGGTCGCTTCTCGTGGGGTGGCCACCTCGGCAAGCAGATGCAGCAGCCGGTCGTCGACGAGCTCGAGCGCTCGTCGACGACACTCGTCTTCGTCAACATGCGTTCGCAGGCCGAGGCCTGGTATCAGCTCATCCTCGAGCGCAAGCCCGAATGGGCCGGCCTTGTCGCGCTGCACCACGGTTCGCTCGACAAGGCCGTGCGCGACTGGGTCGAGCTCGGCCTGAAGGAAGGGCGGCTGAAGGCCGTGGTGGCGACGTCCTCGCTCGACCTCGGCGTCGACTTCCTGCCGGTCGAGCGGGTGCTGCAGATCGGCTCGGCGAAGGGCGTGGCGCGGCTGCTGCAGCGTGCCGGCCGCAGCGGACACGCGCCGGGCCGGCCGAGCCGCGTGACGCTGGTGCCGACGAACACGCTCGAGCTCGTCGAGGCGGTGGCGTCGCGCCGCGCCGCGCTGGCCGGCAAGATCGAGAAGCGGGCGACGCACGACAAGCCGTTCGACGTACTGGTGCAGCACCTCGTCACCGTCGCCCTCGGCAGCGGCTTCACCGCCGACGCGCTGTACGACGAGGTGCGGACCGCGTGGGCCTACCGATCGCTCACGCGCGCCGAGTTCCAGTGGTCGCTCGACTTCGTCGTCCAGGGCGGCGAGAGCCTGCACGCCTACCCCGAGTACCACCGCGTGGTGATGGACGAGAGCGGCGTGTACCGCGTGCCGGACCGGGCGATCGCGCGGCGCCACAAGCTCAACGTCGGCACCATCGTGTCCGACGCGTCGATGCAGGTGAAGTACCTCACCGGCGGGCGGATCGGCGTCGTCGAGGAGGGCTTCGTGGCGCGGCTGCGCAAGGGCGACTGCTTCGTCTTCGCGGGTCGCACGCTCGAGTTCGTTCGCGCCGAGGAGATGACCGCGTACGTGCGCCGCGCCGACGGGAAGAAGGCGGCGATGATCAGCTGGGCGGGCGCCAAGATGCCGCTCTCCAACGAGCTCGCCGACGCCGTGCTCGAGGTGCTCGCCGGCGCCGCGCAGGGCGACTTCTTCGACCCCGAGCTTCAGGCGGCGCGGCCGATGCTCGAGACGCAGATGCAGCTCTCGCGCATCCCGACGCCGACGACGCTGCTGATCGAGACGCTCGTCTCGCGCGAAGGCCAGCATGTCTTCATCTACCCGTTCGCGGGGCGCAACGCCCACATCGGCCTGGGCAGCCTGCTCGCATGGCGGATGGCGAGGAACGAGCCCAACACGTTCAGCATCTCGATCAACGACTACGGGCTCGAGCTGCTGTCGGCCCGACCGGTCGACATCGCACCGCTCGTCGACCAGAGCCTGTTCGACGAGGGCGAGCCGGGCGAGCTGCTGCGCGACGCGCTCGCGAGCCTGAACTCGAGCGAGCTGGCGCGGCGACGCTTTCGCGAGATCGCGCGCGTCTCGGGCCTCATCAGCCAGGGCTTTCCGGGGCAACCGAAGAGCAACCGGCAGCTGCAGGCGTCGAGCACGCTCTTCTACGAGGTGTTCCGCAAGTACGACGCGGGCAACCGCTTGCTGTCGCAGGCCGAGGACGAGGTGCTCGGCCAGGAGCTCGACATCCGGCGCCTGCGCTCGGTGCTCGAGCGCATGCGCGGGCAGCGGGTGGTGCACGTCGAGCTCGCCGTGCCGAGCCCCTTTGCGCTGCCGCTGATGGTCGAGCGCTTTCGCGAGAAGCTGTCGACCGAGAAGCTGAAGGACCGGCTCGACCGGATGCTGAAGGAGATGGAGCGCGCGGCCGTGGACGCCGGCTGAGGTGCGAACGCTTCGCGTCCGTCGGCCGTAACAGACACGCCACGTGGCTTGCTTCACACTGGGGCCATGAACCCCTTCTTCCTGACTTTTCGCCTCCGGGTCGTGCTCGTGACCGCACTCGCTGCCTCGACAGGGGCGCCGCCGGCGCTCGCCCAGCCGTCCGGAGGTGCCACCGAGACGGCCACCGCCGCCGTCGTCGCCGCCTGCGAGCGGGCGGCCCGCGAATCGGTCGCCGGCCGGCCCGGACAGCCCGTCGACGTGACCTTCCAGCCGCCGCCGGCCGTCCAGTACGGCCTCTCCGGCGACGAGCAGATCGTGCTGCGCGGCACCGGGCTCGGCAAGAGCGCCGCCGGGTCGCGCAGCTTCACCTACAACTGCAACGTCGACCGGAGCACGGCCAGGGTAGTGGGCCTGGTGGTGCAGGCAGCACCGGCGCCGGCCGCACTGGCCGCGGCATCGGCGAGGCCGCCGGCCGAGCCCGACTTCAGCGAGCTCTCGCCCGCGGCGTGCGAGTCGAGCGCGGTCGCGTCGCTCAAGCAGCGCTGGCCGCGCGTCACGCAGATCAGCTTCGACCCGGCGACGCGCACGTTTCGCCAGCCGAGCGCGGTGCGCGCAGAGCTGCACGGCAGCGGTCGGGCATTGCCGGCGCCCGGTGCCAAGCCGGCGGTGTTCGTGTTCGACTGCCTGATCGACCCGCGCGACGGCCGGGTGATGCGAACGAGCATCTCCTGACGCGACTCGCCGCTGTGCGCGTCAGGGCAGCCGGTAGCTGAGCCTGCGGCTCCTCCTGCCACGCAGCCGGCGCCCGGCGGATGCCGGTGCCGGCGTGATCAGGCGCGCGTCGCTGTCTGCATCTGCTGCATCGCCGCGACGACGTCGGGCGCGTGGAGCAGCTGCACCGCCCTGGCGACCAGGGGTCGGCCGAGGTAGCTGCGCAGGTGAAAGAACTCGGCGTCGCCGTCGAGGCTGGTCGGGAACGACGCGAGGTCGGCGAGCGTGCCCTCTGCCATTCGCTCGCCGAGTCGGGCGCAGAGGTAGCAGATGGCCAGTCGTTCGCCATGGTCGGCCGAATGGAGTGCCGCAGGGGTGACAGCACCGCATCGATCCCGGAGGCGTCCTCGACGACCTGGGCCGGAAGGCCCCACTCGCCCATCAGCACACGGCCGATCTGCGATGCCGACAGTCCGAGCGTCCGTTGCTCGACGGCCGTGCGCTCGAGCAGGCCGTGCGGCGGCAGCGCGGCGAGCTGCTCGGCCGAAAGCGCGGCCGTCGTCGCCAGTCGGCCGAGAAAGGACAGCACGACGGCGCTGACGAGCGAGCCGCGATCGGCGAGCTCGAGCCGCTGCGAGAGCTGCTGCGTGAGCTCGCTGGCGAGCGCGCTGGCGCTCCACGCCGCGTCGAGCCGGCGCTTGCGATCGGCGCTGTCGGCGGTGAACGAGGCGATCAGGATGTACTGCAGGCAGACGCTGCGCACCGTGTTCAACCCGAGGTACGTCACGGCCTGGCCGATGCTGCCGACCGGCGACTTCAGGCCGTACATCGGCGAGTTGACGGCGGTGAGCACCTTGACTGCGATCAGCGGCTCGCCGGTGATGAGGTCGACGAGCTTCGCCGAGCTCGCCGTGTTCACGAAGTCGGGCGAGAGCAGGTGGTGCATCAGCTTCGGCGGACGCGGGATGTCGCGAAACGTCTCCACATAAGAGCGACGGCGCTCGTCCGGCAGGTCGGCGGCGCGCAGCAGATCGAATCCGGCGAGTGCGGGTGGCACCGGTTCGTCGGCAGCGGTCGGTGTCGCCGCAGTCGAGGCGAGGCGCGCCGCGGTCTGTGGTGTCGTCGCGCCGGGCGCGGCGGCGGTCGCGGTGCGGGCCATCGGGCCGGCCGCGCCGCGAGCGACCGGCCGGACCGCGCTGCGCGCGGGAACGGCCGGCCCGGCAGCACGCCTGCGGAGGAAGACGAAGCTCAGCGCCGCGGCGACGAGCAGGGCGACACCGATCCAGAGAAAGGTCATGGCAGGCATGCCGAACGGATCGGCCGCGTGGCGGGAGCCGGATCGTAGGCAGTTGCGGGTTGCCGTGAACGTCCGTGCGGCGCTCGCGCGTGAAGGCCTGCACGCGCTGGCCGCGGACCGATCGCCGCGACACCTGCGCAATCGGCGCGGCCGACGCAAGCCGCTCCGACGGGCGAGCGCGGCGCGCTGGCCACCGAATCTATGATGTCTGTTCCGACACGCAGGACGCGGGCGGCGCATGACGGTCGAAGCGGTGAGCGGCGAGCGCCGGGTGACGCGGCTGTACCGTCGCTGCTGCCGGGACTGCCGCACTGTCAACCAGCTGTCGAAGGTGCACATCGCGTTCGAGAACCGCATCACGCCCGACGAGGCAGAGGTGCTGCACCGCGAGCTGATGGCCACGCCCGGCTGGAGTTCTCGCGTCTCGTTCTGGCCGACCCGGGTGCTGGCGCTGGCGCGAGGTCGCTTCCCGCGGCTGTTGCGGGCCGTCGGCCGGCGCGCCGAACACGCGCTGCACCAGCGGCGCTGGATCCGTCGCCTCGACGGCATGCGCACACGCGGCGCGGAAGGCGCGCCTGCCGAGGTCTACACGCGGACACGGCTCGCGCACCAGCTGGTGCTCTACCGCGGTGCCGGAGCGCCGTCGTCGAAGACCCTCGTCGTGGCTTTCACCGGGTCGTCGGCGCGACTGATGCTGCCTACGCCGGTCTTCCTGCAACAGTTCGCCGCGCGCGAGGTCGACCTCGTCTTCGTCCGCTATCCGCAAGGCCGCGGCTTCTTTCATGGCTTGCTTCCGCCGCCCACCGACCGGTTCGACGCAGCCGTCGACCGCATCGCGACGCTCGCGCATGCGGACAGCTACGCGAATGTGGTCGCCCTTGGCACGAGCGGCGGCGCGTTGCCGGCGCTGATGGCGGCGCGGCGCCTCGGCCTCGACGGCGCCGTCGCCGTCGGCAGCAAGGGCCCAGACGACGCGCGCTGGCGCCACGCGCTCGGCCACAGCGCTGGTGACGCGCTGCGCGGCAACACGGCAGGCGCGAATGCGGCGCCATTGCGCGGCGTCTGGCTCGTCGCCGGTGCCGACCATCCGCGCGACCGCGACGCGGCGACGGCGCTGGCGGCGATCATCCCGTCGGCGCGCATCGTCGAGGTTGCCGACGACGCCGGCCTGGTCGGCCACAACCCGTTCGTGCCGCTGCTGCGTCGCGGCGAGCTGCGCACGCTGCTGGCGCGCACGCTGCTGGAGATGCGGCGCTAGAGTCGAAGCCAGGATGAAGTTCGCCGCTCTCTCGCTCGTGCTCGCCGTGTGCCTCGCCGCGGGCGGATGCTCGACGGCGCGACCGTGGATCAACGAGCCGCTGCGCGGGCCGCTGATGCCCGACGCGCGGTCGGTGGCCAACCGTGATCCCAGCGCCCTGTTCGCCGTCACGCTTTCCGGCGGTGGCGCGCGGGCCGCGGCGTTCGGCTACGGCGTGCTGCAGGAGCTGCGCGACACGCCGTGCTGCTGGAACGACCGCACCGGCAACGTGCTCGATGCGATGGACATCGTCAGCGGCGTCTCGGGCGGCAGCATCGTCGCTGCCTACTTCGCCGCCTTCGGATCGACCGGGCTCGACCGGTTCGATGCCGACTTCCTGCGCCAGGACTTCCAGGACGGCCTGCTGGCGCAGCTCGCGCGGCCGGCCAACCTCTACCAGCTCACGTCGCCCTGGATCGGCCGCAGCCAGCTGCTCGAGCGCCGGCTCGCGACGCTCTACCGAGGCACGACGTTCGGCGACATCGCCCGGCGGCCGCGCCATCCGCAGCTCGTCGTCACCGCCACCGACATGTCGCTCGGTGAAGGCTTCGACTTCACGTCAGAGCAGTTCGAGCTGATCTGCTCCGACCTGGCTTCGGTGCCGCTGTCGCTCGCCGTCGCCGCATCTTCCGCGGTGCCGCTGTTGCTCACGCCGGTGACGCTGCGCAACTACCGTGGCGAGTGCCCGCTGCCCGTCGAGGTCGAAACGGCGGCGCCGGCCAGCGACGACGGCGGGTTTCGCGCCCGCCTGTTTCGCGCCCAGGCGCGCTCCTACCTCGACGCTGCGGCGCGGCCCTACATCCACCTCGTCGACGGTGGCCTCGCCGACAACCTCGGTGTTCGCCGCCTGCTCGACCGGGCGCTCGCCGGCGGCGGCGTCGGCGCGGCGTTCTCGGAGGTGGCCGTTGCGCCGGGCAGCGTCAAGCGGGTCGTCGTCGTCGTCGTCAACGCCGAGCGCGACCCGGCGCGCCGCATCGACGAGAGCGATCGCGTGCCGACGACGACGGAGGTGGTCGACGCGCTGCTGTTCGGTGCCGGTGCGCGGGCCACCGGCGAGACGCAGGAGTTCCTCGTCGACGTCGCGCGGCGCTGGCGAGACGACATCAAGGGCGACCGCACCGCCCGCTTTCGCGCCTTTGCGCCGGATGCCGAGATCTTCCTGATCCAGGTCAACCTCCGCGACGCGCCGCAGGGCGAGGCGCGGCGCAGGCTGCTGCAGGTGCCGACGGCCTTCTCCATCCGGGCCGACGAGGTTTCGGGCCTGGTCGCGGCCGGCCGCGCGGTGCTGCGCGCGTCGAAGGAGTTCCAGGCGCTCAGACGCTCGCTCGGCATCGCGTCGCCGGTCGTCGAGCCGAGCCGCTAGCCTTCATCGCGCAACGTCACGGCTTGTCGAACCCGTACCGGCCGAGGATCGCCCGGGTCGATGGCGATGCGATGAACGAGACGAAGGCCTGTGCCGCTTCGCCTTCGCTGCTCGCCTCCACCACCGCGACCGGATAGCGCAACGGCGTCGTCGTCGGCACGGTGAAGGCGACCTTGACCTTGTCGGGCATCGACGCCGCGTCGGTCGCATAGACGAAACCGGCATCGACCTCGCCGCGTGCCACGTAGTCGAGCACCTGGCGAACCGACTGCGCGCCGATCAGTTTCGGCGCGACGGCACTCCACAGTCGCGCCTGCTCGAGCGCGCCGTTCGCGTAACGACCGGCCGGCACGCTGGCGGGCGTTCCGGCGGCGACCCTGGCGTAGGCGGGGCCGGCCAGCTCGGCGAGCGAACCTGGCGATCGGGCGGCGTCGCGCGGGACGACGACGACCAGTGCGTTGCGGGCGAAGTCGAGCCGGGTTCCCGCCTTCACGAGCCGTTGCCGCTCGGCGTCGTTCATCGTCTCCTCGTCGGCGCTCGCGAACACGTCGACGGGCGCCCCCCGGGCGATCTGCTGCAGCAGCGCCCCGGAAGACGCGAAGTTCAGCCGTACCTGCGTTCCGGGATGGGCCTTCTCGAACGCGGCGGCCACGTCACGGAACGCGTTGGTGAGGCTCGCCGCGGCTGACACGATGAGCTCGGCCGCGTTCGCGAAGCCGGTCGCACCGGCGAAGGCGAGGGCACAGAGCGCGCGTGCGGCACGAACCCGGGCAGCGCGGGCAGTGGGCATGGCGGCATCGGTGCAGGGCACTGCGCGCCACCTTAGCGCTATATCCGCTCGAACACAACGCTCGCGCCCGTGCACTCAGCGTGGTGCGTCGCCTTTCCGGTACTCCGCGGTGAGCTCGTCGAGCTTCGCCTTGAGCGCCGGGTCGAGCGTGAGCGAGGCGGCGGCGATGGTCGCGTCGAGCTGCCCGGGCCTGCTCGCGCCGAGGATGGGCGCGGTGATCGCGGGGTTGGCCATGACCCACGCGACGGCAAGCGTCGTCAGCTCGAGGCCGGCCTCGTCGGCGACGTTGCGCAACGCGGCGACCGTCTCGAACGAGCGATCGTTCCAGTAGCGGTCCTGGTACATCTTCCCGGCGGTGCCGAGCGTGAAACGCGAGTCGGCCTCGGGGGCGCCGCCGCGCGCGTACTTGCCGGTGAGCAGGCCGCCGGCGAGCGGGTTGTAGGGGATGACGGCGAGCCCGGCCTCGTCGGCCAGCGGCAGCAGCTCGCGCTCGATCTCGCGAAACAGGAGGCTGTAGCGCGGCTGCACGCTGACGAAGGACGCCAGGCCCTTCAGCTCGCTTCGACCGAGCGCGCGGGCCAGGCGCCACGCCATGAAGTTCGACACGCCGACGTAGCGGGCACGGCCGGAACGCACGATCGTGTCGAGCGCTTCGAGCGTCTCGTCCAGCGGGGTCGCGCGATCGTCGAAATGGAGCTGGTAGAGGTCGACGTGGTCGGTCTGCAGGCGCTCGAGCGAGCGGTCGATGGCATCGAGCAGGTGCTTGCGCGATGCGCCCTGGTCCCAGTCGCGCGGGCCGACCTTGCCGACCGCCTTCGTCGCCAGCACGACCTCGCGCCGTGCGCCGGCGCCACGCGCCCTGAGCCAGCGGCCGATGATCGTCTCGGTCCCGCCCGCGGTCTCCGGCGTGCCACCGAGCGGGTAGACGTCGGCGGTGTCGATGAAGTCGATGCCTGCCTCGACGGCGTGGTCGAGGATCGCGAACGACGTCGGCTCGTCGGTCTGCAGGCCGAACGTCATCGTGCCGAGGCACAGTCGGGACACCGTCAGGCCGGTCCGGCCGAGGCGGGTTCTGGGAATGGTCATGGTGTCAGGCTCCGCAAGTCGATGCCGAGTGTGCATCAGCGCCAGGCGCAGACGCTCCGCGGGCATCGCGTTTGCCGGGATGGTCGACGCCGCAGCCACCAGGAAGCCAGACATGACCCAGCCCATCGTCGTCGCCGCATTCGAGGATGCGGCTGCAGCCGGCCGCGCCGCGGATCGGCTTCGGTCGAGCGGAACGCCCGATGCGGACGTGACGCTGCACCGCGATACGCCCGACGCTGCCAACACCACCGCCGTGAACACCGACGAGATGCTGACCGGCGGCCTCGTGGCATCGTTCGGCCACCTGCTCGACGGACTCATGGCGACGTCGCCGCCGACCGGCGATGTCGCGACCTACCGCGACCTCGTCCGCCGTGAAGGCACGTTGCTGACGGTCAAGGTGGCGAGCGCCGCGGCAGGCCAGGACGTGAAGGCGATCCTCGAAGCGGCGGGTGCGCAGCGCATCGCCGTGCTGCCGCAGCCGGGCCTCGATCGCTAGCGGCGACGGCACCGCGACATCGATCGGGCTCAGTCGACCGCGACGTCGACGCGCAGCAGGTCTTCGGCGACGCGCTCGGGCGATTTCGCCCTCACGTCTTCGATGAGCGAGAGTTCGTGCGAGAGGTCGAGCGCCTGCTCGGCGGTGAGCCGCGGGTTCAGGCTGACGAGGCGGCGCGAGCAGCGCGCGCACCAGTCGAGCGGGGAGCGGACGTACTCGGCGCCGTCCTGGCTCCAGCGTGAAGGTCGGGTCTCGGTTCGATCGAAGGCGAGCTGCATGGCGGTCGGTCTCCTGGACGCGAAGGTGCGAAGACGGGCTCCGCGATGCCACCAGTGTTGCGCGTCGGCTCGCGCAACTCCACCGCCGCGGCGACCGTCGGTCGTGCGCGACCTGCAACATTCGATCGCCCCGTGACGGGGTCGACGCGCTTCAGCGTTTCGTTCGCCGAGGCAGACGAACGGCGAACTCGGTCCGACCGTCGGACGATCGAGCGTCGATGCTGCCGCCGTGCGCGGCGACGATCTGGGCGACGATGTACAGGCCGATGCCGAGACCGTCGCTCGAGTACCCTCGCTCGCGGCCCTTGCGGAACGGATCGAAGACGAAGCCGATCGCCTCCGCGGCGATCGTTCCGGCGTTGGCCACCGTCAGCCGCACCTCGCTCGCGTCGCTGCCGTCGAACTCGACGTCGATCGGCGTGCCGGCTTCGCCGTGGCGCACGGCGTTGCCGATCAGGTTGCCGGCGACCTGGGCGAGGCGGTCGGCGTCCCATGCGCCCGTGCTGCTGCCGCTCGCGCGCCATTCGATCGCGCGGTCGGGCGCGGCGGCGCGCTGCTCCTCGACGACGCGTTCGAACACCGGCGCGAGCTCGCCGGGTGCCGGGTCGACGGGGATGCCACCGCCGAGCCTGGCGCGGGTGAGGTCGAGCATGTCCTCGATCAGGCGGCTCATGCGCTTGCCGCTGGACACGAGCCGCGCGGCGGCCTGCTGCGTCGGCTCGTCGTCGGCGCGCTTCCTGATCACCATCGCCGACATCATCATCGCCGACAGTGGGCCGCGCAGGTCGTGGCCGAGGATGCCGGTGAACATCTCGTTGAAGCGCAGCGTCTCGGTGCGCTCGGCGAGCTGCTCGGCCATGCGCTGCCGGGCGCGGTGCAATTCGAAGAAGACCTGCGCCTTGTTGTGCAGCACACGCGACTCGATCGGCTTGTGCAGGAAGTCGACCGCGCCGCTGTCGTAGCCGCGAAAGACGCGGTGCTGGTCGTGCTCGCCGGCGGTGACGAAGATGATCGGCACCTGCCGCGTGCGCCCGCTGCCGCGCATCAGCTCGGCCAGCTCGAAGCCGTCCATCTCGGGCATCTGCACGTCGACGAGCGCGAGCGCCACGTCGTGGACGAGCAGCAGCTCGAGCGCCTCGCGACCCGAGCGTGCCTGCAGCGTCTCGACGGTCGGCGACGCGAGCATCGCGGACAGAGCGAGCAGGTTCTCGTCGCGGTCGTCGACGAGGAGGCA
>JBBSUK010000062.1:0-19829 GCA_038234975.1 Burkholderiales bacterium
AATGATCGGCTTCGGACTGGCCTGCACCTCGTCGATCACCTGCCGCAGCCGCTGCTCGAACTCGCCCTTCATCGATGCGCCGGCCTGCAACAGGCCCAGGTCGAGCGTCAGCAGCGACACGCCCTGCAGCTGCGGCGGCACGTCGCCACGCGCCAGGCGCTGCGCAAAGCCTTCCACCACCGCCGTCTTGCCCACGCCGGCCTCGCCGGTGAGGATCGGGTTGTTCTGCCGACGCCGCATCAGGATGTCGACGATCTGGCGGATCTCGTCGTCGCGGCCGGTGACCGGGTCGATCTTGCCCTCGCGGGCGCGCTCGGTGAGGTCGACGGTGAACTTCTTCAACGCCTCCTGCTTGCCCATCGCCGCCGGTGCCATCGCGCCCGAGACCTCGCCCGGCTGGCCGCCCGACAGGCCCGAGCCGTCCTGCGGACCGAGACCGCTCTCGCCGGACTTGCCGACGATCGCCTCCAGGTTCTCGGCGAGGTCGTCGGCCTTGACCTTCTCGAACTGGCGCGAGATGCCGAGCAGTGCATTCGACAGCCCACGGCTGTTGAGGATGCCGATCATCAGGTAGCCGCTGCGAACGCCGGCGTCGCCGAACTGGAGAGATCCGTAGACCCAGCCGCGCTCGATCGCCTGCTCGACGTGGTCGGAGAAATCGGAAAGCGATGTCGAGCCGCGCGGCAGCCGGTCGAGCGCAACGGTCACGTCCTTGGCGAGCGTCGACATGTCGAGCCGGTAGTGGCGAACGATCGCGTTCAGGTCGGACTCGTTGGTCTCGAGCAGCTGCTTGATCCAGTGAACCAGCTCGACGTAAGGATTGCCGCGCAGCTTGCAGAAGACGGTGGCGCCTTCGATCGTCTTGTAGACGAGCGGGTTGAGCTTGCCGAACAAGGCCACCCGACTGATGTCGCTCATGAATGCACTCCCGTTTTCATGTTCTGCGCCTTGATGCTCTCGACGTTCATCACCAGGTCGTCGGCGTCGCGCCTGCGGCGATGGCCCTTCGACCCGTGCAGCCACGCCGTTCGGCCGAGGCGTCCGAATCGGGCGTCCCGCGTCGGCCGCAGCGGCCAGGTCGGCACGCCGTCGCGTTCGAGAACGAGCTGCAGGTCCCACGCAAACTCGAAACCGACGTACTGGCGCACCAGTGCACGCAACTGCTCGAGGGCTTCGCCGCCCGGCAGCATCGACGCGAAGCGCGACCACGACAAGGCGCCGACGACGATTCGGAACTTGTGCTGCACGTCCCAGACCGAACGGCCGAGGACGGCGCCGCGGCCAAGCGCGAACTGGCCGTGGCGGCGCAGCCGCGAGCGCTCGTCGACGCCGAGCCGCATCCAGTGGCCCTGGAACTGCTCGACGCGCACCGGCACGTCGAACTGCAACCGCAGCCACGCTTCGAGGCCGTCGGCGTCGCGCACCGATCGGGCGAGCCGGCCGGCGAAGAAGAGCTTGGGCATGTCGCCCAGCGCGTCGCGCCCACGCGCCGACGGCTCCACCACGCCGATGAGCGAGCCGATGTGGCGGACGACCGGCGCATCGGCGGGGCGGTCGAGGCCGACGACCGGTTGCGCGCGCGACCACGCGCGGTAGAAGAACAGGCCGAAGCGATGCAGCAGCGTGTCGAGAAAGCGGACGAACGTCGCGTCGGCGCTGTAGAGCTGGCGCTCGCGGGCGTACTCGGTCAGGTGCGTCGGCAGCGCCCCGTTCGGGCCCATGAAGCCGAACACCCGCTGCACCAGGCGAGGCGGCTTGCCGTCGCGGCGGTCGAACGCGGCGAGCGGCGACGGCGCGAAGATGAGGGAAGCTTCCTGCGCGAAGCGGATCGGCTCGTCGCCCGGGCGCACGGCGTCGCCGAGGCGCGGCTTGTCGAGGTGCGCGTTCTCGAGCCGCCGCATCGCCTCGAACAGGTCGAAGCGGTGGATGTCGCGCTCGAGCCGCTGGTACAGCGCCTCTGTCGCGATCGCAGGAACCGCGGGAGGCTCCGTATCGGCCACCGCGACGAGCTCGCCGGGCGCGTTCACAGCGGCGCCCTCGCGCCCAGGCGCGGCGCCCAGGTCATGATCGGACCGCGGCTGAGCGATGAAAGCTTCGTCTGCACGAAGGTGTTCATCGACACGTGGCGCGAGAAATACTGGTGCAGGACCGATGTCAGCAGCGCCGCGCTTCCGCCCTCGAACGACAGGTCGTCGACGGTCAGCCCCACCTCCAGGCCGCGCGCGAACGCGATCGGCCCGGCCACCGGGTGGCGACGGACAACCGGCTTGACCGAGACCGAGCGCACGCCGTCGATCTGCCGCTTCAGCCCCGAGTCGGCGCCGGCTGCGAACACGGCGAGGATCTCGCGCAGCGTCAGCGCCCCTTCGTCGGACGTGCTCTCGAGCAGCGACAGGTAGTTGAGCGACAGCAGGCCGAGCAGACGCCACGCCACCGGACCTTCGCGCATCGCACTCTGCGGGCGCGACGGCCCGGCGACGACCGAGATGCCTTCGACCGGCGCGCTCGTGCCCAGCGCGAGCTCGGCACCGCCCTGGCCGGTGGGCATGAAGAGCGGCAGGTCGCGGTTGGTGCAACGCATCGTCACCGCGAGTTGGCGCAGCGCGCCCTTGTACGCAACGTCGCGCGCGTCGACGAGCGAGAGAAAGACCTCGGTTCCGACGTAGCCCGAGCGCGGGCCCTCGCGCTTGCGCTTCTCCGACGCCAGACGCGGCTCGCGCACCGCGCTCCAGTACGCGCCGTCGCGGCCGCCCGGCTCGGACTGCGGCGCGGCGAACAGCGGCAGGAAGACCTGCTCCTCGCTGTCGTCGCGAAGGCCCCGGACCGACGACACGTCGAACACCTCGTAGTCGAGGCCGGCGGTGCGGTCGGGGACCAGGTGGTACGCGGTGGACCCGTCGTCGAGGTGGAGCCGGTCGGCTCGACGCTCGAAGAGGTTGACCGCCGGAACGCAGTGCAGCTGAAAGTTCTCGGCCTCGGCCGCCCCTTCGAGCGACGACACGTAGCGGTCGAACAGGATCGCGATCTCGAAGCGGTTGCCGGCCGTCTTCGCGAATGCCGGCGCGAGGCCCGACACGTCGATGAACAGGAAGCGCTGCGGAAAGGCGAAGTACTCCTGCACGAGCCGCGTTCCGGCGAGGCCGCGCAGCGTGACGGGAAGCATCGCGTCTGCGTCGTCGTAGCCGACGGCACCCACGTGACTGGCTTCGATGAACAGCCGGCCGGCTTCGACCCCGCGCCCGGGCGGGCCGGCGAGCAGGCCGATCGTCGCGCCGCACACGAGCTCGTGCAGGCGCAGCGCGACGTCGGGCAGGCCGCCGAGGAAGAAACGAAGCGAGCCGATCTTCAGCTGCGCGAAGGTGAGCCCCGCCGGCAGCTCGAGCTTGATGCGCACGCCGCTGCGCGGGCGCTGCGGCAGCGTCGACAGCGGCAGATCGGAGGCGTTGAGGAAATATTCGACGCCACTGACCCGAACCGGCGTCAGCACGACGTCCTGCGCGGTGCGGAACTCGCACCGGGTGCGGCTGAGCGCCGTCTGCGGTCCGCTCAGCGCGGCGCCTCGCGGCACCTTGAAGCCGTTGACGAGGTTCGGATCCTTGCCCGGCCTCATGCGCGCGATCAGCATCGACGGCACCGGCGCAGTGAGATTCGGCGCGATCACTTCGAGCAGGCGCTGCGCGAGCTGCGGGTACTCGGCGTCCTGCTTGAGCTGGACCCGGGCGGCGAGAAAGGCGCAGCCCTCGATCAGCCGCTCGACGTAGGGGTCGGCGACCTCCATGCCCTCCATGCCAAGACGGCCGGCGATCTTCGGGAACTCGCGGGCGAACTCGCCCCCCATCTCGCGCAGGTAGCGGAGCTCCTGGTTGTAGTAGCGCAGCAGCCGCGGATCCATCGGTCAGTTGCGCATGTCGCGCACGGCCGCCAGGCCGGTCTCGACGTCGACGTCGGCGGCGAGCAGCAACTCGAGCGGAACCGGCTGGTTCCACATCTGCCCGCGAATGATGAGGCGCAGGCTGTTGTGCTGGATGTTGAAGCTACCCATCTTGGCGACCTCGACGCGCAGCGTCTTCGGGTCGATGCGCGGCTCGTACTCGATGATCGCCTGGCGCACCGCGAATTCGATCGCCGGAAACTGCAGGCGCGACACGGTCACGCCGGCCAGCGAGGGAATGCCGTAGTTGATGACCGAGGTACGGGCGTGCGGCGCGTCTTTCCAGTGGGCGATGTCGTCGGGGTCGCCGCGGTCGGGGTCGGGTTCGGCACGGGTCGTGTTGAAGAGCCACGACAGATCGCGCAAGACCGCATCGCGCAGCTGCTGCTTGCTGAGCACGCGTGCCTCGATCGCTTCGCGGCTCGACGCCGGTTCGTGGTCGGTCAGCCGGTCGAGCAGCGACGGCTGCAACCGTTCCTGCGACGTGAGGCTCGCCATGCCGCCTATGCGGCGGCCGGAGCCGTCGTTGCCGCGGGCGACTCGTCGAGCTCGATGGTGCGGATGCTCATCAGCGCGTGGTCGCCGCTGTCGCAGGCGAGCACGCGCTGGCCGAGCCCGTGCCAGCGGTCGTCGCCGGCGGCGACCCATTCGGTCTTGCGGGCGAGACAGATCGCCCCGTCGTCGCTGGCTTCCGACTCCGGATAGCGGGTGGGCACGAGCGCGACGGTCTCGCCGCCGTTGTGGAAGAAGAGTTGCGCCGGCGTCCAGACGCAGTCGCGCAGGTCCTCGGGAGCCTCGAACACGGCTTTCGAGAGCCGCGAGAAGGGGACCCAGTAGTAGCGGCCGTTGACGCACGCCTCGAGCACCGGGCCGAGGCGCGAGTCGGCGTCGGCGATCCAGGCGAAGGGCTCGCCGTCGATGCGCCCCGAGACCTCGGGTGCGGCGTCGACCGCGCGGGCCGCGAGCTCGTTCGCCATGGAGGCGTCGCCGCGGCCCTTCTGCAGCAGCGACTCGATCAGCAGCGCCAGCCATTCGTCGGGCTGTCCGAACACCATCGGCGTGCGCTCGCCGGCGAAGACGCGCGCGCGCATCAGCTCGCAGCGCATCGCGTGGCCGACGGTTTCGCGCATCGCCGCCGTCTCGCCGTCCATGTCGGCGACGACGTTGAGCTGCGTGTGCGCGCGCTCCCACTGGCCGAGGACGCACAGCAGCTGGGCGAGGAAGACGCGCAGCTTCGCGTCGGCCGGCTTGGCGCGAACGGCAGCGGTGAGGTGCTGCAGTGCGCCCTTCGGATCGCCCGCGCGCAGCGCCGCCTCGGCTTCGGTTCGCGGATCGGCCATGGTGCTCGGCTGCAGCGTGCCGGTCAGAAGCCGTGGCCGCAGTCGGTGCAGAACCGCGCCTGCCTCGACAACGTCACGCCGCACGACGGGCAGCTCTTGTGGGTGCTCGCCATGTCGAAGCCGCACTCGTGGCAGAAGCGGCCGCCCTGCGACGGCGTCTGGCAGTTCGGGCACGCCATCGCCGACGCGCCGGAGGTCGCTGCCGCCGCGCCGTTGCCGGCGCCCGCGATCTTGTCGCACTTGATGCACAACTCGCGGTCCTCGTCCCAGCAGTTGTCGCAGACGGTCGTCTTGCAGCTCTCGCAGCGGTGGTAGCGGTCCTGCGCGAGGGCGATGGCCTGCGCCAGCGCTGCCTCCTTCGATCCCTTGCCGCCCGATTCGACCGACGTGCCGCTCGCGCGTCCGACCTTGGCGACGATGTCGGTCAGGGCGCCGACCTTGTAGAACTCGCCGAGCACGTATCCGACGCGACGGATGAGGCCGGAGACCTGCCCGGCTCGAAACGGCGTGAACGGCGACTTCCAGGTCTCGCCGCAGCAGTCGCAGACGAACTCCCACTGGAAGCCCGCGCGGACGTCGCCTTGCGGCGGGCTGATGTCGCGGTAGTTGGACAGCTTCATGCGAACTCGATCAGCCGCGCGGCTCCATGATGAAGGCCTTGACGCGGCCTTGCGTCGCCGCCGCCGCCGCGCTCGTCGGCAGCCCGATCGGCGGGCGGTTCTGGTAGGCGTACGAGACGTGCTCGTAGGTGCCGGCCCAGTCCTCGACCATGTCGGTCATCGTCTCGCCCGGCTCGGCCGCGAGCTTGCACGACGTGAAGCGGACGTTGAGCATGGTGATGATGAGCGTCACCGGAACGACGGACGATCGATGGAAGACCGTCAGGATGACGGTCGGGATCAGGTCGTTGTTGGCGAGCAGATACAGCATCTGCGAAGTCGCCAGGTCGGTGTTCTTCTTGAAGTTGAATTCCAGCGCGTTGGCATGTTCCTCGGAGGCATTCGCGGCTCCGCCCTCAGCCGCTGCCGACGCCGATGTCGACGCTTGCTCTCGAGCCCGGTTGTATTCCTGCGATGCGCGCGTGATCAACTCGCGAATCCGACGGTCGCGCCACGCCTGCGATGCGTCGCTCCTCTGGACCCGGGCCACCTCGCGAACGAGCGCGTCGCCTTCGAACGGAGGCGGAGGTTCGGCGCGCTGCAACTGCGGCCGGCCCGGTGCGGCGGGTTCGCCTTCGCGCCCTTGCGGTCCTCGCGCACCTCCTGCATCGCCGCCGAGCGCCGGCGCGGCCGACTGCTGGCGCTCGCCGGGCTTCAACGTCCAGTCCCACTGATCGATGTAGATCTGACCATTGAACGGCACGGCCCAGGCCTCCCCGATGACCGGTACCGGCCTGAGGATCAGCATGTAGGCCTCTGCAACGGCAGTGGTCATGGCAACGTCCTTGCTTCTACAGGCTCGGCACGCTCGGGGTGGAGGACGCCGCTTGTCTCTTGTAGATGAAAGGCGGCATCGGAATCGGCTGCCCCATGATCGGACGAAGGTAGGTGATCGTCATCATCTCGTAATCGATCTCGACGCTTTCCTTGATCTCGACGCCCTTGTCTCCGGGCTCCATGCTTTCGGTCACGCTGTCGATCTTGCAATCGGTGGCGAGGATGACGAAACCAGGCGAGTGGAACGAGGCAGGGCCCGGCTTCATGTGCAGCACGGTGATCGATACCGATACGATCGGCAGGCGCTGATCCATCAGCAAGTGGATCTCCGACGATGCGATGTCGAAGCGCTTGGTGATGGTCAGCTTGCCGCCCGTTGCCGAGCTCTTGACGCCCCGCACCGGACTGGCGGTGATGGCCGCCCTCTTCATCATCTCGACGAACGAGGTCTTCTTGTTGGCGTCCGAGGCGGAATTGATGTCCCAGGAGAAGCCGGTGAGCTCGATCGAGGTCCACCAGCCCTCGAGCAGGCCCTCGCCGATCACGGGACCGGTTGCGCCGATGATCTGACAGTAGATGTTGGACCAGGCCATGTTCGAGCGGACGCAATGCCTACAAGCTCGGTGCGGCCAGCGCGCACCGAGTCACCGCGAGATCGCGCGTCGGCGCCAACCAGACGCCGGAGCTGACGCGCTCGACAAGCGCGAGACGATCAGCTCGACGGCGACGCCGTCATCTCCGGGATGTTCCAGTTGAACGTCTTGGGCGCCGTCAGCGCGCCGGTCTTGTTGTCCTGCATCTTGTATTCGATCTTCACCGTCTTGAAGACGAGCTCGATCTTCTGCACGACGTTGCCTTCCTCCGTTCCGGAGTTGGTCACCTTGGTGATGTAGGCGCCTTCCATCGTCATCGTGAAGTACGTCTCGGGGCTGCCCTTGCCCGTCGTCTTCATCATCTGCAGCTCCATCTTCGGGAAGTTCTTGCCCGTGCAGATGTAGCCCATGACGACGGTCGAGGCGGTGTTGAAGTACGTCTCGAAGTTCATCTTCCCGGGGTTGGCCTTGCCCACGCTCGCGCCGCCGCCCTTGGTCCAGCTCGACTCGGCCTCGATCTCCCAGTCCCAACCCTGGATCTCGATCCACTTTTCCTTGCCCTTCTGGATCGACTCGCCGTCGGCCTTGTCGAAGAAGGTGATGAATGCATTGACTGCCATGGTGCTGTGCTCCTTGCCTTCGGACCGGGGTTACGCCGTCTTCTCGGACGGCAACTTGGACACCAGGCGCAAAGACACGGTCAGGCCTTCGAGCTGGTAGTGGGGCTTCAGGTAGAACTTCGACTGGTAGTAGCCGGGGGAGCCCTCGACCTCCTCGACCTCGACCTGCGCCGCGGCAAGCGGCCGCTTGGCCTTGGTCTCCTCGCTGGAATTCAGCGGGTCGCCGTCGACGTAGTTGAGGATCCACTCGTTGAGCCACTCCTGCATCGCGTCGCGCGAGCGGAACGAACCGACCTTGTCGCGCACGATGCACTTGAGGTAGTGGGCGAACCGGTTGCAGGCGAACAGATACGGCAGGCGCGCGGCGAGCGCGGCGTTGGCGGTGGCGTCGGGGTCCTCGTATTCCTGCGGCTTTTGCAGCGACTGGCCGGAGATGAACGCCGCGAAGTCGGAGTTCTTGCGGTGGATCATCGACAGGAAGCCGTTCTTCGACAGCTCCGCCTCGCGCCGGTCGGAGATCGCGATCTCGGTCGGGCACTTCATGTCGACGCCGCCGTCGTCCGACGGGAAGGTGTGCGTCGGCAGGTTCTCGACGGCGCCACCCGATTCGATGCCGCGGATGCGCGAGCACCAGCCGTAGGTCTTGAACGAACGGTTGACGTTGACCGCCATCGCGTAGGCCGCGTTGGCCCAGCTGTAGTTGGTGTGCGTGGCGCCTGCGGTTTCCTCCTCGAAATCGAACTCGTCGACCGGGCTCGTCTTCGCGCCGTAGGGCAGCCGGGCGAGGAAGCGTGGCATGCACATCGCGACGTAGCGCGAGTCCTCCGATTCGCGCAGGCTGCGCCACGCCGCGTACTCGGGCGTGGTGAATATCTTGGTCAGGTCGCGCGGGTTGGCGAGCTCCTGCCACGATTCCATCTGCATCACGCTCGGGCTCGCGCCGGTGATGAACGGCGCGTGAGCGGAGGCCGCGAGCTTCGACATCTCGGTGAGCAGCTCGACGTCGGGCGGCGTGTGGTCGAAGTGGTAGTCGCCGACGATCGAGCCGTAGGGCTCGCCTCCGAACTGACCGTATTCCTCGTCGTAGAGCTTCTTGAACAGCGGCGACTGGTCCCAGGCCGTTCCCTTGAAGCGCTTGAGCGTCTTGCCGAGCTCGGACTTGGAGACGTTCATCACCCGGATCTTGAGCTGCTCGTCGGTCTCGGTGTTGTTGACGAGGTAATGCAGGCCGCGCCACGCCGACTCCAGCTTCTGGAAATCCTCGTGGTGGATGATCTTGTTGACCTGCTCGGTGAGCTTCTTGTCGAGCGCGGCGATCATCGCCTCGATCGAGCGCACCGCGTCGGTCGAGCGGATGTTGACGTTGGCCAGCGCTTGCTGCGCGAGCGTGTGGACGGCCTGCTCGACGGCGTTCTTCGCGTCGGCGGTCTTGGGCTTGAATTCCTTCTTCAGCAGCGACGAGAAGTCGTCGCCCTGCATCGTGACTCCGGCGAGTGCGGAGCCCTGTCGTTCGAGTTCGGCCATCTTGAAACTCCGGTTCGGGTTCAGGCTGTTTCGGGGTCGGTGCGTGCCGCCGTCACTCGGCGGACGACTCGCCTTCGGACGAACCAGGCCTGGCCTCGGCGCCGATCGACGCCAGCAGCGCCGGGTCGGCGAGCACCTTGTTGATCAGCTCTTCAGCGCCCGTCTTGCCGTCCATGTAGGTGATGAGGTTGGCGAGCTGGGTGCGCGCCTCGAGCAGCTTGTCGAGGCCGGCGACCTTGCGCGCCACGGCGGCCGGCGAGAAGTCGTCCATGTTCTCGAAGGTGATGTCGACCGGCAGGTTGCCTTCGCCGGTGAGCGTGTTCTCCACCTGGAAGGCGACGCGCGGCTTCATCGACTTCATGCGTGCATCGAAGTTGTCGACGTCGACCTCGAGGAACTTGCGGTCGGCGACCGGCGGCAGCGGGTCCTCGGGCTTGCCGGAGAGGTCGGAGAGCACGCCCATCACGAACGGCAGCTGGACCTTCTTCTGCGCGCCGTAGAGCTCGACGTCGTACTCGATCTGGACGCGCGGCGCCCGGTTGCGGGCGATGAATTTCTGGCTGCTTCCCATCCCTGGAACTCCTCGTTGAAATCACCTGCCACCGAGCCTGCCGTTCGCGACGACAGCCCGAAATCTTGCCATCATTCCTGCGTCTGAAGTGCAGAAAGTTCGTCGGGCGTGAGCCCCATGACCTTGGCCACCTCGCCGAGCGCATCGGGCGCCAGCTCGCGCACCAGCTCAACGAAGTTCTTGTTGACGAGCTTGCGCGCGCGACGCAGCATCAACTGCGCCGGGTTGGTCGGCTCGGTGCGCTCGAGGTACTCGCAGACGAGGTCGATCGCGCGCAGCGCGTCGGCCCGCGTGTCGATTGCCGCGCCCAGCCCCCCTGCGCGCGCGGCACGGCGCGGGGTCGCGTCGCTGCCGGTATCGGCGCCGTCGGCCGCGCCCGACGCGTCGCCCTGCCCCGACCCGGCGCCGTCGGTTGCCGCCATCATCTGCGCCAGCCCGGCGAACACCTGCCTGAGCGGGTCGAGCTCGGGCGCCGCGGCGTAGCCGACCCGGTCGCGCATCAGTTTCTGGAGGCCCTGCAGGCGCTCCAGCACGGCACCCGGAAACGCACGCAGGCCGGGGCGGTTCGCAGCCGCCTCGCCGAGCATCTGCTCGAGGGCGCCGCGGCTGGGGGGCGCCTCGCCGATGCGCGGATCGATCAGGCCGAGCGCCACCTCGATGTCGCGACCGCGCAGTTCGCCGATGGAGCGATCGCTGACGACGAGCGCTTCCCGGAGGTCGCCGAGCAGGCCCTGCGACTTGGCGGTATCGGCCAGCGCGTTGACTCGCGCGTAGGCGTCGCCGTCCTCGGGTCGCGGGTGCAGGTCGTCCCAGTAGCGTTCGAGCAGTCCCTGGGCGAGGCGCAGGCCCTCGCTCAGCGCGGCGGCGCCGTCGAGCCGGACGCGTGCCCGTGTCCAGTAGATCGCCACGCGCAGGTCGCGTGTGCGCTCGAACAGGCTCTGCGTGCGACCGAGCACCGAGCGCCAGTCGGGCGCCATGCCTTCGTCGAATTGCGTCGCCGGGCGGCCGCTGGCCGCCTTCTCCATCTCGCGAAAATCGTCGTCGTACTCGAGATCGGCGCCGCAGGGATCGCCGGGCAACGGCTGGAGCCAGGCTTCGACGATCGCCGACGCTTCCGCAACATCTCCGCCACCCGTGCTGTCGTCCATCTCGCTCTTGTCGTGTGCTCGCGTCGTCGCTGCGCCGCAAGGGCAGAGGTTGTAAGCGCGCGACCGGGAAGCGTCAAGGACGAGGGGGCCGTCCTATTTGGGGATGCGCCGGAAAGTCACGTGGGGCCGGACGGCCTGCCGCGGCCGCCGGCGACGCCGCTCAGCCGCGCTCGTCGAGCCATGACGACGCGAACCCGCCGAGGTCGTCGTGCGTCGAACGTGCGAGTCGCAGCTCGTCGCCGATGTTCGGGCTGCCGTTGGGCGCTCGCAGCACGAGCGCGGTGTGGACGTGCTCCGGAACGCCGCGGAAGTACGGCAGATAGTCGTCGACGAAGACCTCCGGATCGAGCTCGGTGATGGCGTCGGCCTTCGGGCTGCGCTCGCCGGTCGCGTTGCCGGTGGCGATGACCCGCTCGATGGGAAAGCCGTGGTCGCGCAGGTTGCGAAGGCGCGCTGCCTCGAACGGCGCATCGAGCGCGGAGACGCAGACGAGCTGGTAGCCGGCGTCGTGGAGCCGGTGGCAGGCCTCGATCGCGCCGTTGATCGCCGGCACCGTGGTCCAGAAGGTCTCGTCGAAATGGGCCCGGAAGCGTGCCCGGCCAGCGTCGTCGAGACGTTCGACCGCCCAGCGGTCGATCGGCCAGTAGGCCTGCGGGTCCCGCTCGACGGGCGCCTGGCCGAATGCGCGTTGCCAGGCGCCGGCGTAGCCGAGGTGGAAGTCGAGCAGGACGCCGTCGGCGTCGACGGCGATGAGGCGCTGGCGGGTCATGCCGGCACTGTAGCGGCGCCTGCCAGGTGACTTGAATGCGTCGAGGACAACCCTATAATGCTTGCTAGCACTCCACCGACATGAGTGCTAACCATCTGCGCCAAGGCGTTCGCGTGTCGAGCGGCATGAGTGCTCACTCTCAAATCACATCAGCAGGCTCAAGCCTCAAGGAGATCCCATGAAACTTCGCCCTTTGGCCGATCGCGTGATCGTCAAGCGCGTCGAGCAGGAAACCAAGTCCGCCGGCGGCATCGTCATCCCCGATAACGCAGCCGAGAAGCCCGATCAGGGCGAGGTGCTGTCGGTCGGCCCCGGCAAGAAGACCGACAAGGGCGACATCGTCTCGATGAACGTGAAGGTCGGTGACCGCGTGCTGTTCGGCAAGTACAGCGGCCAGACCGTCAAGGTCGACGGCGACGAGCTCCTGGTGATGCGCGAGGAAGACCTCTTCGCCGTCGTCGAGAAATAAGCGGTTCAGAACTCAACACGGAGAAAAACACATGGCAGCGAAAGATGTCTCGTTCGGCGGCGAAGCGCGCGCACGAATGATCGAAGGCGTGAACATCCTGGCCAACGCGGTCAAGGTCACGCTCGGGCCCAAGGGCCGCAACGTCGTCCTCGAACGCTCGTTCGGCGGACCGACCGTCACCAAGGACGGTGTCTCGGTCGCCAAGGAGATCGAGCTCAAGGACAGGCTCCAGAACATGGGCGCGCAGATGGTCAAGGAAGTCGCCTCCAAGACCAGCGACATCGCCGGTGACGGCACGACGACGGCGACGGTGCTCGCCCAGGCGATCGTCCGCGAAGGCATGAAGTACGTGGCCGCGGGCATGAACCCGATGGACCTCAAGCGCGGCATCGACAAGGCCGTCACGGCGCTGGTCGAGGAGCTGAAGAAGCAGAGCAAGCCGACGACCACGTCGAAGGAAATTGCCCAGGTCGGCACGATCTCGGCCAACAGCGACGAAGAGGTCGGCAAGATCATCGCCGACGCGATGGACAAGGTCGGCAAGGAAGGCGTCATCACCGTCGAGGACGGCAAGTCGCTCGCGTCCGAGCTGGAAGTGGTCGAAGGGATGCAGTTCGACCGCGGCTACCTGTCGCCCTACTTCATCAACAACCCCGACAAGCAGGTCGCAGCGCTCGACAACCCGTTCGTGCTGCTGTTCGACAAGAAGATCAGCAACATCCGCGACCTCCTGCCGACGCTCGAGCAGGTGGCCAAGAGCGGTCGCCCGCTGCTGATCGTCGCCGAGGAAGTCGAAGGCGAGGCGCTCGCCACGCTCGTGGTCAACACGCTGCGCGGCATCCTGAAGGTCGTCGCCGTCAAGGCGCCGGGGTTCGGCGACCGTCGCAAGGCGATGCTCGAGGACATCGCCATCCTGACGGGCGGCAAGGTGATCGCCGAGGACGTCGGCCTGACGCTCGAGAAGGTGCAGCTCGCCGACCTCGGCCAGGCCAAGCGCGTCGAAGTCGCCAAGGAAAACACGACGATCATCGACGGCGGCGGCGCTGCGGCCGACATCGAGGCGCGCGTCAAGCAGGTGCGCGTCCAGATCGAGGAAGCGACCAGCGACTACGACAAGGAAAAGCTCCAGGAGCGCGTGGCCAAGCTGGCCGGCGGCGTGGCGCTGATCAAGGTCGGCGCGGCGACCGAAGTCGAGATGAAGGAGAAGAAGGCCCGCGTGGAAGACGCACTGCACGCGACCCGTGCGGCCGTCGAGGAAGGCATCGTCGCCGGTGGCGGCGTCGCGTACCTTCGCGCCAAGCAGTCGGCCGGCACGATCAAGGGCGACAACCCCGACCAGGACGCGGGCATCAAGCTGATCCTGCGTGCGATCGAGGAACCGATCCGGATCATCGTCCAGAACGCGGGCGACGAGCCGAGCGTCATCGTCAACGCGGTGCTGGCTGGCAAGGGCAACTACGGCTACAACGCCCAGAACGGCCAGTACGGCGACATGATCGAGATGGGCATCCTGGATCCCACCAAGGTCACGCGCACGGCGCTGCAGAACGCGGCCTCGGTCGCGTCGCTGATGCTCACCACCGAAGCCATGGTCTCCGAAGCGCCGAAGGAAGACGCTCCGGCCGGCGGCGGCATGGGCGGCGGGATGGGCGGCATGGGCGGGATGGGCGGCATGGACATGTGATCGCAGGCCCGGGGCAAGGCTCCGGGCTCGCGAGCGCAACATCCGCTCACCACCACCGAAGGGTCGCCTCGCGCGGCCCTTTTTCATGGCTGGATAATCCGGAGCCGACTCCACGAGCCAACGTGCCGACCGCGCCCCTCTTCCAGCGTTTCGTCGACGACGAGCTCGCCCTCGCGCCGACCCTGGCACAACGCGCGCTTGCCGGCACGACGCAGTTGCTCGGGCACTCGAAGGACATCGGCAGCGTCGGCGAGAAGGCGCAGTACGGCGACATCGTCAAGGCGTTGCAGCGCGACGCCACCGTGTTCGAGAGGACCTTCGTCGATTCGCTCGGCCGGCGCGTGAGCGAGGAACTCGACGGCCATCGCGACGCGACCTACGCAGACCGCGGCGGCGTCGGCGCGCTCGAGCTGATGGACGAGACGAGGGTCGAGGTCGACATCGAACTGTCGCGGGCCGTGCACCTGATCGACAGCACTGCCGAGTGGGAACTCCGAGAACTGCAGACCTTCACCTCGACGCTCACCGGCCAGCGCCACGTCAGCTCCGAGTCGAACCCGTTCCGGCCGCTCGTCTACGCGTCGGCGTTGTGGGACGCCGCCTGTGCCGTCGTGTCGTCGCCGACGCAGCGCGTGATCGTGCTGCGGACGGCCGCCGGAGTCGTCGCGGGACTGCTGAAGAACGCCTGGGCCGCAGCGACGACCCGACTCGAGGGTCAAGGGGTCCAGCCGGGCGTCTACCGAACCGTCGTGCTGCCCTCGGGTGCGAGCTTCGGCCGCGCCGGCAGCGCCGACACGCCCCGCGGCAATGCGGCCGGCGGCATGGGCGCACTGCTCGCGAACATGTCGGCAGCAGCGGATGCCGGAGGCGCGGACCCCCGCATCGGACCACCCGCCGGAGTGCGCAACGACGGTGGCGGACACCGTGCCAACCCCGAACTCGAGCAGGCCCTGCTGCGCCTGGACGAGGTGCAGCGTCACTTCCCTGCCGATGCATCGCTCACCGGCCGCGGGCCCCCGGGCACAGAGCGGCTCGAGCAGCACCGGGCGGCGTTGGTGGCCAGCGCCCGCGACACCGCGGAGCGGCAGATCATCGAGCTCGTCACGCGCCTGTTCGATTCGATGCTCGGCGATTCGCAGCTTCAGGCCGCGTTCCGGCCCGCCATCGCGCGGCTTCACGGCGCCACGCTGCGCGTCGTCCTGGCCGACCCGACCGCCCTCGACGACGACGATCACCCTGCGTGGCGACTCATCGACAGGATCGGCGCGACCAGCCTGGGTCACTCGCGCGCCGAGGATGCGCGGCTCGTCGCATTCCGCTCGTGCGTGTCGGCGGTTGCCGAGGAGATGGCCGGAGCACGGCCACCCGACACGACGCTGTTTCGACGCGGCCTCAACCGCATCGACGCTTTCCTCGCCGAGCAGCTGCAGGCGCAGCTGCGTGGCGCGCACGCCACCGTCGAGGCGCTGCGCGTGGCGGAGCGACGCGAGATCCTCGAGCAGCACCTTGCGCATCGGCTCACCGACCAGATGGTGTCGGTGCGGACGTCGCCGACGATCCGCCGCTTCGTCACCGGTGCCTGGGCGCGAGTCATCGCCGAGGACATGCTCCGCCACGGCGACCAGTCGGAGCAGACCCTGTCGGACCTGAAGACAGTCGACGACCTGCTCTGGAGCCTGAAGATCCCCGACCACCCGCAGAGCCGGCAGCGGCTGCTGCAGCTGCTGCCGACCCTGCTGCAGCGCGTGCGCGTCGGCATGGAGCTGATCGCGCTGCCGATGCCCGAGCAGCAGGGCGTTCTCGACGAGCTGATGGCGATCCACACCGACGCGCTGCGGCCAGGGGCACGCGCAGGCGGCGGCGGCCAGGCCCTGACGCCCGAGGAGATCGTGCAGCGGATGCGCGACGAGGTGCGGCCCGAGGCAGCGCAGCCGCGCGCCTTCAGCGACTCGGTGATCGATCTTTCGTCGATGGAGACGGTGCCCGCGGAGCACCTGCCCAGCAGCAGCGCAGGCTCGAGCGGCGACGCGGATGCGGACGATCCCGGTCGCCTGGTCGAATCGCTGCGCGCCGGCGACCGGCAGCGCATCTTCCTGCAGGGGCGCTGGAGCCGGGTGCAGCTGCTCTGGCGCAGCGACCGCAGCCTCTTCTTCCTGTTCGCCGGCGACGCGCCGCACCGCACCCATTCGATCACCCGCCGGGCGCTCGAGCGGCTTGGCTCGGCCGGACTCGTGCAACCGATCGAGACGCGGCCGCTGGTTGCCCGAGCCGTCGAGCGGATGACCCGTCAACTCGCGTCGCGACCGCCCACGTGATCCCGCACGCTCGCGCCGGCGCGAGCGCACGACCTCAGCGGGACAACGACCACTCGATCTCCGCCGCCACCAGATCCGGCTGCTCGTGGACGATCCAGTGCGTGGCATCCGGGACGCGAACGACCCGCAGCTCGGGCACCCATCGGTCCAGACCGTCGAGCAGGCACGGCAGCAGGGCAATGTCGCCGTCGGCCCAGACGACGGTGGTCGGCACCCGCACCGTCACCGCCTCGTCGGGCAGGACGACGCGCATCACGCGATCGTCGGCGACGGTCGGCGGGCGCAGCGGCGACGCCCGGTAGTAGTTGCAGCCGCCGCGCAGCCCGGCGCTCCAGACGGCGCGATAGCGGTCGCGCACGGCTTCGGTCAGCCACCCACCGCCGGGACGTTGCGAATCGGCGGCGCCCATGTTGGTGAAGAGCGGCCACATCCGCGCGTAGTCGTTCTCTGCCAGCAGCGTTTCCGCGTCGTCACGGCAGAGGAAGTTTATGTAGGCACTGGCGGCCTGCTGCGCCGGATCGGACTGCAGCGCGCGCAGGAAGGTGGCGGGATGGGGCGAGTTGACGATGACCAGCCGCTCGACGAGGTCGGGCCGCAAGGCTGTGACACTCCATGCCACCGCGCCGCCCCAGTCGTGCGCGACGAGCGCCCGGACGGGCCGGCCCAGAGATTCGATCAGTGCGACGACGTCGGCGACCAGATGCCTGGCCCGATACGCCTCGACGTCCGGCGGGGCGGGGGACTCCCCGAAGCCGCGCAGGTCGGGCGCGATGCAGCGATGTCGAGCGCCGAACCGGTCGAGCATGCCGTCCCACACGAAGCCAGCCTCGGGAAATCCGTGCAGGAACAGCAGGGGTGGCGCCTCGGGCTTTCCGCTGGTCCGGCAGTGGAGGCGGACGTGACGGGAGGCGGCGGCTTCGATCGGACGGGTCACGCGAGCATTGTCCCTGCCGGGCGCCACCCAACGGGGCGTTTGACAAGACGCCCTGCGCTTGCCGATGATTCGAACTTCGCCCGAACCGTTTCCCGCGTCGTTCGGAGACCCACCCGCAGGAGCCCTGACCCATGGTCGCATCGCTGAACGCCTTCATGCGCATTGACGGCGCCGACGGCGAGTCAAAGCAGAGCGGTTACGCCGGCTGGATCGAGTTGCAGGCCTGGGAGTGGGAGGTACTGGCCGAGACGAGCTGGAGCAAGGGTGGTGGCGCCAGCGTCGGCAAGCCCAGCCCCGGAGCCTTGAGCTGGGAGCACTACTGGGACACGTCGTCGCCGAGACTGCTCGGCTACATCTGCACCGGCTCGGCGTTCAGCAAGATCGACTTGCACATGTGCAAGTCGGTCGGGGGCGAAGCACCGCAGTGGTACTGGAAAGCGACCATGGGCGACGTGTTCATCACGAAGGTCAACCAGAGTGCGACCGAAGAAGGCAATGTGGCCCAGAAGGTCGAGATGGTCTTCAAGTCGATCGAGATCGACTACAAGAAGCAGACGGGCGCCACCCTGGCGGCGCCCATCCACTACGACTGGGACATACCGGGTGGCAAGGCCTCTCCCAGCGCCCCTTGAAACCGCGTCATTTCAACTCACCAAATCACCTAGGAGAAAGACATGGCCGCAGCACTCAACGCCTTCATGAAGATTCGACCGAAGGCAGGCGACGACAGTTGCCAGGGCGAGTCGAAGCAGGGCGCCGCCTACACCGGTTGGATCGAACTGCAAAGTTGGGAATGGGAAGTCGAAGCCGAATCCAGCTGGACCAAAGGCAGCGGTTCAAGCGTGGGCAAGCCGACGCCGGGCAAGATGAGCTGGGAGCATTACTGGGATCGTTCGTCGAACACCGTGCTGGCGTTCATCTGCAAGGGAATGTCCTTTGCGGAGATCGAACTGCACATGTGCAAGTCCACCGGCAAGGGGTCGCCTGAACCCTACTGGAAGGCGAAGATGGAGCAGGCCTTCATCACGAAGGTCAACCAGAGCGCGTCGGACGAAGGCAACGTGGCGCAAAAAGTCGAGATGGTCTTCAAGACCATCGAGATCGAGTACTGGCAGCAAGGCGAAAACGCGGCCAACCCCGGGGCGCTCAAGCAGGCCAACCACACCAAGTGGGATATAGAAAAGGGCGAGGTCTCGACCTGATCACACAGCGCGAAGCGGTGCCCGCCACGCTTCGATGGCGACCGCCGCGTCGAGCAGGCCCACCCTTTGGGTCGCCGAGAAAGGAGCGAGCGAAATCTCGGCTTCGGGTGTTCCCATTCCTGCCAGTGAAGTCTGGGCGGATGCGAGGGCTGAACGGAGTTCGCTCTTGTTCAGCTTGTCCACCTTGGTCAGCAAGACCAGCAGCTTCACCGACCCGTTGCACACCCGCGGCCGGACGAAGTCGAGCAGGATGGCGTCGTTGGGCGTGATGCCGAGCCGCGAATCGACGAGCAGCACGATCGCCTCGAGGTTGCGCCGCACCTCGAGGTAGCTCGCCATCACCTCCTGCCATCGCACCTTCGCTGTTCGCTCGACTGCCGCATAGCCGTACCCGGGCAGGTCGGCCAGCAACGCGTTCGGCGCGTCCTTCGGACCGACTTCGAACAGGTTGATGTGCTGCGTGCGGCCTGGCGTTTTCGACGCGAACGCGAGCCGCCTCTGCCCTGTCAACGCGTTGATCGCGCTCGATTTGCCGGCGTTCGATCGGCCGACGAATGCGATCTCCGGCAGCTCGTTGACGGGCAGTTCGCTCAGCTTGCTCGCGGTAGTGAGAAAACGCGCCGTGTGCAGCCACGCGAGCGCGCGCTCGCCGGTGTCGGTGTCGGTCGGTGCAGGCGAATGAAGCGTCGGGGTCACGGTAGACTTGCGGGTTTGCGATTAGAGCGACCCGATTGTCCATGACGCCTGCAGCACGCCTGTCCATCGGCTTTCTAGCCGTGACGCTGACCCTTCTGGCACGCGCGGCCGAGCCAGCAGCTTCGGCGCCGGCGAAGCCCGACCTCGCCAGGGGCGGTGCGATTTCCGCGTCGGTCTGCGTCGCCTGCCACACCGCCGACGGATCTCGCGGCAGCGCCGCCAACCCCATTCTTCAAGGGCAGCATCCCACCTACCTCGCCAAGCAGCTTGCCGAGTTCAAGTCCGGCAAGCGGCAGAACGCCATCATGCAGGCCATGGCCGCCACCCTCAGCGACGCCGACATGAAGAGCGTCTCCGCCTTCTATGGCGGCAAGCAGGCCAAGCCCGGCTTCGCGAAGAACAAGGATCTCGCCATGCTCGGCCAGAAGATCTGGCGCGGCGGCATCGCCGACCGCAGCATCCCCGCCTGCGCCGGTTGCCACGGCCCCGACGGCGCCGGCATCCCGGTGCAGTACCCGCGCATCGCCGGGCAGCACGCGGACTACGTTGCCACGCAGCTCGTCGCGTTCAGAGGCGGGGTTCGCAACAACAACGCCG
>JBBSUK010000063.1:0-19772 GCA_038234975.1 Burkholderiales bacterium
AGCTGCGTGCGCACGGCGGCGTTGATGAAGCGCAAGGTCGCCTCGTACTTCACCGCGTTGTCGGCGAAGGCGGCGCGCTCGCGGTCCATGTCGACGGTGTTGCGGTCGAGGTTGGGCTGCGACGGCGTCGCGTAGACCATCGCCGCGCCGACCCGGCCGCCGCTCAAGGACGGCGCGCCGCTGCCGATATGACCGGCGTGGCTGGTCGACACGGTGCTTGCGGCTGCGAGCTGGCCGGTCGCCGCCTTCAGCGACGACGCGAAGTCGATGTCGCGGGCGACGTAGCCCGGCGTGTCGGCGTTGGCGATGTTGCTGGCGATCACCCGTTGCCGCTCGCCGCGCAGCGTGAGCGCACGGGCCTGGAAGTCGAGGTTGTCGGTGATGGTGGGCATGGCGTGGGCGGTGCAGCGGTTGAGGCGGATTGTTCCGACCGGCCGTGCCACCGATGACGCGAACAGGCGCTGCTTTGCCGCCTTTCTCGTCGCCTCTGCAGGCCGGCCCATTCCCTAGAGTTCTGGCCATCGTGCTGCTCATCGCCCTGCTCGCCCCGCTCTCGTGCAACGCGCGCCGTCGCTGGATCGTCGCCGCGACGGTCGGCATCGCCGTCACGCTCTCCGCAACCTCGACCCCGGTCCAGGCCGATGTCGATGCGGTGGCGCATCGGTCAGAGGCCGTTGCACTCGAGCCTTCGCTGATCGAGACGGTGCGTCAGCTCGCACTCGAGAAGAGCGAGGGGAGCGCACCCGGCGCACCGCGCGTCGAGATCGTCGTCGGCCAGCTCGACCCGCGGCTGCGCCTCGCGCCGTGTCAGCGCATCGAACCCTCGTTGCCGCCGGGGATGCGGCTGTGGGGCAAGGCGCGAATCGGCCTGCGCTGCACGCAAGGGCCGACCGCGTGGAACGTCTACCTGCCCGTCACCGTCAAGGTGTGGGGCAAGGCGCTGGTCGTCGCCGCCGGCGGCACCGTCGGCAGCACCGTCGCCGCCGCCGATCTCGTCGAGGCCGAGGTCGACCTCGCCGAAGAGCCCAGCGCCGCGATCGTCGACCCGGCTCACGCCGTCGGCCGGGTGCTGGCCCAGAATCTGAAGCCCGGACAGACCCTGCGCCAAGGCCACCTCAAGCTGCGGCAGTTCTTCGCCGCCGGCGAGACGGTCAAGGTCGTGGCCGTCGGCGCGGGCTTCTCGCTCGAGAGCGAAGGCCAGGCACTGGGCAACGGCGTCGAAGGTGCGCCGGCCAGGGTACGAACCGAGAGCGGACGCATCCTGACGGGTACGCCGGCCGGAGAGCGCCGGATCGAGGTGACCCTGTGACGCGGTTCGCCGCCGCGGCGAAAGCCACGCGCCGAAATAGCCCTAAAGTCGTCGCCGACCACGCCGATAGTCCCTCCATGCAGATGGAGCGTGCCCCTCGGGCGCGGCGATGGAGAGCACCATGAAGATCGGTCAACCCGCAGACAAACCGCACGGCGTCGCGCCCCAGGCCGCCGCGCCATCCACCACCGAGCTCGCCGCGAAGACTCAGGCGGCGCACAAGCCCGCCGTCGCCGCCGCGTCCGCAGCCGCCGACGCGAGTGCCAAGGTCGAGCTCTCGAGCACCGCCGCCTCGCTGCTCGCCGGTGGCGCCACCGCCGATTTCGACGCCGCCAAGGTCGCCCGCTTCACCGATGCGATCGCCAACGGCACCTACAAGGTCGATCCCGGCGCCATCGCCGACAAGCTGATCGCCAACGCCCAGGAGCTGCTCGGCAAGGTGAAGGGCTGATGCTCGCCCTGGCCCACCGCGAGATCCATCCGGCCTGCCCGGACCTCGAGGCGCGCCTGTCGGCCGTCGAGGCCCAGCTGGCCGAGCTCGGCGACGCCTTGCGCTCCCGCGACAGCGCCGCCGTCGACCGTCACGCCGCCGCCCTGCACCGGGCGCTGGCGAGTGCCGTCGACCAGTTCTCGACCGCCGCCAAGGTCGGACCGCTGCCGCACGCCCTGCGCCATCGCCTCGCCGCGGCAGGCGGCCAGGTGGCGGCGCAACGCGAGTCGTTCGCCCGCGCCACCGCGGCGCTCGACCGCGCCATCGACGTGCTGCTGCCGCGCGACGCCGGCACGCTCTACTCGGCCAGTGGCGGTGCCGACCGCGGCGCCTTCGCCGGCGGCGTGATCCGGGCCTGACCGCGCCGGCCGTCGGTCGCGCGAGCCGACCGCCCGCGATCGACCTCAGTCCTTCCTCAGCTCCTTGACCATCCGCACGCCCGCCTCCCGGCCGCTGTAGTAGCCGGGCAGGACCTCCCGCGGGCCGTAGCCCAGACGCAGGTAGAAGGCGCGCGCCGCGGCATTGCGCATGCGCGCCTCCAGCGTGATCCGGCGCGTCCCCGCGACATGCGCCGACGCTTCCAGCCAGCCGACCATCGCCCGACCGACGCCGCGCCGCGCCGCAGCCGGCAGCACGGCGAGCAGCAGCAGGTGCGCGTCTTCGTCGCCGTACTTCATGATGCCGAAGCCGACCCGTGCGCCGTCGCGGACGGCGACGATCGCGTTGGTGTCGGGATGACGCAGGCTGCGCAGCACGCGCTCGCGGGTCCAGCTCCAGCCGAGGCCCTGCTCGATGAGATCGCGCGCCATCTCGGCGATCGGCAGGGCGTCGGCGCGGGTCGCGAGGCGGATCGAGGCGGTCGCTGAGTCTGGCGTCATGGCGTCGCGTCGCGGGGCACGCCGAGCCTACCATCGCAGACCGTGAGCCGCCGCCTCGTCGCCCACCTCGACATGGACGCGTTCTACGCGTCGGTCGAGCTGCTGCGCTACCCCGATCTGCGCGGCGAGGCGGTCGTCATCGGTGGCGGCCGCGACCGCCAGCCGACGCTGCAGCCCGACGGCACCCGGCGCTATTGGCGACTGCGCGACTACGTCGGCCGCGGCGTCGTCACGACCAGCACCTACGAGGCGAGGAAGCTCGGTGTCTTCTCCGCGATGGGGATGATGAAGTCGGCGGCGCTCGCCCCCGATGCGGTCCTCCTGCCGGTCGACTTCGACGAGTACCGCCGCTACTCGCGCGCCTTCAAGGCGGCGGTGCGCGCCGTCGCGCCGGTCGTCGAGGACCGCGGCATCGACGAGATCTACATCGACCTGAGCGACATCGCCGGCGCGCACGACGACGCCGGCCGCGCCGTCGGCGAGCGGATCAAGGCCGCCGTCGGGGACGCGACCGGTCTGACCTGCTCGATCGGCATCACGCCGAACAAGCTGCTGTCCAAGCTGGCCTCCGAGCTCGACAAGCCCGACGGCCTCACGCTTCTTTCGCACGCCGAGGTCGCGACCCGCATCTGGCCGCTCGCCGCGAAGAAGGTCAACGGCATCGGACCGAAGGCGGCCGAGCATCTCGCCGCGCTCGGCCTGCACACGATCGGCGACATCGCCGCCGCCGACCCGGCGTCTCTCGTCGAGCGCTTCGGCAAGGCCTACGGAGCCTGGCTGCACGAGGCGGCGCACGGTCGCGACGAGCGGCCGGTCGTCACCTCGAGCGAGCCGAAGTCCATCAGCCGCGAGACGACGTTCGAGCGCGACCTGCACGCGGTGCGCGACCGGGCTGCCCTGTCGGCGGTCTTCACCGAGCTCTGCGAAAAGCTCGCCGGCGATCTCTCGCGCAAGGGCTACGCGGCGAAGACGATCGGCATCAAGCTGCGTTACGACGACTTCCGCATCGCCACCCGCGACCTCACCCTCGACGCGCACACGCTCGACGCGCGGGCGATCCGGCGTGCGGCCGGCCAGTGCCTGAAGCGCATCGACCTGGCGCGGCGCCTGCGCCTGCTCGGCGTGCGCGCCGGCAGCCTGGAGAAGGTGAGCGACCTCGTGGCCGGCGTCGGCCTGCCTCCGCCCGCTGCCGCCCGGCCGCACGCCGGTCCGCGGCGCGACGACGCGCTGCCGCTGTTCCCCCTCCCTTAGCATCGACCGCATGGCTGCACCCCTCATCACCAACGTCGAGGACCTGCGCGAGCTCGCGAAACGCCGCGTCCCGCGCATGTTCTACGACTACGCCGACTCCGGCTCGTGGACCGAAAGCACCTACCGCGCCAACGAGGCCGACTTCCACGGCATCAAGCTGCGACAGCGGGTCGCCGTCGACATCGAGAAGCGGTCGCTGCGAACGACGATGGCCGGCCACGACGTGGCGATCCCCGTCGCGCTCGCGCCGGTCGGTTTGCTGGGCATGCAGCACGCCGACGGCGAGATCCTCGCCGCGCGCGCCGCCGAGGCGTTCGGCGTGCCGTTCACGCTGTCGACGATGAGCATCTGCTCGATCGAGGACGTCGCCGCCGCGACCACCAAGCCGTTCTGGTTCCAGCTCTACGTGATGCGCGACCGCGAGTTCATCGGCCGCCTGATCGACCGCGCGAAAGCGGCGACGTGCAGCGCGCTCGTGCTCACGCTCGACCTGCAGATCCTCGGCCAGCGCCACAAGGACATCAAGAACGGACTGTCGGCGCCGCCGAAGCCGACGCTCGCCAACCTCTTCAACCTGGTCACCAAGCCGGGCTGGTGCAGCGCCATGCTCGGCACGAAGCGGCGCCAGTTCGGCAACATCGTCGGCCACGTCAAGGGCATCGACGACATGGCCTCGCTCGGCGCCTGGACCGCGCAGCAGTTCGACCCGACGCTGTCGTGGGACGACATCGCCTGGATCCAGGAGCGCTGGGGCGGCACGCTGATCCTCAAGGGCATCCTCGATGCCGAAGACGCGACGCTGGCCACCAGGACCGGCGCCGACGCGATCATCGTCTCCAACCACGGCGGCCGGCAGCTCGACGGCGCACCATCGTCGATCTCGGCGCTGCCGGCGATCGCCGAGGCGGTGGCTAGAACCGGCTCGACGATGGAGGTCTGGATGGACGGCGGCATCCGCTCCGGCCAGGACATCCTCAAGGCCCGGGCGTTCGGCGCTCGCGGCGTGATGGTCGGCCGTGCCTTCGTCTACGGTCTCGGCGCGATGGGGCAGGCGGGGGTCAGCCGCTGCCTCGAACTCCTCGCCAACGAGCTCGAGCTGACGATGGCGTTTTGCGGCCACACCGACATCCGCAACATCGACGCCTCGATCCTGCTTCCAGGCACTTTCGAGGCGCTGGGAGGCTTGCGCCATGACTCTCGACCAGCTGCATGAACTGAAGCTCTGGCACCAGCGCCACTGGCGCGAGCACCCGGTCGAGAAGCACGTGTGGGACCTGGTGCTGACGGTCTGGGTCGCGTCGTTCGTCGGCGTGCCGACGGCGCTGGTGGTCCACGCCGCCTGGGCGTTGGCGGCATGCGCGATGCTCTTCTTCCTGCCCGAGGGCTACGTGACGATGCGGCGGCTGCTCGCCGCGGCCGGCGTGTTGCGTTGCGACTGGATCGTTGCGCTCGGCCTCTGATCGCCCTCAGCCGTCGCGGCTGTCGAACGTGTTGCAGCGATCGGGATCGCCGGCTTCGAAGCCGCGCTTGAACCAGCCGACCCGCTGCGCGCTCGAGCCGTGGGTGAAGCTCTCCGGCACGACCTCGCCGCGGCCGCGGCGCTGCAGGTTGTCGTCGCCGATCTGCGACGCGGCGTTGAGCGCCGACTCGATGTCGCCCGATTCCAGCCGCCAGCCTTGCTCGGCCTGCGAGCGCTTCGCCCAGACCCCGGCGAAGCAGTCGGCCTGCAGTTCGAGCCGCACCGACATCGCATTGGCCTGCGCCTCGCCGCCGCGCCGGCGCATGGCGTCGACCTTCTCCATCACGCCGAGCTGGTTCTGCACGTGGTGGCCGATCTCGTGGGCGATCACGTAGGCCTGCGCGAACTGGCCTGGCGCGCCGAGCCGCTGCTCGAGGGTGCGGAAGAAGCCGAGGTCGATGTAGACCTTGCGGTCGTTCGGGCAGTAGAACGGACCCATCGCCGCCGACCCCTGCCCGCAGGCCGTGGGGAAGCTGCCGGAGTAGATGTCGAGCTTGGGCGCCTGGTAGGTCTGGCCGGCATCGGCGAAGACCTTGGTCCACACCGTCTCGGTGCTGCGCAGGATCTGCGAGACGAACTTCGCCTGCCGGTCGTCGGCCGGCGGCGCCGGCCGCGGCCCCTGCGGCACCTGCTGCGCCACGTCGCCGCCGCCGCCGCCCGAGGCCATGCCGAGGATGGTGAGCGGGTTGATGCCGAAGATCCAGCCGGCGACGAGCGCCACCGCGACGGTGCCGATGCCGATGCCGCGGCCGCCGATGCCGAAGCCCCTGCCGCCACCGCCACCCATGCCGCGAACGTCCTCGACGTTGCTGCTCTCTTCCTGACCGTCCATGCGCATGGCTGTTGTCTCCCTTTCAGGTCTTGGGAAGCGTCACGCCGCGCTGCCCCTGGTACTTGCCGCCGCGATCCTTGTAGCTGATTTCGCAGACCTCGTCGCTTTCGAAGAAGACGACTTGCGCGCAGCCCTCGCCGGCGTAGATGCGGGCCGGCAGCGGTGTGGTGTTGCTGAACTCGAGCGTCACGTAGCCCTCCCACTCGGGCTCGAACGGCGTCACGTTGACGATGATCCCGCAGCGGGCGTAGGTGCTCTTGCCCAGGCAGATCGTCAGCACATTCCTCGGGATGCGGAAGTACTCGACCGTGCGCGCCAGCGCGAAGCTGTTCGGCGGTATGACGCAGACGTCGCCGGCGATGTCGACGAAGCTCTTCTCGTCGAAGTTCTTCGGGTCGACAACGGTGGAGAAGATGTTCGTGAAGACCTTGAACTCGGGCGCGCAGCGAATGTCGTAGCCGTAGCTCGAGGTGCCGTAGCTGACGATGCGCCTCTCGACTCCGTCCGCGTCGACGGCATGGCGCACCTGGCCCGGCTCGAACGGTTCGATCATGCCGTGCTGCTCGGCCATGCGGCGGATCCAGCGGTCGCTCTTGATGCTCATGTGGGCGTGATTCTAGGCAGCCCGTCACCGCGGCCCGGCAAGCGACAGGGCCGACTTGCCGGGAGTCGACCGGCCGCGGGCACTTGCCCTACCATGCCCTCACCGCGGATTTCCATCGCCTGCCGCCCATGCGCCAAGCCGTCGACCTGCTGAGCCAGTACGCGCGCTACCACCGCGACCGTCGCAACATCGTCAGCCACTTCGTCGGCGTGCCGCTGATCGTGTTCGGCATCGGCGCGCTGTTGTCCAGGCCCGAGCTAGCGCGAGCGGGAACCGTCGACATCACGCTGGGCTGGATCGCCTTCGCGATGGCGACGCTCTGGTACCTCACCCGCGGCAGCGCGGTCCTCGGCCTGGCGACGAGCGCCTCCGTCGGCGCGCTGCTCTGGCTGGCCCACCAGACGCACGGCGCGAGCACCTCGGCGTGGCTGGGCTGGGGGCTCGGCATGTTCGTGATCGGCTGGCTGATCCAGTTCGTCGGCCACTGGTACGAAGGGCGCAAGCCGGCGTTCGTCGACGACATCGTCGGCCTGCTCGTCGGGCCGATGTTCGTCACGGCCGAAGCGCTGTTCATGCTCGGCTGGAACAAGCCCATGCTGGCGGAGGTGGAGCGGCGGGCCGGGCCTACTTGCCTCAGAGACTTGGCTCGTATCGCTTAGGCGCCCGGCCCGCCGCTGCGCGGCGACGGGGCTGCTCCCTCCCGCTTCGCTGCCCTCCCTCCGGGAGGGAGGGCCGGGCGCCGTTGGCGCCCCTTTTGGTCGCCTCGCGTGCGCTTGGCCGCGTATTCGACAATCTCGCGATGCACATCGCCGTGATCGGGACCGGCATCGTCGGCGTCGCCAGCGGCGCCTGGCTGCAGCGCGACGGGCACCGGGTCACCTTCGTCGATCCTCTCGGGCCGGGCGAGGCGTGTTCGTCCGGCAATGCGGGGTCGCTGTCGCCCAGCGCATGCCTGCCGGTGGGCATGCCGGGGATGTGGAAGCGGGTGCCCAAGTGGCTGCTCGACCCGCTCGGGCCGCTGGTCGTTCGCTGGGGTTACCTGCCGCAGGCGGTGCCGTGGCTGGTGCGGATGTTGCAACACTCCTCGCCGAACGAGGTGACACGCATCGCCACCGCGCTGCGCAGCCTGCTCGAGCCCATCTTCGATTGCTACGCACCCCTTGTCGAACACGCCGACGCGCGCGGCCTGGTGCGCCACGCCGGCTGCCTCTACGTCTACTCGTCGCGCGCCGCGGCGGCGCAGTGGCGGTGGGGCATGGACCTGCGCCGATCGCTCGGCGTGCAGCTCGACGACGTCGAGCAGGACGAGCTCGAGCAGATCGAGCCCGACCTGCGGGGGCGCTTCCGGTTCGGCATCCGCGCGCCCGACAACGGATCGACGCCCGACCCCGAGGCGCTGGTCAAGGCGATTCACCGGCGCTGCGTCGCCGACGGCGCAGCCGAGGTCCGGCAGCGCGCCGTCGGCTTCGCGATGCACAAGGGCCGCGTGACCGCGGTTCACCTCGATGCGGGCGAGGCGCTCGCGGTCGACGGCGTCGTCGTCGCGGCCGGCGCGTGGTCGGCACCGCTCGCCGATGCCCTCGGCTCGCGAGTGCCACTCGAGACGCAGCGCGGCTATCACGTCACCGTGCGCAGCTCGAACCTCGCGCTCACGCACACGGTGATGGCGTCCGAACACAACCTGATGGTCAACCCGATGGCGATGGGCTTGCGCCTGGCCGGCACGGTCGAGTTCGCCGGGCTGCGCGCCGCGCCGGACTTCGAGCGCGCCGATGCGCTGCTCACGCAGGGTCGCAACCTGTTCCCGCATCTCGACACCTCCGAGGTGACGCGCTGGATGGGCCACCGGCCGTGCCTGCCCGACAGCCTGCCGGTGATCGGCCGCGCTGCGAACGCCGGCAACGCCTGGCTCGCCTTCGGCCACGGGCACATGGGCATGTGCATGGGCGCGACGACCGGCCGCGAGGTCGCTCGCCTCGTCGCCGGGCGGGCCGGTGACATCGACCTCGCACCGTTCAGCCCCGACCGCTTCTGACCGCTCCTGATGTTCGAGACCCTTGAAAGGACCCTCCCGATGACCCGACTCCTGCGACGACTGAGCGCGGTCACCGCCGTTTCCCTCCTCGCCTCGACCGCGCTCGCGCCCTCGGCCCAGGCGCAGTCCTACCCGACCAAGCCGATCCACATCGTCGTGCCGTTCCCGCCGGGTGGCTCGACCGACCTGCTCGCGCGGCGCATCGGCGAGAAGCTCCAGACCGCCCTCGGACAGCCCGTCGTCGTCGACAACAAGGGCGGCGCCGGCGGCACGATCGGGTCCGACTTCGTCGCCAAGGCGC
The DNA here is from genome assembly GCA_038234975.1 of Burkholderiales bacterium. GTDB lineage: Bacteria > Pseudomonadota > Gammaproteobacteria > Burkholderiales > Burkholderiaceae_C > Schlegelella_A. The sequence continues at coordinate 9,220 of JBBSUK010000063.1, forward strand.
CGGCCGACGGCTACACGCTGCTGATGGGCGTCACGGGCACCAACGCGATCAGCGCTTCGCTCTACCCGAGTCTGGCCTACGACCCGGCGAAGGACTTCGTGCCGGTCTCGCTCGTCGTCTCCGCGCCGCTCGTGCTGGTGAAGACGCCGTCGTATCCGCCGGCCAACGTGCGCGAACTCGCCGCGGCGCTGAAGGCGAAGCCCGCGTCGGCGAGCTACGGCTCGGCCGGCAACGGCACCTCGATGCACCTGACCGGCGAGATGTTCAAGCAGGCCGCGCACGTCTCGATGGTGCACATCCCCTATCGCGGCAGCGCCGGCGCCCTGCAGGACCTCGTGGGCGGGCAGTTGCAGGTCATGTTCGGCGACTTCCTCGTCGTCCAGCCGCAGATCCAGGCGGGCAAGGTCGTGCCGCTCGCCGTCACTTCAACCAAACGCAGCCCATTGCTGCCCGACGTGCCGACGATCGCCGAGAGCGGCTATCCCGGGTTCGAGGCGCTGTCGTGGCAGGGCGTGTTCGCCCCCGCGGGCACGCCACCGGCCGTCGTCGAGCTGCTCAACCGCGAGGTCAACAAGGCGCTCGTCAGCCCCGACATGGTCGACTACTTCGGCTCGCGCGGATTCACCCTCGGAGGCAGCACGCCGACGCAGTTCAAGGCGTTCGTCAACGCCGAGATCGTGAAGTGGGCGCGCATCGTCAAGGCGTCGGGCGCCAAGCCGAACTGAGGACCGGCGTCCCCTACTTCGGCTGCGCCTGACCGACCGGCCGCTCGGCCTCGCCTGCCGGGACGAGCTGGCCGGCGCGTGCCTGTGCCTTCGTCTTCGCCTTGACGGCGGCGCGGCTCCTGTCGCTCGGGCTCGTCGCGGCCTGGTTGCCACCGGGCCTCGTCGCGACGCCCTCGGGCAACGGTGCCGGACCGGCAGGCCGCAGTTCGCCGGCTCTTTGCGCCGCTTTCGTGCCGGCCTTGACCTCGGCACGGCTCTTGGTCGACTCGCCCGACGTTCGCGACGGCGGGGTCATCGTTCCGGGCCCCTGGCCGGCCGGCGCCAGCGAGCCCTGCGTGGACCTGCTCTCGGTCTGGGCCGTGGCGGCAACCGAGCAGAGACCGCCGGCGACGGCCAGTGCGACGGCGAGGAGCGTGGGGCGGTAACGGTTCATGGCGATGTCCTTCGATGCGATGGCGGACGGGTCGGTCCGATGCCATCGGTCGCGCCTGCCGGGCGAATCTTTCATCGCCAGGCGCCCGGAGGCGTCCTCACGAAATCTCGATCGGACCCGACTGCCGCGCATCCGGCGGCACGTACGTGCAGCGCACCGCGTTGTCCAGGATGAATGCGGCGATGCCGTCGACATCGTCGAGGTCGAACTGCGGCAGGCCGGTGGCGACGGGCAACGTCGATTCGGCATCGGTCGCGACGGCGAAGACGAACGGATCGTCGGGGTACTGCGCCGGCTTGCCGTTGGCGGCGCGCCAGACTTCGATCTTGGGCAACGCGGCGTGCTTGAAGCCTTCGACGAGCACCCAGTCGCACTCCGAAAGCTCGACGACGAGATCCTCGAACTTCGGCTCCGCGCGCTCGCGGTACTCGCGCATCAGTGCCAGTCGCCGGCTCGAAGCGATCACGACCTCGCCCGCGCCGGCCTTGCGGTGCCGCCACGAATCCTTGCCCTCGTGGTCGATGTCGAAGTCGTGGTGCGCATGCTTGACGACCGAGACACGCTGCCCCGCGGCCGTCATCCGGCCGATGAGCTGCTCGATGAGCGTCGTCTTGCCCGAGCCCGACCAGCCGCAGAATCCGATGATCTTCACCGAATCATCTTAAGCGGGCGCGACCGCACCTCGACCTGTGACCCGACCCGATCGCCCGCACGACTGGCTGGCCCCGAGCGCGGCGAGCCTGCGGCGTTTCCTCGATACCCCCGAGCTCGCCATCGTCGACGAGTCGTGCCGGGCCGAGCGGGCGCTCAACGCATCGCTGCGCGACGACCCGCTGCGCGCCGTCGACGCAGGCGAGCTCGGCGCCTTCGAAGACGACGACGCGCGAGGCAACCACGAGGTCTTCCTGCGCTTTCGCGACGCGCTGGTCGCCGCCGGCACGTTCGAGGCGTACTACCTGGCGCTGATGCGCAGTGGCCGCGTCGAGGTGCCGCCGGTCTTCATCTCGGGCGTCGTCGAGGCGATCGCGTCGCGTCTGTTCGCCGACCGGGACGACGCGTTCGAGCGCCGCGCCGCGCAGCTGCTGCACCGGCCCCAGCAGGTGGCCGTCAACGAAGGTCGCGTTCTCGCAGCCGACCTCGCGGCGACAAGGCAAGCCGCGGGCGACGGCGCCGCCGCGATCGACGTCATCGGCGGCCTGTTGCGCGCCGAGGTCGAGATCGCTGGCGTGCACCTGCCGGTGCTCGGCGCCGACAACGCACACCGGTTCACGGCCGAAGGCGACCCGCCGACGTTCGTCCTCGACCTGACCCACGAAATCACGCGCGACGTCGGCCACGGCGTTGGCTTCACGCTCGCTCGCCCCCATTCGGGAATGGCGGCGCTGGCCCGCGTGCTCGAGCGATGGACGCTGCATTTCAACGGCGTCGCGACCACGATCCGGCCGCTCGAGCGGATCGACGATCCAGCCTGGCGCTGGCACATCGGCCTCGATGCCGAGTCGAGCCGCATGCTCGACGACCTGTACCGCGGTGTCGAACTCGACCCGTCGCGCGCCGAGCGCCTCATCGGCCTGTTCAGGCTCGACTTCGCGGACCCGGCCGAGATGCGCGCCGACGTCGCCGGCAAGCCGGTCTGGCTCGGCCTGGCGACGGACGATTCGTCGACGCTCAAGGTCAAGCCGCAGAACCTGCTGCTCAACCTGCCGCTCGCCGCCGCGATGTGACGGCGGCGGTTGCGGGCCGCGTCAGCGGTCCGCGTTCGGGAAGAAGAGCTGCTCGCCGCCAACGCGGTAGGACGCCACCGCAGCCTGGCCCGCGGCCGAGACGATCCAGTCGGCGAACGTCTGCGCCAGCGCGGCCTTGGTCTGCGGCCATTTCGCGGGGTTGACGACGATCACGCCGTACTGGTTGAAGAGCCGCTTGTCGCGCTCGACAAGCACCGCCAGATCGCCGCGGTTCCTGAAGTTGAGCCAGGTGCCGCGGTCGGCGAGCACGTAGGCCAGCGACGACGACGCGATGTTCAGCGCCGGCCCCATGCCGCACCCGCACTCCTTGTACTTGGCGCCCATGCGATCCGACGGTGATTCGATGCCCGCCGTCTTCCAGTAGCGCCGTTCGGCGGAGTGGGTGCCGCTCTTGTCGCCGCGCGAGACGAACGACGCGGATCCCGCCGCGAGCCTGGTGAACGCGGCGGCGATGTCGTGGCCCTTCACGCCGTCCGGGTCGCCCTTGGGGCCCACGAGGATGAAGTCGTTGTACATCACGTCGGAGCGCTTCAGGCCCCAGCCATCGCTCACGAACTTTTCCTCCGCAGGCTTGTCGTGGACGAACAGCAGGTCGGCATCGCCGCGGCGAGCCATGTCGAGCGCCTGCCCGGTGCCGACGGCGACGACCTTGACGCCGATGCCGGTCGCCTTGGTGAAGCTCGGCAGCAGATGCGGGAACAGGCCCGACTGCTCGGTGCTCGTCGTCGATGCGACGGTGATGAACTTGTCCTGCGCGACGACGACGCCCGGCAGGGCCAGCGAGGCGACGGTGGCAGCGGTGGCTGCGACGACCGCGCGTCGAAGCATGTTCAGCCTTCGTTCGACCATGTCATTTCCCCTTTCAGGAACAGCCTCGCTCGCCCCTGCGCGCCAGAACCGAAGAACTCGCCGGTCGGCAGGTCGGCCTCGATCCTGCCGCGGTCCATGAAGACGATGCGGTTGGCGATCCGCTTGGCCTGCCCGAGATTGTGCGTACTCATGACAAGCGTGGTGCCGTCGGCGGCGAAGCCCTCGAGCAGCGACTCGACCTCGCGCTTGGCCGACGGGTCCAGGCTCGCGGTCGGCTCGTCGAGGAACAGGATCTCGGGGCGCAACGACCAGGCGCGAGCGAGCGCGAGCCGCTGCTGCTCGCCGCCGGACAACCCGAGCGCAGGTCGATCGGCAAGCGAGGCCAGGCCGACGCGATGGAGCGCTTCATCGGCGCGCCGGCGGCGTTCCTGGCCTGACACGCTGCGGCAGGCGAGCCACAGCGCGACGTGCAGGTTGTTGCGCACCGACAGGCGAAGCAGGAACGGGCGCTGGAACACCATCGCCTGCACGCCCGCGTCGCGCGCCGTGTCGCGTCGGCCGTCGTGCGCGAGCGCGCCATGGAGGACGCGCAGCAGCGTCGTCTTGCCCGACCCGTTGGCGCCGACGATGGCGATGGCGTCGCCGGCATGCACGGCGAGGCTCGCACCGCGCAGCGCCTGCACGCGACCGAAGGTCACGTTCGCCTCGTGCAGCGAGACGATCTCGCGGCCGCGCGATGCCACCGCTCGGGCCTCGCTGGGTTGACTCGCGAGGCTCGTCATGGCCGTGCCGTCGCCTGCAGACGACGGCCGCCCGCCATCAGCGCCACGGCGACGTTGAGCAGCGCGACGACGGCGAGCAGCACGAAGCCGAGGGCGAGCGCGAGCGGCAGGTCGCCCTTGCTCGTCTCGAGCGCGATCGTCGTCGTCATGACGCGCGTGTAGCCGGCGATGTTGCCGCCGACGATCATCACCGCACCGACCTCGGCGATGGCGCGCCCGAAGGCGATCAGCAGCAGCGTCGCGACCGCCCAGCGCTCGTGCACGAGCATCAGCAGCGCCGCCAGCAGCGGCCTCGCGCCGAACGAGCGGAGCTGGTCGCCGCCGTCGCGCAGCGCGTCGGCGCCGACCTGGCGGGCCAGCGCGGTGACGATCGGCAGCGCGAGGACGATCTGGACGATGACCATCGCCGTCGGCGTGAAGAGCAGCCCCCACGAGCCGAGCGGCCCGCTGCGCGAGAGCAGCAGGTAGACGAAGAGACCGGCGACGACCGCCGGCAGCGCGAGGAGCGTGTCGAGCACGACGAGCACGACCCGCATGCCGCGAAAGCGCGCCACGGCGAGCCATGCGCCGGCGCCCAGGCCGAGCCAGGCGGCAGCGAAGCACGCCGTGCCGCTGACCGCGAACGACAGCGCGACCGTGCGCAGCAACGTCTCGTCCGCATCGACGACGAGTGCGAGCGCGGTCGAGAAGCTGTCGGTCAGGGTGCTCATCACCTAGGGCGGCAACCATTGTCGACCCTACACTCGACGCCCATGAAGGCGCAGCAACGCGACGCGCAAACGAGATGATCGACCGCAGCGAGATCACCGGGCTCGTGCTCGCCGGCGGACGCGGCAGCAGGATGGGCGGCGTCGACAAGGGGCTGCAGATCCACGACGGCATGCCGCTGGCGATGCACGCGGTGCTGCGCCTGTCGCCGCAGGTCGGCGAGATGATGATCAACGCCAACCGCAACCTCGGCGCCTACGAGTCGATGGGCGCTGCCGTCTGGCCCGACGTGCTGCCCGACCATCCGGGGCCGCTCGCCGGCTTCCTGACAGGCGTCGAGCACTGCGAGACGCCATATCTCGTCACCGTGCCGTGCGACTCGCCGCACTTCCCCCACGATCTGGTGCAGCGACTCGCCGCCGGTCTCGAGACGGGCGACGCCGAGCTCGCGATGGCAGCGACGCACGAAGACGGCGAGCTGCGCCTGCAGCCGGTGTTCAGCCTGATGCGGACGTCGGTGCTCGAGAGCCTGGTTCGCTTCACCGCGAGCGGCCGGCGCAAGATCGACGCCTGGACGGCGACGCTGCGAACCGCGACGGTGGCGTTCGACGACGCCGATGCCTTCGTCAACGCCAACACGCTCGACGAGTTGCGGGCGCTCGGTCGCGATGGCTGACGCGGCGCCCGCCGCGCCGCCCTCGCTGCAGGAGATCGCCTCCTGCATCGCCGGCTACGACCCGAAGGCGCTTCCCGTCGCGCAGGCGCAGGCATTCATCGCTCGACTCGCGATGCCGGTCGGTGCCGTCGAGTCGGTGGCACTGCGCTCGGCGCTCGGCCGCGTGCTCGCGCACGACGTCGTCTCCGGCATCGACGTACCCGGTCTCGACAACTCGGCGATGGACGGCTACGCGCTGCGCGGCAGCGACCTCGCCGCCGACGGGGACACCGTGCTCGATCCGGTCGGAACCGGGTTCGCGGGCGTGCGCCACGAGGGCGCGGTGGCGGCCGGACAGTGCGTGCGCATCATGACCGGTGCGGTCATGCCCGCGGGACTCGACACCGTCGTGCCACAGGAGTTCACGCGCGCCGACGGCGACCGCATCGTCGTCCCGTCCGGCGTCGTGCGCACCGGCGACAACCGGCGGCTGGCCGGAGAGGACATCGCCCGCGGCGCCGTCGCGCTCGCCGCGGGCCGCCTGCTGCGGCCTTCCGACCTCGGCCTGCTCGCGTCGCTCGGTCACGGCGAGGTCGCGGTGCGAAGACGCCTGCGCGTCGCCTTCTTCTCCACCGGCAGCGAGCTGCGCTCGATCGGCGAGCCGCTCGATCCCGGATGCGTGTACGACAGCAACCGCTACACGCTGTGGGCCATGCTGCAGCGACTCGGCGTCGACACGATCGACCTCGGCGTCGTTCGCGACGACCCCGCAGCGCTCGAGGCCGCGTTCTCGAGCGCAGCGCGCGACGCCGACGCCGTCGTCACGTCGGGCGGCGTCAGCGTCGGCGAGGCCGACCACACCAAGCTCGTCATGGCCAGGCTCGGCGACGTGCTGTTCTGGCGCATCGCCATGCGGCCCGGCCGGCCGATGGCGATCGGCCGCATCGACACCGGCGGCGGCCGCAGCGCGTTGCTGTTCGGTCTGCCCGGCAACCCGGTCGCCGTGATGGTGACCTTCTATGCACTGGTGCGCGACGCCCTGCTGGCGATGAGCGGCGCCACCGCAGCGCCGTTGCCCATGCTGCGCGCCGCGTGCGCGACCGCGATCCGCAAGCGCCGGGGCCGGACGGAGTACCAGCGCGGCATCGTCTCGCGAGCGCCATCGGGGGACTGGCAGGTGCGGATCACCGGGTCGCAGGGCTCGGGCATCCTGAGCAGCATGAGCGAGGCGAACGGGCTCGTCGTGCTCGACCACGACCAGGGCGATGTCGCCGCCGGGGAAGCGGTCGACGTGCTGCCGTTCGACGGGCTGGTCTGAGAGGGCGGCCCGGGAAGCGTCGCCAGGTCACGGCACCGCTCGGCGCGGGGGCTCGGGTTCAGCGTCGAACCGATCGAAACCGCAGTAGCAGATGAAGTGGCGGTTGGTGGCCCGGCCGAACAGCGTCATGCCGAGCTTGGTGGCGACCTCGTGCCCCATCTGCGTGATGCCGCTGCGCGAGACGATGATCGGAACGCCCATCTGTGCCGACTTGATCACCATCTCGCTCGTGAGACGGCCCGTCGTGTAGAAGATCTTGTCACCGCCGTCGATGCCGCCGATCCACATCCACCCGGCGATCGTGTCGATCGCGTTGTGCCGGCCGACGTCCTCGACGAACAGCATCAGCTCGCTCTGTCGAAACAGCGCGCAGCCGTGCACCGAGCCGGCCGACTTGTACGTGGTCTCCTGGCGACGGACGCTGTCGAGCAAGCCGTAAAGCGCAGCTTGCGACAACCGCCCCGCCGGATCGCTGGGCGGCGGCAGGCGGACCCGGTCGAGGTCGCCCATCAGGTCGCCGAAGACGGTGCCCTGGCCGCATCCGGTCGTGACGACGCGCCGCGCCGTCTTCTCGTCGAAGCGCTCGATGCCGGCGCGCGTCTTCACGGCGGCGGCATCGACATCCCAGTCGACGGTGATCGAGTCGAGGTCGTCGACACGGTCGACGAGGCGCTGGTTGCGCAGGTAGCCGAGCACGAGCAGCTCGGGCGCTGCGCCGAGCGTCATCAGCGTCACGAGCTCGCGGTTGTCGACGAACACGGTGAGCGCCCGCTCGGCCGGGATCGAGATCGAGCGCTCTGCACCGAACTCGTCGCGGACCGTGATCTCGCGGGTGAGCGGCGCGATGGCCGCGGTAAGGCGCAGGCCGGACGTGGCTATTTGCGCGGGCCCGTTATCTCGGCGGAGGTCGCCTTGCCGCTGGGCGGCGATGTCGCCATGGCGGCAGGCGAGTGCGCGCCTGCGGCCTCGAGCGGCTTGTCGCCCGCGGGCACAGCTGCGGCGTAGGCGCCCGGGTCGGCGCAGGCCGGGGTCGCGATCGGCGCGGCAGGTGCAGATGACGCCGACGCCGGCGATGCCGACGCCGCCGTGCTGCGGTATGCAGCGGCCACCCGATCCATCGACATGCAGAGTTGATAGGCGCCGACCTTGCCACTCCACGCGGCCTTCGCCGCCGTCTCGGCGGCCTTGGCCTTGGCCTCTTCGCTCGGCGGCGGCAACTTGGCCAGCGCGGGACCCGAGAGCACCGACGCCAGCAACACGACAGCAAGAATGCGCATCTGATCGTTTCCCTTCACCAACATGATCGGTCTCGTCAGGCCGCCGGCTGTTCGCGAGGCGGCGGCGTGGTGGCGCTGCGCTCGGCCGGGATTCGCCCGGCCTCGATGTCGTCGTACCAGAGCCGGTGGTGCTCGCGAGCCCATGCGTCGTCGACGTAACCGGTCTTCATCGCCCGGTACGAACCGCGCATGCCGATCGTGCCGATGTAGATGTGGCCGAGGAAGACCCCCATGATCAGCACGGCGGCGATCGAATGGACGATGTGCGCGACCTGCATGTCGTCGCGCAGGTAGGCCAGGCCGGGGATGACCTGATCGAGGACGAGCCCCGAGCCGACGACGATGCTGCCCAACAGCAAGACGCCGAGCCAGAACACGATCTTCTCGCCGGCGTTGAAGCGGTGCGTCGGCGGCTCGCCGCCACCGAACAGGCCGCCCGCCTTCTTCAGCCAGAGCCAGTCGTCGCCGCTCGGCCAGTTGCTGCGCAGGAAGGTGAAGAAGACGATGACGAGCGAGACGGCGAAGAGTGGCCCGAAGAAGTTGTGCGCGGTCTTCAGAAACCACGTCAACCAGCCGAACAGCAACCCGCCGGTGACCGGCAGCACCCAGAACTTGCCGAACGCCATGACGATCCCCGAGATCGCCAGCACGCAGAAGGCGATCGCGTTCGACCAGTGCGCGGCACGCTCGAAGTAGGTGAAGCGCTCGATGAAGCGGTGGCCGGTGTTGGTCGCGTGGCCGAACGGGCCGCGCGCGAAGAAGTAGAGCGCCAGCGCGAGGACCACGATGACGAGCAGCGCGCCGCCGTAGGGAATGATCCACCAGTTGCGGATCTGCCGCCACGCCTCGCCGGCGGTGGCATAGCGCGTTCCGGGGTAGGCGGTGAAGGGCTGGATGAGCGCGCCGCGATCGCCCATGTCGAGGTTGTTGACCGTCCCCGGCTTGCTGCCCGAATCGTGGACGCCGCGCCAGAACGGCGCATTGTTTCCGGGCTGGCTGCGGGCTCGCTGGGCGTTGGTGTCGTCGGGGCGCGGCATCAGCGCGGACGCCGCTGCCGCCGGCGCGGTGGCGTTGTCGCTGGGCAGCAGCTGGGTCGGCGTTGCAGCGCCGCCCGGAGGCGGTGCGCCCGCCGTGTCCTGGGCAACGGCGAGTGTCGAGGCACAGACCGCCGCCAGCGCGAGCAGCCACGCGATCGGGTGAGTACGGCGCATGTCCGGCTCCTCGCTTGTCGTTCGGATTCGCGAACTCTTACTTGCGCGGCGCGTAGTCGTTCTGCGCCTGCGTTCGCGCGCTCAACTGGGCATTCCAGCTCGCTTCGTTGCCAGGCGTCCAGCCGGGCGCGACGTAGCCGTTGTCGACGACCTGCCACGGAGCGCCGTCGACCTTCTTCGCCGTGCCGGCGGGAATCGTCTGCACCCTTTCGCCGCAACCCGACAGCGCCGCGAGCACGGCACCGGCGGCGACCATGACGATCAGCCTCGTCATTTCTTCGGCCCCGCTGCGGGCTGCGACGGCGCAGCGCCACTGCTCGGCTTGCCGTAGGCCGTGCCCCAGCCCCAGACTTCGCTGCCCTTGCCGCGGTTGAGCACGCGGGTGCGGAAGATGTCGGCGACGATGTCGCCGTCGCCGCCGAGCAGCGCCTTGGTCGAGCACATCTCGGCGCACGCCGGCAGCTTGCCTTCGGCGAGCCGGTTGCGGCCGTACTTCTCGTACTCGGCGTGGCTGCCGTTCTCCTCCGGACCACCGGCGCAGAAGGTGCACTTGTCCATCTTGCCGCGCAGGCCGAAGGTGCCGTTGGTCGGGAACTGCGGCGCGCCGAACGGGCAGGCGTACGAGCAGTAGCCGCAGCCGATGCAGATGTCCTTGTCGTGCAGGACGACGCCTTCGGGCGTGCGGTAGAAGCAGTCGACCGGGCAGACGGCCATGCACGGTGCATCGGAGCAATGCATGCACGCGACCGAGATGCTGCGCTCGCCCTGCACGCCGTCGTTGAGGGTGACGACGCGACGCCGGTTCACGCCCCACGGCACGTCGTGCTCCGCCTTGCAGGCGGTGACGCAGCCGTTGCACTCGATGCAGCGCTCGGCGTCACAGATGAAT
>JBBSUK010000064.1:0-19735 GCA_038234975.1 Burkholderiales bacterium
CGACGTGCACACGGTCCAGAAGTCCGACTTCCGCTGAGCACCCTGGCGCTGTCGCGGCATCGGCCTGCGGCGGTGCCGTACGAAGAGGGGCTGGCCTGCGTGACGACGACCGGGTAGAGCCGCCCTCCGATGGGATTGCTGTCCGCACTCAACCTGCCTGCACCGGCCTCGCCGGCAGCGTCTGGTCGTGCCGAGCAGCCCGCCGAGGTGCCGGCCCAGCCTGAGCCCGGGATTCGTGGACGCGACGCAGCAGCGTTCGAGAACGCCCGCAAGCTGCGTGATGGCATGAGGGCCGAACTCGACAAGGGCTGGCGAGAGGCACTCGCCATCGCGGGCAGGCTCGAGTCAGGATTGAAGCGCTCCTTCGCCGCCGAGCTTCAGGCGATCGACAAGCTGCGCCAGCAGGCCGGTCGCTCCGATGGCGACCCGCCCGCCCAGGTCGTCCACATGGCCAAGGCGTTGATCGGTCTGAAGCGGGCATGCAAGGTGGCGGGTCACCCGATGGCCGGCGGCGACGACGTCGCATACGACGACGGTCACGGCACCACCATCGGGAAGCCTGAGTCGTCGGGCGGGGAGGCGACGGCAGCCCCGGAGGCCGGAGACGACATCGACGCGAACCGCAGGAGCGGCGCGCACTGGGTTTCACGCTTCCCGACCAGCCGGAGCACGGCCGACCTGATGTCGCCCTTCGGTGGCAAATGCGATGCATTCATCGCCGCGATCGAGGCGGCCGGCGGCAGCGTCGCCATCTCGGCGACGCTTCGCCCGAAGCAGCGTGCGCATCTCATGCACTGGGCATGGCAGGTCGCAAAGGCCGGCGTCGACCCTGCCAAGGTCCCGGCCGAGGCGGGCGTCGACATCGAGTGGGACCACGGCGAAGCCGCCGCCTCGACCCAGGGCGCGATGGCGATGGTGTCGGGCTACGGACTGGCGTACAAGCCGTCGCTGACGTCGCGTCACATCCAGGGCCGGGCGATCGACATGACGATCACCGGCATCATCGGCAAGACGATGCAGGGAAAGGATGGATCCGATGTCGCGATCGCCAGCGCGAAGGTTCTTCATGCGGTGGGAGCCGACTACGGCGTCGTCAAGCTCGTCAGCGACCCGCCGCACTGGTCGGACGATGGGCATTGACGCGTTGCGCGGCGCGCTCGCCTTGCTGTGCACCGTCGCCGGTGTCGCGTCCGCAGGCGAGGCCATCGTCCAGTACGACGCCGACGGCACCGTCCGGGTACACACCACGGCGTCGGATCCTCCGCCCCGCGAGGTCGTGGCGCAGTATCCCGGGCCCGGCGGTCGTGCGCGGTGCTGCAAGGTCCTGCGCATAGGGGCGAAGCAGGCGCCCGGGGAGGGCGCGCCCTTGAGCGACCCGCTGACCATGCAGGTCGTGTCCACGTACGGCGTCGATCGCCTCGTGCCGCGGCAGGCCGCAGGGCCGTTCGTCGGCGCCGGCGTGTTCGGTGCCGGTTCGCACACGTTGCATCAGCACTCGGCGAACGAGTTGCGCATGCGGGTCGACGGCACAACGCAGACCGTGCTCGCGTGCGCGAGCCGCGAAGGGTTTCACGTCGTCCGGACCCAAGGCACGACGACGCTCGGCCACCTCTACCTGTCGTTCGCGTACGACGTCGAGCCGACCTGCACGGCCCGGCAGACCAGGCAGCTGTCGCGCTGAGCGCGCCGCTCTACCGCACGAACCCGAGCATTCGCTCTACCGCACGAACCCGAGCATTCGCTCTACCGCACGAACCCGAGCATTCGCTCGAGGGCCATCGTGAACGGCGCCTGCATCATCGGCAAGGTCAGCAGGATGCCGACCAGGCCGACGCCGAGCGTGATCGGAAAGCCGATCGCGAAGATGTTCATCTGCTGGGCAACGCGCGAGACGATGCCGAGCACGAGGTTGGTGAACAGCAGCATGCCGATCAGCGGCAGCGCCAGCCACAGGCCGAGCGAGAACACCTCCGAGCCCCAGCGCTCGGGACGCACGCTGGCCAGAAAGGTCGACACGTCGGGCGCGACGGGGAAGGCGGCGAAGCTCTGCACCACCGCGCCGATCAGCACCAGGTGCCCGCCGGTGACGATGAACAGCCACATCACCGTCACGCCGAAGAAGCGGCCCACGGCCGTTTCCTCGCCGCCGCTCATCGGCGAGAAGAAGGCGGCGAAGTTCATGCCCATCTGCAGGCCGATGGTCTCCCCAGCCAGCTCGACCGCGGCGAAGACGATGCGCACCGCGAAGCCCAGCGTCACGCCGATCAGCACCTGCTGCAGCACGGCGACGAAGCCCTGCGCCGACGCGAGCTCGATCGGTGCGATCTCGGGGATCGTCGCCTGCGCGCAGAAGGCGACGAGGAAGGCCAGGCCGATGCGCACCCGCGCCGGCACGCTGCGCTGGGCGATCACCGGCAACGACGAGAAGAGGGCGATGACGCGAAGGAACGGCCACAGGATCGGCGTGATCCAGCCGAGGACCTGCGCCTCGGTGAACGTGATCACGCTAGCCGACGACCGAGGGGATCGATTGCAGCGTTCGCTGCAGGAAGTCGACCAGTGTCGTCAGCATCCACGGGCCGGCGATCGCGAGCACCGCGACGGCGGCGACGATCTTCGGCACGAACGACATGGTGGCCTCGTGGATCTGCGTCGCCGCCTGGATCACGCTGACGACCAGGCCGACGCCGAGCACGGTGAGGAGCACCGGCGCTGCGACCGTGAGCAGGATCCACAGCGATTGCTGGCCGAGGGTGAAGACCTGTTGTGGATCCATGTTGCGAAGTCCCGGGCGGGTCGTCAGGTCACGAAGCTCGATGCGAGCGAGCCCATCAGCAGGTTCCACCCGTCGGCGAGGACGAACAGCATCAGCTTGAAGGGCAGCGCGATGAGCACCGGCGAGAGCATCATCATGCCGAGCGACATCAGCACGCTGGCGACGATCATGTCGATGATGAGGAACGGCAGGAAGACCAGGAAGCCGATCTGGAAGGCGCTCTTCAGCTCGCTCGTCACGAACGCTGGAAGGAGCACCTTGAACGGCACGTCGGCGGTCTTGACGGCCGGGTCGATCTTGGCGAGCCGGGCGAACAGCATCACGTCGGCCTGGCGGGTCTGCTTCATCATGAAGTCGCGCACCGGGCTCTCGCCTCGCTTCAACGCTTCCTCGAAGGCGATCGCGTTCTTCGAGTACGGCTCGTAGGCGTCGGCGTAGACCTTGTCGATCGTCGGGCCCATGACGAAGAAGGTGAGGAACAGGCTCAGGCCGATGACGACCTGGTTCGGCGGCGCCGCCTGCGTGCCGATCGCCTGGCGCACCAGCGAGAGCACGATGACGATGCGGGTGAAGCTCGTCATCAGCAGCAGCACCGCGGGCAGGAAGCTCAGCGCGGTGAAGAAGAGCAGCGTCTGCACCGGCACCGAGTAGCTCGTGCTGCCGGCGCTCTGGCCGATGAGCAGCGGCAGCGACGCGCCGCTGGCGGCGGGTGGCGTCGTCGTCTGCGCGGCGACGGGCAACGCGATTCCGACCAGCGCCGCGATCATCAGCAGCGCGACGGCGACGCGCATGGCGCGGCCCGCGGCGTGGAGGTCGCGACGCGACGCGTCGAGCCCTGATTCGCGCCTTTGCGCCGCGTGGGCGATGCGCTCAGCGGGCATCGCCGTCGCCCCTGCCATCACCGCGCAGCCGCGCCAGCACGGCGGCGAACGCGGGCGGCACCGCACCGGTGATGGCGGCCGAAGCGCCGCTCGCCGTCGGCTCGATCGCCTGCGGCGCCATCGTGTGCAGCGTCGTGATTGACGACGGCGTGATGCCGAGCACCAGCCAGCGCCGCTCGTCGCCCGAGCCGACCTCGACCGTGACGATGCGCTGCGATGTCGACAGCGGCAGCGACGCCACGCTCTTCATCAGCCCGCCGCTGCCCGCGCCGCCGATCGGCGTGCGCTTCAACAGCCACAACGTTGCCGGGATCAGCGCCAGGATGACGCAGAACCACAGCAACGAGCCCAGTCCGTTCATCTCCGATCAGCCCCGGCTCAACCTGCGCATGCGCTCGCTCGGCGTCACCACGTCGGTCAGGCGGATGCCGAACTTCTCGTTGACGACGACGACCTCGCCCTGCGCGATCAGGTAGCCGTTGACGAGCACGTCCATCGGTTCGCCGGCCATCGCCTCGAGCTCGACGACAGAACCCTGCGCGAGCTGCAGGATGTTCTTGATCGGGATCTTCGTGCGGCCGAGCTCCACGGTGAGCTGCACCGGGATGTCGAGGATCATGTTGATGTCGTTGCCGGCCGTCGACCCGGTGGTCGGCGAGAAGGCGGCGAACGACGCCGGCGAGACCTGGTCGACGGCCGCGTGGACCTCGCTCGCGGCGCCGCCGGAGACGGCGGCCCAGTCGGCGGCGGCGGCGTCGGCGGGCGCTGCGCCCGGGCTGTTCTCAGTGGACATGGTGCGGTTCTCCGAGCCAGCCCTGGGTGGAGCCGGCGAGCAGTTGATCGACCTTGAGCGCGTAGCGCCCGTTCGAGGTTCCGTAGTGGCAGTCGAGCACCGGCACGCCGTCGACCTTGGCCTGGATGCCGGGCTTGAGGTCGAGCTCGATGAAGTCGCCGGGTTTCAGCGCGAGCAGCTGCTCGACCGTCGCCGGCGCCTGCGCCAGCTCGACGACGAGTTCGACCTCGGCCGACTGGAGCTGCTGCGCCATCAGGTCGATCCAGCGCCGGTCGGGGCCGCTCGTGTCGCCGGGGGTCGTCGTGTAGAGCACGTCGCGGATCGGCTCCAGCGTCGCGTAGGGGATCGCCAGGTGGATCGCGCCCGTGGTCTCGCCGATCTCGAGCGTGAACGACGTCGAGACGACGACCTCGCTGGCGCTGGCCACGTTGGCGAACTGCGGCTGCATCTCCGAGCGCTGGTACTCGAGGACGAGCGGGTAGATGCCGGCCCAGGCCTTGGCGTACTCGGCGATGACGACGTCGACGAGCCGCCTGATCACGCGTTGCTCGGTCGCCGAGAAATCGCGGCCCTCGATGCGCGTCGGGTACTTGCCGGCGCCGCCGAACAGCGCGTCGATCACCGCGAACACCAGCGACGGCTCGCAGACGATGAGCCCGAGGCCGCGCAGCGGCTTGACCGCGACGATGTTGAAGTTGGTCGGCACCGCGATCTCGCGCAGGAAGGCGCTGTACTTGTGCACCCGCACCGAGCCGATCGAGACCTCGGGGCTCTTCCTGATGAAGCCGAAGATGCCCGAGCGGATGTTCTTCGCGAAGCGCTCGCCGACGATCTCGAGCGTCGGCATCCGCTCGCGGATCATCCGCTCCTGGTTGGCCAGGTCGAACGGGCGAACGCCGCCTTCGAGCGCCGACTGCGCCTCGGGCGACTCGTTCTCGCCCGAGATGCCCGAGAGCAGCGCATCGACTTCGTCCTGGGTGAGGATCTGGTCGTTCATTGAACGATGAAGCTCGAGAAGTGGACGTGCTGGATCGGGTTCTTCTGGACCGCGGCCATCTTCTTCTTGCCGGGCTTGGCCTCGCCCGCAGCGCTCGCACCCGGCGCCGAGGCGACGACGCCCGATGCGGCTTCGACCACCGGGCGCGGCGCCGCGATGTCGATGCCCATCGGGCGGACCGCCTCGCGGGCGATCTCCTCGGCGAGCTGCTCCTTGCCGGAGCGGTCGGCCAGGTCCTTCGAGGTCTTGCTCGCGAGGATCATGAGGATGCTGTTGCGAACCGCGGGCATGTAGCTGCGGATGGTCTCCGCCGAGCCGGCGTTCTCGAGCTCGAGGGTGATGCCGATCTGCGCGTAGCGGTCCGCTTCGCGGTCGGCCAGGTTGACGATGAACGGATCGAGCGGCAGCCAGGCAGGCGAGCTGCGCTGCTCGGGGTGCGCGGCAGCCGCGATGGCGCCGCCGTCCTCGACCTCGGCGGCGGCCTGCGCCGCTGCCTTCTTCTTCATGTAGACGACGGCACCGCCGCCGGCACCGAGCACCACCACCAGCACCGCCACGAGGATGACGAGGAGCTTCTTCTTGCCTCGCTTGGCGGGCGCCGCTGTGGCAGCGGGGGCGGTTTCGGCGATCGCGGCGGCCATCGATGCTCCTTCGACGAGGCGGGCTCACCGGCCGTGGTGCCGGGCACGCCTTTCGTCTTTCGATAGGCGAAATTGTGGAGAGCGGCCGGTGTCGAGAAGCGGCGATAAGGGGGCCTTTTCCCGTTCACCTGAACGGGCGCGAACCCGACGTTCTGTCAGGCCTCAGGCGTAGACGTCGACGCCGCCGGCTCGCGCCGTGATGCCGCGCACGATCGGCGCAGCGAGCTCGACGCCGCCCGCAGGCGCGATGCGCCGGGCCCGGGCCGCGCCGCGGCGGGAATCGCTGCCAGCGTCGTCGGCGTCGTGCCCTTGCGAACGCGCCGAGACGCCGCCGCCGGCGAGGCTGAACCCTGCGTCGGCGAGCGCCCCGGCGAGCGCGGGCAGGCCGTTCTCGATGGCCTGGCGCGTCGCGGCGTGGTCAGCCGCGAACGCGACCCTGGCAGCCTGGCCGTCGAGCTCGATTCGGATCGACAGCGGCCCCATCTCGGCCGGGTTGAGGTGCAACTCGGCGTGCTGCACGCCGTCACGTGCGAAGACGCTGAGCTGGACGCCGAGCGACGCGGCGAAGTCGGGCGAGGGCACCGACGCGGCGATCGTCGCCGACGCGGTCGGCGCCGAAGCCGGTGTGGCGGGCGTCACGAAGCCGGGCGCGGGGAAGGGGCCGGCGACGGACGACGGGGCGAGCCCGCTGCCCGGCGAGGTGCCGGCGGCATCGACCCGGCCGCGCGCGGATTGCAGGTCGGTGTCGCCTGTGCCGGCCGACGATTCCTCGCGGGCCGCGACGACGAGGCCGCGGTCGCCGGCAGCGAGGTTCGCGGTGGCTGCGCGGCGGTCGAAGTCGGCTGCGCCGACGAGGGCAGACGCGGACGCCGCCGCGGTCGGCAGCGCTGCCGCGCCGGCGTCGTCGCCCGTCGACACGGCCGAAGCGCAGCCACCCTTCGAGCCGTCGTCGATGTCGCGCCGGAAAGAGCCGCGGCGGTCCGCGGCGAGCGCCGCGGTGGCCGTCTCGTCGAGCAAGGCGGCCGGATCGGCGGCGATGCCGGTCGTGCGGGCCGTCGCGGCGTGCGACTCGGCGTCGGTCCGGGCCGTCTCTGCAGAGCGGGTCGCGGCGCCGGCATCGGTGTCGGCGGCCTTCGCCGTGGGTCCTTCGCTTCTTCCGGGAATCAAGGCGCGCGGCTTCGGGGCGATCGAGCGGCGCGCGGCCGTCGTGACGGGCGTCGAGCCCGTCGCGTCGGCGTTGGCGCCGTCGGGGTCGCCCGCGTCTGCGCGGGTCGTCGCGCCCGCGGCGCGTTCGAGGTCGTCGTGCGGTTTGGCGGCCGCCGCTTCGCGCCCGGCGCTGCGCGCCTGCGTCTCGCGCAGCCAGCTCGAGAACGGCTGTTTCGGCGGCGGCGCGACGCTGCCCTTGTCGGGAGTCGGTGGCCGCTCCGGTTCGCGGGTGGGCGCCGGCGCGCCGACCAGCCGGGTCGGCGGCGCGATGCCGGCGAGCATCGAGCCCGGCGTCATGCCAGCCCCGACGCCGCTGCGGCGTTGCGCGCTTGCCACCCGGCACGTGCCGCGTGCTCGTCGGTCTGCTGCTGCTCGCGCCGCGCCGCGTGCACGCCACGCTCGCGCAGCCGCCGCTCGACCAGCCGCGACAGGGCGGTCGCACGCGCATCGTGGCCGCGCGCGATCGCCGCCGCCCGTTCGACCTGCGTCGCGGTGTGTGCGGCGACTCGCTGCTGCTGCTCGACCGCATGGGAGAGCTTCTCGATGAAGCCCTGGTAGCAGCGCACCAGCTCGATCTGCCCGGCCTGGCAGAACTGCGCCTGCCAGCGCTGCTCGTACTCGCGGCGATAGAGCGCGAGCTGCTCGGCCTGCGCCTCGGCATCGCGGCGCGCGGCCTCGAGCCGAAGCTGCTCGGCGAGCGCCTCGTCGCGTCGGGCCTCGGCCTGCTCGAGCAGCAGGCGGACGGTGTGCAGGTGGTCGGTCATGGGTCGTGTCGGATGCTGAAGTTCGTTCGATCAGGACGCCAGCAGCGCCTGCAGATGGGCCACGCTGTCGTCGAGCCGGGCTGGCTCGCCCTGGTCCTGCTGCAGCAGGCGGGTCATGTCGTCGTGTAGCCGCACCGCCAGGTCGAGGTCGGCGTCGACGCCTGGGGTGTAGGCGCCGAGCTGGATCAGGTCGCGCGCCTTCTGGTGCCGCGCGTGCAGCTGGCGAAAGCGCCGTGCCGCGTCGAGATGCGGGGCGTCGGCGACGTTGGTCATCACCCGCGAGATCGAGCGCTCGATGTCGATCGCCGGGTAGTGGCCGGCCTCGGCGAGCTCGCGCGAGAGCACGATGTGGCCGTCGAGGATGCCGCGTGCCGCGTCGGCGATCGGGTCGTTCGGATCGTCGCCTTCCGAGAGCACCGTGTAGAACGCCGTGATCGAGCCGCCGCCGCCCTCGTGGTCGGCGGCCGTGCCGTTGCCGCTGCGCTCGACGAGCTGCGGCAGCTTGGCGAAGCAGCTCGGCGGGTAGCCGCGGGTCGCGGGTGGCTCGCCGATGGCGAGCGCGATCTCGCGCTGCGCCATGGCGTAGCGGGTCAGCGAGTCCATCAGCAACAGCACGTTGAGGCCGCGGTCGCGGAAGTGCTCGGCGATCACGGTCGCATAGTTCGCGCCCTGCATGCGAACCAGCGGCGGCGCATCGGCCGGCGCCGCGACGACGACCGAGCGCGCGAGGCCCTCGTCGCCGAGGATGTCCTCGATGAACTCCTTGACCTCGCGGCCGCGTTCGCCGATCAGGCCGACGACGATCACGTCTGCAGCGGTGTAGCGCGCCATCATGCCGAGCAGCACGCTCTTGCCGACGCCGGTGCCGGCGAACAGGCCGATGCGCTGGCCGCGGCCGACGGTGAGCATCGCGTTGATCGCGCGAACGCCGGTGTCGAGCGGGCGTCGGATGGGCTCGCGGTCCATCGCGTTGATGGCGCGGCGTGTCAGCGGTTCGTCGTGGACGCTGCCGACGAGTGGCCCCTTGCGGTCCATCGGCTGGCCGTGCGAATCGACGACGCGGCCGAGCAGGCCGTCGCCGACCGGCAGGTGCAGCGTGCGGTCGACGTTGCGCCGCCACGGGTGGCGCGCCGCGCCCAGGCGCATCGGCACGACGGGAGATGGCCGCGGCTTGACGATGGCCCCGCTGGCCAGGCCGTGGATCTCGCCCGTGGGCATCAGGTAGGCGCGGTCACCGGAGAAGCCGACCACTTCGGCGAGCACCGGCGATGCGTTCGATGCCGGATCTTCGGCGCGGATCTCGCACACCGAGCCGACCGGCACGCGCACGCCCGACGCCTCGAGCACGAGCCCGGTCACCCGGACGAGCCGGCCGTAGGTCTCGAGCGGGCTCGCGTCGGCGGCAAAGCGTTCGAGGTCGCCGAGGTAACGCGACCAGGTCGACTGAAAGGCGCTGCGCTCCGCGGGAACTGCGGCCTCAGGCATCGTCGTCCTCGCTGCGCCACGGCGCCGTGGCGCCGAGCGATGCGGCGGCCTGTCGCCAGCGTTCGCCGACCTGTGCCTCGACGCCGCCGATGTCCGACTCGACGCGACAGCCGCCGCGCTCGAGTGCCGGGTCGGCGACGAGCCGGGCGCCGCGTGCCGCGATCGTCTCGCCGGCGCCGGCCGACACGAGTGCGACGTCGTCGGGGTGCACGCGCACGACGATGTGCCGCGCCGACAGGAGCAGCGCGTCGACCGCCTCGGCGGCGACCTTGGCCACCCGCTCCGGCTCGGTCGCCAGCTCGCTGCGAACGACGCGACGTGCCAGCGCGGTGGCGACGCGGGCGACGCTCGCCGCCAGTTCCTGCTGCAGTCCGTCGAGCTCGCGTCCGATCGATGCAACCAGCGTGCCGATCTGCGCCGTGGTCTGCGCCGCGAAGCTCTGCTTGAAGCCTTCCAGGGCCACCAGGCCGTCGCGGTAACCGTCCTGGTAGCCGGCCTGGCGGGCGGCGCGCAGCTGCTGCGCGATCAGCTCGCCCGGGTTGACCGGTGGCGCCTCGGGTTCGGCGCGCATGCGCGTGCCGAACGCCGCGGTGCCCGACAGCTCGCCGAACAGCTCACTGCCAGCCGACGCGACACCGTCCTCGGAGATGTCACCGAGCGCCCAGGCCTCGAAGCCGGCGAGTTCCTCGCGCGGGATGAAGCGCGTGTAGGGGTGTGCCTTGGCGCCGCCGCTGTCGGGTGGCGGCGGAACCTGGCGTGGCTTGGCTGCGGGTCCCATGGGTCAGACGAAGTCCTCGCCGCTGCCGCCCGAAAGCGTGAGCTGGCCTTCCTCGGCGAGCCGCCGCACGGTCTTGAGCAGTTCCTTCTGCTCGGCCTCGACCTCGGCGACGCGCACCGGTCCGCGCGAGTCGAGCTCCTCGCGCAGCGTCTCGGCGGCGCGCGTGCTCATGTTCTTGAAGAAGCGCTCGCGCAGCTCGGGCTGGGCGCCCTTGAGCGCGATCACGAGCGATTCGGTCTGCACTTCCTTCAGCAGCGCCTGCAGGCCGCGGTCGTCGACGCGGTCGAGGTCGTCGAAGGTGAACAGGTTGTCCATGATCTGCTGCGCGAGGTCGTTGTCGGCCTCGCGGATGAAATCGAGCGCCGAAGTCTCGTAGGCGGTGCCGAGGCGGTTGATCATCTCGGCCGCGGCCTTCACGCCGCCGAGCGAGGTCTTCTTCGCTCGCTCGCTTCCGGAGAGCAGCAGCCCCATCACCTCGTTGAGGTCCTTCAGCGCAGACGGCTGGATGCCGTCGATCGTCGCCACGCGAACCAGCACCTCGTTGCGCTGTCGCTCCGCGAAGCCCTTGAGAACCGCCGACGACTGCTCCGAGTCGAGGTGCACCAGCACCGCCGCGACGATCTGCGG
The DNA here is from genome assembly GCA_038234975.1 of Burkholderiales bacterium. Taxonomy (GTDB): domain Bacteria; phylum Pseudomonadota; class Gammaproteobacteria; order Burkholderiales; family Burkholderiaceae_C; genus Schlegelella_A. The sequence continues at coordinate 10,949 of JBBSUK010000064.1, forward strand.
GTGCTCGTGGCGCAGCATCTCGGCAATCGCGCCGGCATCCATCCACTTGAGGCCTTCGATGCCCGAGATGTCGCCGTTCTGCAGGATGCGGTCGATCAGCAGGTTGGCCTTGTCCTCGTCGAGCGCCTTCCTCAGCACGTTCTTCACGTAGGCGCCGGTGTCGGAGACGACGCCGCTCTCCTTCGACGCCACGTCGACGAACTTCGCGAGCACGTTGTCGAGCCGCTCGTGCGGCACGCTCGTCATCCGCGCGATCGTCTCGCCCAGGCTCTGCACCTCGCGCGGCGAGAGATGGCGGAAGACGCCGGCGGCTTCTTCCTCGCCGAGCGACATGAGAAGGATCGCGGAGTCTTCGAGGCCGGTGTCGTCCATCGCTGCGTGTCTCGTCGTCGGGTGCGGGTGCGGATGCGGGTGAGGTCAGGCCGCGGCCTGCTGGCCGCTGACCCAGGTGCGGACGATGCCGGCGACCGCAGCCGGGTTGTCCTTGGCGAGGGCACGGGCGCCTTCGAGCTGCTTCAGCCAGGCCGGCGCCGCGAGCGCGGATGTCGCGTCGATCGTCCGGTCGTCCTCGCCGCGCCCGCCGACGACGGCGTCGAGCCGTTGACCGGGGGTGGGGAACATGGCGGTGCGCGGTGCCTGCGGCGCGAACGCGGTCTTGACTGCAGGCCGCAGCAACCCGAAGAACACGAGCACCGCGATGACCGCGAGGCCGGCCGGGATCGCCGCGGCGCGAACGAGGTCGATCAGCTCGGGGCTCTTCCAGAACGGCAGGTGAGCGTCGACGACCGGCTCGACCTTGAACGGCGCGTTGACGACCTTCACGGAATCGCCACGCTCCTTCGAATAGCCGATGGCCTCGCGAGCGAGCGCGGTGAGCTTGTCAAGCTCGTCGGTCGTCAGCGGCTGCTGCGTCGTCTTGCCCTTGGCGTCGGTCACGCCCTTGTTGTTGACGACGATCGCGGCGTTGAGCCGCTTGACGTTGCCAGTGGCGCTGCGCGTCACGCGCACGGTCTTGTCGACCTCGTAGTTCGTGACCGCCTCGCGGCGTCCGCTGCCGCCTGCGCCCGCGGTCGACACCGGGGCGCCCTGCAGCGGTTGCGAGGGACCGGTGAGCGGCGCCGTCGCCGCGACCGGCGGCTGGTTCGACGTCGCACCCGGCACGCCCGAAGGCGCGCCGCCGCTCGCGCCGGAGCCGGCTCCGGCGTCGCTCGTCTGCTGGCTGCGGATCGAGACGCTCGCGTCGGCGCCCTGATTGGGCTTGAACTCCTCCGAGGTCGCCTCGGTCTGCGAGAAGTCGACGTCCGCGGTGACCGTGGCGCGCAGGTTGTCGGCGCCGACCACCGGCTCGAGCAACTCGCGGATTCGCTTGGCGTAGCCCGACTCGATCTGGTTCACGTACTGCAGCTGCTGCGCGTCCAGGCCTGCGTCCTTCGCCTCGTTGCCGGTCAGGAGCGCGCCACCCTGGTCGAGGATGCTCACGGCCTTCGGGTTCATCTCCGGAACGCTCGACGACACCAGGTGAACGATGCCGGCGATCTGCGCTCGGTCGAGCGTGCGGCCGGGGTGCAGCGTGAGCAGCACCGAGGCGCTCGGCTTCTGCTGCTCGCGAAAGAACCCGTTCTGGTTCGGCAGCGCGAGGTGCACGCGCGCTGCCTGCACGGCGGCGATCGAACCGATCGAGCGCATGAGCTCGCCCTCGAGGCCGCGCTGGAAGGTGAGGCGTTCCTGGAACTGCGTCTGTCCGAAGCGGGCGGTGTCCATGAGCTCGAAGCCCGACACGGCGCCCTTGGGCAGACCGGCGGTGGCCATCTTCAGGCGCAGGTCGTGGACCTTGTCGGCCGGCACGAGGATCGCGCCGCCGCCTTCGGCCATGCGGTAGGGCACGTTCATCTGCGAGAGCTGCGCCACGACGGCGCCGCCGTCCTTGTCGGACAGGTTGGCGTAGAGCACCTTGTAGTCGCCACGCGAACTCCACATCGTCATCGCCGCGACGACAGCGACCAGCGCCGCGACGCCGATGCCGAAGGCGAACTTGCTGCGCGCCGGCATCGCCTGGATGCGAGTGGCGAACGTCGGCGCCGGGGCGGAGCCGACGGGCAGCGGCGTGAGCTGGGAAGCGTTGGCAGGCGACAGGGCGACGGCTTGGTCCATGCCCGGAATTATTCGAAGCGGCCGCTTCCGCATGGCCCGGAATTGCCGGACAAAGGGTCGTCAGTTCGCGTCGCTGCCCGGCCGGCCGATGTCTACGATCCTGATCCCATGAACGTGACCCTCAAGCCCTTCGATTTCGCCCAGGCGGTCGCCCGGGCCGGCCTCGGCACCGACGGCGTTCCGCTCAGGAAGCCCGGCGCCGCGACCGAGGCCGCGGCCGGCTTCCAGCAGACGCTGACCAAGGCGCTCGCCGGCGTGAGCCAGGCGCAGAACGAGGCGACGCGGCTGACTCGCGAGGTGCAGCTCGACAACCCCACCGTCAGCCTCGAGCAGACGATGGTGTCGATGCAGAAGGCGCAGATCGGCTTCCAGGCGACGCTGCAGGTGCGCAACCGGCTCGTGCAGGCCTACACGGACATCATGGGGATGCAGGTCTGATGTGCAGATGTCCATCTGCGGTCAGTATTTGTATGCTGACGGCAGCATGGCCCTGCAGATCGCCAACCCCAAGGTCGTCGAAAAGGTCGACCGTCTCGCCGCGCTCACCGGTTTGAGCAAGACCGCGGCCGTCGAGATTGCGGTCGACGCATTGCTGACGGAATCCGCCGCGGTCGCAAGCCGACGCGACAGGCGGGCGCGCATGGCCGCGCTGGTGGCAATGACCTTCGCCGAGCCGGAACGCGCAAGTTTTCTCGCCGCGATCGCCGAATTGAGAGTTGCACTGGTCAGCAGCGTGAGCGCAGTCGAAGCCTGCATGGTGGTGCATGGTCGGCGGGGCGAACCACCCGGCGGGCCTGAACTTCGGCGATCTGTTCAGCGATGCCCTGGCGAAGACGTGGTACCGGTCATCGTCCCGACACCAGCGTCGCCCGCTTCATCTGCTCCGGCGTCATGCTCTCCGTCGAGACGATCGTGAGACTGGGCGCCGCACCCGAGACCTTGGCGCTGGCGTCTAGCGTGCCGCTCACCGAATCGGGGAAGGTGTACATCGCGCCGGTGACCGGGTCGACCGCGAGCATGCCGATCAGTCCGCCGAAGAGGATGTTGCCGATGTACCAGCCGCTCAGCGAGCCGGCGATGGTGAGGTCCTTGCGCGCATAGCCGTCCTTGCCGAGGCTGACGGTGTAGACCTCGGGCTGGAAGTAGCCCGCACCGCGCATGAGCGTGAGCGTCACCGGCGTCGCGCCGACGTGGATCTGCTCGCCGGCCTTGTTGACGATGCTGGCGCAGCCCGACAGTGCGACCAGCGCGCCCGCCATGACGGCCGCAAGACGAAGGGTCATGACGCACTCCCTGCATGTGTGACGAGGGACGAAGCCGAACTGGACAGAGGCAGGGAAACTCCGGCGCCGCGTGACGCCCGTCACGGAAGCGGCCGGCGCCCGACGGGACAGGGTCTAGTCGTCGAGCAGCGAACCTTTGAAGAAGCTCCAGGCGGTTCCGTCGTGCAGGTAGAAGTAACCGTTTGCGCAGTCTTCCTTGCCGGGAAAGCAGTCGCGGTAGGCCTTCGGTACGAGCCGCAGCAGCTGCTCGTCGCTCATCTCGTCGAACTGCTCGGGCGTGATGGCGCGTCCGATCTTCGGGCTGCTGGGCTCGGCTGGCATGCGGGCGCTAATTTAGCGCCATCAGCTTGCCGCGCTTCTGTGTCAGGTCGATGAAGCGTTGCAGGGTGCGGGTCGCGTCGCCGCCGATGCGCTTGAACTCGAAGCCGAGGCGAACGCCGCGCGCCTCGGCGTCGATCGAAGTCACGTGCTGCAGGCGCATCGCCGTCTCGAACCGGGTGTCGGCGTCGAGCTCGAAGCGCACGTCGTGCACGAGAACGCCGGCGCTCATCGAGGGCGTCTCGTCGGGGAGGAAGAGGGCGCAGCCGCCGATCGAGACGTCGATGACGCGCAGCGCCAGCTCGATGTCGGGCATGTCGGGGTGGAACAGGCGCGCCGTCGGCGAGGCCCGGATCAGCGGCCTGACGCGGAACGCGCCGCGGCGCTGGAAGCGGTACATCTCGCGCGGCGCCGGGCAGCTCAGCACGCTGGCCCGGTTGCCGTGCACGAGCACCAGGTCGTGCAGGTCGAACTGGAGCTTCACGGCGTCTAGGTAGCCGACAGCGGTGCCTTCGCCGCACTCGAGCAGCGCCTGCAGCGCCGGGTCGCGCGGGTCGGCATTGAAGCCGATGGTGCCGCGCGAGCTGTCGAGCGTCCAGATGGCCGTGGTGTACACGCGGCCGTCGCTGGCGTTGAGGTTGAGCAGGATGGCGCCGTCGAGCAGCTGCTTGAGCAGCGTCTGGATCTCCCGTGGCGAGGAGACGCGGAACTCGTCGAAGCCGTCGTCGCCGGCCATGCCGTCGAGGGGGGCGGGTCGGGTTTCCATGGCGGATCGGAAGTTCGACGTTGACGCGGGTTGTTCAGTGGAGGGTCTTGGGCCGGCCGGCGAGGATCTCGTCGAGGTCCTCGAGCCAGGGTTCGGCGAGCTGGCGGATCTCGGCGTCGTTGACGAGGATGCGCTGCATGATGCGCGACTTCAGCTGCGCCTCGTCGGCCTTGAGCGGGTTGGCCTGGGCGGTGTTCTTCAGCTGGGCGATGAGCACCGCGCACGCGCCTTCGAGCTTGACGACGTGGTCCCAGTTGCCGTCGCGCGCCGCGTCGAGCATGTCCTGGCTCGCGGTCTCGATCGCTTCGTAGTAATTGAGGAGCACGGAGTTCATGGGTCGTCCCGCAAGTTCGGTTGATGAGCTGCCGGCTCTCACGCGTCGGCCCGGCCGAGCGCCTGCGGCCCGATCGCGTCCCAGCCCTCGGCGAGGGAGCGGGCCAGTGCCGAGCATTCGGCGAGCGCGGCGTCGTCGTTTCGCAGGTTGGCGAGGGTGAGCCGGCGCACGAGGTAGTCGTACAGGTCGCGCAGGTTGGCGGCGAGGGCGCCACCGGCCTGCAGGTCCAGCGGGACCAGCAGGCCCTCCTCGACGACGCGCACGGCGTGGCCGATGGCGCGGCATTTCTCGGCGATGTCGCCGCGCTGAAGCGCGCCGCGTGCTGCGGCGATCTCGTTGCCCACCGCCTGGTACAGCATGCTCACGAGCTTGTGCGGGCTCGCTCCGTCGACCGCCGTGGCGGCGCCGACGTTTCGGTACATCCCCGCGACGCTGGGGCGCGGGCGGATCGAGAGCGGGGGGCTGGTGAACATGTGGCGTGTTCCGAGGTGGCTCCTGTTTATCGGTGCTCCTGCGCCGATCTTTACCGCGTCCGAAGCGCGGATCCGGGGGCCGGATCGGGAGCTGTTCGGGCTCAAGTGCCGCGCACCGTGGCGGCGTCCTGCAGCGGCACCGAGCCCGTCGGGCTCGCCGCCAGCGAGCTCAGTTCGAGTTGGCGTTCTGCTTCAGCGTGTAGAACTGAAGCTTCACGTAGCTCGCCAGGGCGTTCGCCTGCGACATCGTCGAGTCGAGCGCCGTGTACTGCGCGCGCAGGCGCTGCTCGATGGCCGTCAGGCGGTCAGTGAACGCGTCCTGCTGCTTGCGGTTCGAGTCGATCCGGGCCTTGATCGAGAGCGCCTTGCCGGGCAGCGCGCCGCCACTCTTGAGCAGACCGTCGGCCCAGTCGGAGAAGCGCTTGCCGATGCCGTTGTTCGAGCTGACCGCGTCGTCGACGTTGGCCAGCGCCTTGGTCAGCTCGGGCAGCCTGGCGACGGCGCTGGCGAACGACGCGTCGTCGAGCTTGAGCGTGCCGTCCTTCTGCACCTGCACGCCGATCGCGCTCAGCGTCGCGAACGCCGATGACGCGCCGCTGCGCGCGCCGACCAGGGTGTGCAGCTGGTTGACGATGCCGGTGGTCGTGCCGTCGCCCTGCAGCAGCGCCGCCGACTTGGTCGTCGGGTCGTACTTCGTCGCCGCTGCCAGGGTGCCGTTGAGCGCGTTGTAGGCGGTGACGAAGCTTGTCACGTAGGCCTTGATCGCGTCGGTGTTGCGGGTGACGTTGATCGTCACCGGTTGCGTCGTCACCCGGCCGAGGTTGAGCGTCAGCCCGTCGATGACGCCGTCGAGGCTGGTGCCGGTCGTGCTGATGGCGATGCCGTTGACGGTCGCTTCTGTGTTCCCGGCCGCCTGCGCGAGCACCATCTGGGCTGCGCCGGCCGGCGGGTCGTAGGCGAGGCGCGAGAGGCCGGCCGCGTCGGTGTTGTTGCCGTCGCCGTCGGCGACAGCGACGCGAAAGCCGTTCGTCTCGCCGGTGGCGCTAGAGGTGAGGGCTAGACGCGAGCCGGTCGAGTCGGTGACGATGGTCGCGCTCACGCCCGCGTTGGCGGCGTTGATCTTGTCGCGCACGTCGCTGAGCGTCTGCGCCGACGCGTCGATCGGGATCGTCACGTCGATGGCGCCGCTCTTGGGCGTGAACGCGGTGCGGTCGGCATTCCAGCCGCCGAGGCTGATGGTGATGCTGCCGGTGCCGACGACGCTGGTCGCGTCGGCAAACCGGCCCGACGCGCTGGCGATCGACTGCGTCGCAGCCAGCTTCGACACCGACACCGTGTAGCTGCCAGGCACCGCCCTGGTCGTCGTGCCGGCGCTGACGCTCGACGGGTCGGTCGACGATGCGTTGGTCAGCGCGAACGTGTCGGGCTTGTACAGGGGCTTGGCGGCGTCCTGGAAGGCCGAGACGAGCGACTGGATCTGGCCGAACGCCGACAGCGTGGTCTGCAGCGAGGTCGCCGTGGACTGAAGTCGGTTGAGCGGCAGGCGCTCGACGCCCATCAGCCGGTCGACGATCGTGTTGACGTCGAGGCCGCTGCCGATGCCGGCCGAGGAGATCGTGCCGACGCTGCCGGAGGAAATGGTGGGCATTCGCGATTCCGATGCCGCCGCCCGGGCCAGCGTTTGCTCGCCTCGCGCGTCGTCGTCTGTCTATCGGCAGCCGGCCGGAAAGCTGTAGCGCTCGCCGGCCGGATTCATGACCGAATCAACGCTGCAGCAGCTGCAGCACCTGCTGCGGCAGCTGGTTGGCCTGCGCCACCATCGCCGTTCCGGCCTGCTGCAGCACCTGGGCGCGCGACAGTGCGGCCGTTTCGGCGGCGAAGTCGGCGTCCTGGATGCGGCTGCGCGACGCCGAGAGGTTCTCCGAGGCCGTCTGCAGATTCTCGATCGTCGAGCCGAAGCGGTTCTGGACCGCGCCGAGCGCGGCGCGGCTGCCGTTGATCGTCTGCAGCGCGGCGTCGATCGACGACAACGCCGCGTTGGCGCCGTTGACGTTGGAGATGTCGATCGCGCTCACGGCGGTGCCGGTGGCGGTGATCGCCGTCGAGCTGGTGAGGCCGCCGGTCTGCGCGAAGACGACGCTGCCGCTCGTGCCGGCCGGCGCCGAGTAGGTCACGTTCAGCGTCCCGCCGGTGATGGCGGCCGCCGACAGGCCGAAGTCAGCCGCTGCCGAGCCGGTGAAGGTGCCCGGTGCGTATCCGAGCGAGACGTTGCGGCCATCGGCTGCGGCGAGCGAGACGCCCGAGCCGGTGTCGGTCGCCGTCACGCCGGTGGCGGCCGATTGCGCGTTGATCGCGGCGACGGCGTTGGCACGGTTGCTCGACAGCGCCGCGGCGCCGTTGGTGCCGGAAATCGCGATCGCGACGCCGTTGATGGTGTAGGTCGCCGTTCCCGCGGCACCCGCGGTGGCGGTCGACGTTCCCGCGGCGACGTTGGTTGCGTTCGCGGTGGCGACGAGCCCGGGCACGTTGCCGGAGTTGATCGCCGCAGCCTGCGCCTTGGCGTCGACCGCGACCGAGCCGAGGGCGATCGTCGCACCGCCGCCGACCGTGACGGTCAGCGCGGCGGGCGTGTTCGACGCCGCGCCGATCGGCTGGTTGGTGAGGTTGAAGCCCTGGTAGACGCCGAGCACGCTGGCCCGTGCCGACGCGATCGAGTCGACCGTGATCGTCTGGCCGGCGTTGGCGCCGACCTGGAACTGCTGCGCCTGGAAGCTCCCGTCGAGCAGGTTCAGGCCGTTGAACTGGGTCTGCGTCGCGACGCGGTCGATCTCGGTGCGCAGCTGCGCCACTTCCTGCTGCAGCGCGACGCGATCCGACGCGCTGTTCGTCGCGTTGGCCGCCTGCACCGCGAGCTCGCGCATCCGCTGCAGGTTGCCGGTCACGGAGCCGAGCGCGCCTTCTGCCACCTGCGACAGCGAGATGCCGTCGTTGGCGTTGCGCGCCGCCTGGTTGAGGCCGCGGATCTGCGCCGTCATCCGGTCGGAGATCGCAAGGCCGGCGGCGTCGTCCTTCGCGCTGTTGATGCGCAGGCCCGACGAGAGGCGCTGGATCGCCGTCGAAAGCTCGTTCTGCGTGCGGTTGGAATTGCGCTGCGCCGTCAGCGACGACACGTTCGTGTTGATGATCTGCGGCATGAGAAGACTCCCTTGACTGAGCGTTCGGGCCCTTTGGCTCCGGTGACGTCATTCTTGAGAGGTCTCGCCTGCCGCAAGGCGCCGATAAGCGGGTGCAACGCCCGTCAATTCGACTCCGCGCAACGAAACGGCCGGCGCCCCCGCGGGGTTCGCCGGCCGTCGCGTCCATCGACGCCGGCCTCCCGGCCGGCGGGTCGATCAGCGCAGGAGCGTCAGGACCTGCTGCGGCAGCTGGTTCGCCTGGGCGATCATCGCCGTGCCGGCCTGC
>JBBSUK010000065.1:0-19541 GCA_038234975.1 Burkholderiales bacterium
CGGCAACCTCGGCGTGCTGCAGGCCGGCGCGCTCGAGGAATCGAACGTCGACCTGACCGCCGAGCTCGTCGGGATGATCACCGCGCAGCGCGTCTACCAGGCCAACGCGCAGACGATCAAGACGCAGGACCAGATCCTGCAGACGATCGTGAATCTGCGCTGATCGAACTGGCTCGCTGACCGAAGGACACCAACATGGATCGCCTCATCTACCTCGCCATGTCGGGCGCGAAGGCGACGATGCAGCGCCAGGAGACGCTGGCGAACAACCTCGCCAACGTCTCGACGGTCGGCTTTCGGGCCGAGCTCGCGGCGTTTCGCGCCGTGCCGGTCGAAGGCGGCGGCGCGAGCACGCGCGTCTACGCGCTCGATTCGACGCCGGGCTACGACGCGACGCCGGGCCCGGTCTCGGCGACGGGCCGGCCACTCGACGTGGCGATGCAGGGCAACGCCTGGCTCGCCGTGCAGGGGCTCGACGGCACCGAGGCGTACACCCGTGGCGGCTCGCTCACGGTCTCGGCCGACGGCACGCTCGTCAACCACTCGGGGTACACCGTGCTCGGCGACGGTGGCCCGATCCAGGTGCCGCAGGGCGCCGAGGCTTCCATCGCCGGCGACGGCTCGGTGACGGTGCGGGCGGCCAACGGTCAGGTCTCGACCGCCGGCAAGCTCAAGCTGGTCACGCCCGAAACGCCGTTGGTGCGCGGCGACGATGCGCTCTTTCGCGCCGGCGATGGCTCCGAGCTGTCCGCCGACGCGACCGCGCGCCTGCAGGACGGCGCGCTCGAGGGCTCCAACGTGAGCCCGATCGAGACGATGGTGCAGATGATCGCCGCGGCGCGCCAGTTCGAGGCGCAGATGAAGTCGCTCAGCACCGCCGAGGCGAACGACAAGACCGCAGCCCAGCTCCTGTCGATCGGCTGAGCCGGCGACCAGGAGTCGCTCCGGTAGGAATGCAGCGCGTGCCGCTGTAGCCGTTCGGGCTGTTCACGCCCTGAGTGGGCTTGGTCGCGCCGAGGCGGGCGAAGATGGCTGGCGTCGCCGTCGTCACCGACGTCGGTCGTCGAACACCCAGCCACACAGGAGAAGACATGAGCCTCATCAGTTTCATTCGCGACGCCGGAGAAAAGCTCTTCAAGTCGGCGCCCGCGCCGAGCGCGGCGCCCGCCGCGGCGGCACCCGCGCAGCCCGACATCGCGTCGCTCAACAAGACCGCCGGGGAGGCGATCACCAAGTACATCGGGTCGCAGAACCTCACCGCCGACGGGCTCGACGTCCAGTACGACGGCGCCAGCCAGACCGTGACGGTCAGCGGCGTCGCGCCCGACCAGTCGACGAAGGAGAAGATCGTGCTGTGCTGCGGCAACGTCGCGGCCGTGTCGAAGGTCAACGACATGCTCACCGTCTCCTCGCCGGCCGAGCCGGAGTCGACCTACCGCGAGGTGAAGTCGGGCGACACGCTGTCGAAGATCGCCAAGGAAGCCTACGGCGACGCCAACGCCTACATGAAGATCTTCGAGGCCAACAAGCCGATGCTGTCGAACCCCGACAAGATCTACCCGGGCCAGATCCTGCGCATCCCCGCGAAGGGCTGATCCAGCGTCGCTACTGGCGGGCAAAGCGCCCGCTTTTCGGACCCTCGCTCCGGCTCACGGTCGCCACCATGGCGGCTTGTGACCGGAGCTTCGTCATGATGCGTTCCCTGTGGATCTCGAAGACCGGGATGGAGGCCCAGCAGATGCAGCTGGACCACATCTCGAACAACCTCGCCAACACCGCGACCAACGGCTACAAGCGAGGCCACGCGGTGTTCGAGGACCTGATGTACCAGAACCTGCGCCAGGCGGGCGCCGCGAGCAGCGAGCAGACGCAGCTGCCGACCGGCCTGCAGGTCGGCCTCGGCACGCGCGCCGTCGCGACCTCGCGCAACTTCAGCCAGGGCAACCTGCTGCAAAGCCAGAACCCGCTCGACGTCGCCGTCCGCGGCAACGGCTTCTTCCAGATCCAGCTTCCCGACGGCACGACCGGCTACACCCGCGACGGCTCGTTCCAGCTCAGCGCGACGGGCCAGCTCGTCACCAACACCGGCTACACGGTGCAGCCCGGCATCACCGTGCCGGCGCAGGCGCAGAGCGTGACCATCGGCAACGACGGCACCGTCAGCGTCGTCCTGCCGGGGCAGGCGCTGCCGCAGACCGTCGGCCAGATCCAGATCGCGAGCTTCATCAACCCGGCCGGCCTCGAGCCGAAAGGCCAGAACCTGTACGCGGAGACGGCGTCGTCGGGAACGCCGAACGCGGGCGCGCCGGGGCAGAACGGGCTCGGCTCGGTGCAGCAGGGCTTCGTCGAGACCTCGAACGTCAACGTCGTCGAGGAGCTGGTGCAGATGATCCAGACCCAGCGCGCCTACGAGCTCAACTCGAAGGCGATCCAGACGTCGGACCAGATGCTGCAGAAGCTGGCGCAACTGTGATGGGCGCTCCGATGGGTCTTCACGCGATGCGCAGGATCTGCGGCGTCGTCGCCTGCGTGGCGATCGGCGCCGGCATCCTGTTCGGCCTCGGCGGCTGCGCCGAGCTCAACCCGCGCCCGCCGGTGGACATCGCGCAGCCGATCTACGCGCTGCCGGTCGTGGTGGCGCCGGTGACCGCCAACAACGGCTCGATCTACCAGTCGGTCGCGTACCGGCCGCTGTTCGAGGACTATCGCGCCCGGCTGGTCGGCGACACGATCACGGTGCAGATCATCGAGAAGGTGTCGGCGACGCAGAAGAGCACGAGTTCGATCGACAAGGCCGGCAAGCTCGGCGCATCGATCACGGCGCTGCCCTTCTTCTCGCCGAACTCGTTCGCGGGCAATCGGACCAGCGCCGCCGGGTCGACGACGATCTCGTCGAGCGGCGCCGGCACAACGGAGAACTCGAACAACTTCTCCGGAACGATCACCGCCGTCGTCACCGGCGTGCTGCCCAACGGGCATCTGCTGATCGCCGGAGAGAAGCAGATCGGCGTGAACCACAACGTCGACGTGCTGCGCTTCTCGGGCCAGGTCGACCCGCGCATGATCCTGTCGGGCAACGTCGTCGCCTCTGCCCAGGTCGCCAACGTGCGCGTCGAGCAGCGCGGCCGCGGCGCGCAGGCCGAGGCGCAGGGAATCGGCTGGCTTTCGCGCTTCTTTTTGAACGTTCTGCCGATTTAAGTTTGCGAAGAATGGGCAGCACCCGCACGGTGCCTGCCCCATGACCTCTCCGACCCTCGACATCACCGAACGCATCGTCCGAGCAGCGCTCGCCGCCGCGACGATCCTGGCCAGCGCCGCCCTCTGGTGGCCGGCCGATGCCGAAGCGGCCCGGATCAAGGAAGTCGCGTCCATCCAGGGCGTGCGCATGAACCAGCTGGTCGGCTACGGACTCGTCGTCGGCCTCGACGGCACCGGCGACCAGACCTCGCAGGCGCCGTTCGCCAACCAGAGCCTGCTCGCGCTGCTGCAGCAGATGGGCGTGACGGTTCCGCCCGGGACGAGCATGCAGCTGAAGAACCTCGCCACCGTGATGGTGACGGCGCAGCTCCCTGCCTTCGCGCAGGCCGGCCAGGCGATCGACGTGACCGTCTCGTCGCTCGCCAACGCCAAGAGCCTGCGCGGCGGCACGCTGATCGCCACGCCCCTCAAGGGCGCCGACGGCAACGTCTACGCGATCGCCCAGGGCAATCTCATCGTCGGCGGCGCCGGCGCCTCGGCGGGCGGATCGAAGGTGCAGATCAACCACCTGTCGGCCGGCCGCATCCCCGACGGCGCGACCGTCGAGCGCACGGTCGCGACGCCGATGAACCAGGGCGACTCGATCCAGCTCGACCTCAACGCCTCCGACTTCGCGACCGCCCGCGAGGTGGTGCGGGCGATCAACGCGAAGATGGGCGATGGCACCGCCGTCGCGCTCGACGGACGCTCGGTGCGGGTGCGGATGCCGCCGTCGTCGGACGCCCGCGTCAGCTTCATGGCCGACATCGAGAACCTCGACGTGAAGCAGCAGTCGCCTGCGGCCAAGGTCGTCATCAACGCGCGCACCGGCTCGGTCGTGATGAACCAGGCCGTGACGCTCGCCGCCTGCGCCGTCGCCCACGGCAGCCTGTCGGTGACGATCAGCTCGACGCCGCAGGTCAGCCAGCCGAACCCGCTGTCGCGCGGCGAGACCGTGGTGGCGCAGAAGGCCGACATCACGATCGCGCAGCAGGCCGGCTCGCTGGTGCAGATGCAGGCCGGTGCCAAGCTCGCCGACGTCGTCAAGGCGCTCAACTCGCTCGGCGCGACGCCGCAGGACCTGCTGGCGATCCTGCAGGCGATGAAGTCGGCAGGGTCGCTGACGGCCGAGCTCGAGGTGATCTGACGATGGTCGCCGTGAACGTTTCCGTCAATGTCGCCGGCGGCGGCTTGCAGTCGATCGAGTCGCTCAAGGCGGCCGCTGCGAAGGACCCGAAGGCGGCCATCCGCGAGACCGCCAAGCAGTTCGAGCAGCTCTTCATGCAGCAGCTCATGAAGAGCATGCGCGACTCGACCATGGCCTCCGGCATGTTCGACAACGAGGGAACCAAGCTCGGCAACGAGATGCTCGACTCGCAGTACGCCGCGAAGATGAGCGGCCTGCCGGGTGGCCTGACCGACGCGATCGCGAGGCAGCTCGAGCGGCAGATGGGCGTCGACGCGCCTGCCGCCGCGGCATCGTCGCCTTCGGCCAAGCGCTTCCAGCCGATCAAGACCTCTGGCGCGTCGGCGGTCGACGCGACGCCGCTATCGCAGCGCCAGGTCGACTTCGTTCGAGGCCATGCGAACGCCGCCCGAGCGGCCGAGGCGCAGAGCGGCATCCCCGCCGCCTTCATGATCGGCCAGGCGGCGCACGAGACCGGCTGGGGTCGGGCGGCGATCCGCAACGCCGACGGCAGCGACTCGCACAACCTGTTCGGCGTCAAGGCCGGCGCCGGCTGGGCTGGCGCGACCGCCGACATCACGACCACCGAGTACGTGAACGGCGAGGCGCAGAAGGTGACGGCGAAGTTCCGCGCCTACGCGTCGTACGACGAGGCGTTTCGCGACTACGCGCGCATGCTCGTGCAGAGCCCGCGATACGCCGAGGTCGCGGCGCAGGCCGCCGCGGCGCCGGCGAGCCCGGCTTCCGCCGCGGGCTTCGCGCAGGGCCTGCAGCGCGCCGGCTACGCCACCGACCCGGCGTACGCGTCGAAGCTCACCAACGTGATCAACAGCGCGATCCGCGTTGCCAGACTGGGCTGACGACATGAGTCTGTCGACGCTTCTCAACATCGGCTCGCGTGCCATGACGGCGAGCTATGCGTCGTTGCAGACGACCGGCAACAACATCGCCAACGTCAACACCGCGGGCTACTCGCGCCAGCAGGTCGAGCTGTCGACGGCGTTCAGCCAGCAGACCGGCAGCGGCTTCTTCGGCAAGGGGGTCGACGTCACGACGGTGACCCGCGCGCACAGCGACTTCCTGACCCGCGAAGCGGCGACGACGCAGTCGCTCGCCGCCGCCGACAGCGCGCGCAGCGGCCAGCTGAGGAACCTCGAGAGCGTCTTTCGCACCGGCGAGGCGGGCCTCGGCTACGCCGCGCAGACGATGTTCAACGCCTTCGTCGATGTCGCCAACAAGCCGGCCGATGCGTCGGCACGGCAGGCGGCACTGGCGCGGGTCGGTGACCTCGCCGACCGCTTTCGCACCGCGTCGGACCAGATCGACTCGATCCAGCGCGGCGTCGCCGAGGGCCTGCGCACCGGGGTCGCGCAGGTCAATTCGCTGACCTCGAAGATCGCCGACCTCAACATGCGCATCGCCAACGTGCTCGGCACGGGTCACGCGCCGAACGACCTGCTCGACCAGCGCGACGCCGCCGTCGCCGAGCTGTCGGGGCTGGTGCAGGTGTCGACCATCGCATCGGCCGACGGCAGCATCGGCGTCTTCACCGGCAGCGGGCAGAAGCTCGTGCTCGGTGGTGTGGCGACGGCGCTGACGACCGTCGCCGACCCGTTCGACCCCTCGAAGCTGCAGATCGCCGTCAGGGAAGGCGCGACGACGCGGCCCTTTCCCGACGGCACGATCGGCGGCGGCTCCATCGCCGGCCTGCTGCTGGTGCAGAACCACGACCTCGTCGATGCGCGCGCGCTGATCGGTCAGCTCGCGTCGACGATCGCCGACCAGGTCAACCGCCAGCAGGCGCTCGGCCTCGACCTCGGCACGCCGGCGTCGGCCGGCGCGGCGCTGCTGACGATCGCGGCGCCTTCGGTGTCGCCGTCGTCGGCGAACGCGACGAGCGGCGGCGTTCCGGTCGCGTCGTACGTCGACGGCACCGGAACACGCGTGTCGAGCGTGAGCATCACGACCGTCGACAGCCGCGACCTGCAGCCGAGCGACTACGAGCTCACCGCCGACCCGTCGCTGCCGGCCGGGCAGTACAAGCTGACGCGCCTGTCGGACGGCCAGTCGCAGACGGTGACGAGCGGGCAGGTCGTCGACGGCTTCCGCATCGACGTCGCCTCGCCGCTGCCGGCCACGCGCGACCGCTTCCTCCTGCAGCCGGTCTCGACCGCGGCGTCGCGGATGGCGCGCGCCCTCGACGAGCCGCGCGGCATCGCCGCCGCGTCGCCCGTCACCGGCACGCTGGCAAGGGCGAACACCGGCACCGCCGCGATCCGCTCGCTCGCCGCGACCGACCCGGCGATCAACCCGTCGCTGACCGCGAGCTTCACCTTCACCGACGACAACGGCGGCTACGGCTGGAGCCTCGTCGACTCGAACGGCGTGCTGCCCACCGTCACCGGCACGGGCACCTTCCCGCCCGGGCAGCCGATCGTCCTCAACGGCTTCTCGCTCGACCTGTCGGGGATGCCGAAGTCGGGCGACGGCGTCACCGTCGCGAAGACCGCGCTGCCGGCGGCCGACAACGGCAACGCGAACGCGATGCTGGCGCTTCGCGATGCGTCCATCGTCGGGCGCACGCCGAGCGCGCCGGGTCAGAACGTGACCGACGCCTGGGCCGGCGCGCTGGCGTCGATCGGCGTCCGAGTACAGAGCGCCGCCGCCGCAGCCGACCAGTCGGCCGCGATCGCCGTCGATGCGAAGTCGGCGGTGGCGGAGAAGGCCGGCGTCAACCTCGACGAGGAAGCCGCGCGCCTCATCCAGTTCCAGCAGAGCTATCAGGCGGCGGCCAAGGTCCTGCAGATCGCGCAGACGCTGTTCGACGCGCTGATCCGTTGATCGACGAGCTGCCGCCCACCCCGCCGCCCACAGGACCCGCCGCATGCGCATCGCCACCGCCAACGCCTACGAGACCGGCCTCGACACGCTGACCCGGCGCCAGGCCGAGATGAGCGCGCTGCAGGACCAGCTCACCACCGGCAAGCGCGTCGGCAAGGCCAGCGACGATCCGGCAGCGGCCGCCCGCGCCGAGCGCGCGCTCGCCGCCATGACCCGCGCCGACACCAGCCAGCGCGCCGTCGACGCGAGTCGTGTCGTCGTCACCCAGACCGAGAGCTCGATCGCCTCCGCCGACACGCTGCTGCAGCGCGCCCGCGAGCTCGTCGTCGCCTCGGGCAACCCCTCCTACTCCGAGACCGACCGGCAGAGCGTCGCCGCCGAGCTGCAGCAGATCCGCGACCAGCTGCTCACCATCGCCAACCAGACCGACGGCGCCGGCACGCATCTGTTCGGCGGCCAGGGCTCGACGCAGGCCCCCTTCGTCGAGTCGCCGACGGGCGTGCAGTACGCCACGACCACCGGCCAGACGCGCACCGGCACGCCAGCGGGCCTGCCGCTCAGCACCGACGGGCAGGCGACGTGGCTCTCCGCGCGCACCGGCAACGGCGTCTTCGTGACCAGCGCGTCATCGAGCGTGACGGGCGCGACGATCGACAACGGCGCCGTCGCCGATCCGTCGGCGATCACGGGCGACGCGTACAGCCTGGTCTTCTCCGTCGCGGGCGCACCACCCGCGACGACCTACGCCGTGCTGCGCAACGGCGCTGCGACCGCGGTGACCGCGGCACCCTACGTCGCCGGCGAGCCGATCACCGTCGACGGCATGCGCGTGGCGGTGAGCGGCGCTCCCGCCACGGGCGATCGCTTCGAGCTCGCCCCGTCGACGCCGACGCTGTCGACCTTCGCAACGCTCGACAAGGCGATCGCCGACCTCAAGACCACGGGCCGCAGCGGCTCGCAGCGTGCGCAGTCGAACGCCGACAGCCTGCGCGACCTCGACAGCGTCATGTCGAACCTGCAGGCGGCGCGCTCGGCGTGCGGCGCCTGGCTGAACCGGATCGACAGCGAGACCGATCGCCTCGCCGACCAGAAGCTGGCGAGCCAGACCGAGCGGTCGAACGCAGAAGATGTGGACATGGTGCACGCCATCTCCGACTTTCAGAACCGCCAGAGCAGCTACGATGCCGCGCTGAAGTCGTACGCGTTGGTGCAGCGCATGTCGCTGTTCCAGTACGTGAACGGCGGCTGAGGCCAGGCGGCCTCGGCCGGTCGGGGCCGGCGCATCCGCGACGACCCCGCGCTTGGAGCGACGAGTGCCCGACATCGCGATCCTCGGCCAGGTGGCGTTGGGCTACTCGCCGTTCATCGACCGCAACCGAGCGGTCTCGGCGACGCGTCTTTCCGTCTTCCCGCTGCGACCCGACGCCGCGCTTGACGTCGCCCAGCTGCTGCACGCGGTCGGCGACGTCTGGCCCGCCTCCGGCGCGAACGTCTCGCTCAACGTCGTCAGCGAAAGCCTGCTGCACGATCTCCTCCAGTCGAGCCCGACGGCGAACCTGTGGGTCGAGGTGCCGAACTTCATGGCCACCGACGAGGGCAACGTCGAGGCGCTCACCAGGCTGCACGCCGCCGGCAACGTCCTGCTGCTCAAGGGCCGCCCGAACGGCCAGCTGCCGCGGGCCGTGCTGCCGTGCTTCAAGTACTCGATCATCGACCTGGCCGACGACAGGCGGGTCGGCGACGCGGCGAACGCGCCGGCCGGCGTGTCGCGCTCGATCGCGCACGTGCAGTCCGGCGTGCGCACGGTGGCCGA
The DNA here is from genome assembly GCA_038234975.1 of Burkholderiales bacterium. GTDB lineage: Bacteria > Pseudomonadota > Gammaproteobacteria > Burkholderiales > Burkholderiaceae_C > Schlegelella_A. Next base: position 9,078 of record JBBSUK010000065.1, read on the forward strand.
CATGGAGTCGAGCTTCTCGCGCGGCGCCGCCGCGGTGCTCGGCTGGCCGATCGACGACGCGCTCTCCGCCACCGCGGCGCGCACCGGCAGGGCCCAGGCGCAGCCCGACCAGCAGGTGATCGTCGAGCTGATCCGGCGCGTCGACGAGGAGGAGTCGCTCGACCGGCTCGAGAACACCCTCAAGCGCGACCCTTCGCTCGCCTTCAAGCTGCTGCGCTACATCAACTCGCCCGCGTTCGGCCTGCGCGTGGAGATCAGCTCGTTCCGCCACGCGATCATGCTGCTCGGCTACCAGCGCCTGAAGCGCTGGCTGGCGCTGCTGCTCGCCACCGCCAGCAAGGACGTGAACCTGCGCCCGGTGATGTTCGCCGCGGTGCGGCGCGGGCTGCTGATGGAAGAGCTCGTCGCCGGTGCGGGCGACGAGGAGATGCGCAGCGAGATGTTCATCTGCGGCGTGTTCTCGCTGCTCGACCGGATGTTCGGCGAGCCGTTCGCCAAGCTGCTCGGCTCGATCCCGGTTCCCGAGCGCGTGTTCCAGGCGCTGGTGAAGGAAACGGGCCCCTACCAGCCATATCTGCAGATGGTGCGCGCTGCCGAGGGTGAGTCGGCGTTCGACTACCGCGAAGCCGCCGAGCAGCTGATGATGAGCGTGGCCGAGATCAACCGGGCCCAGCTGCGCGCGCTGCAGCACGCGGCGACGCTGGAATAGCGTCGGCCGGCGGCGTTGCCGCCTCACCCCCGCCGGTCGATCCGCATCGCCAGCACGATCGACGAGCGGGTCTGCGTCACGCCGTCGATCTCGCCGATCTCGTCGAGTAGCGCGTCGAGTCGCTCGGTGGTCGCGGCTTCGAGCACGACCACGTAGTCGAGCTCGCCGCTCACCGAGGCGAGCTGCCGCACCTCGGGCATGCGGCCGATGCGCTGGACGACGGCGCGCCCGGCCTTCGGGCTGACGCCGACGCCGACGAAGGCCTGCACCATGCTGCCGAGCGCCGGCCCGCCCAACCGCACGGTGTAGCCGGCGACGACTCCGCTCGATTCGAGGCGCGCCAGTCGCGCGACGACCGTGGTGCGGGCGACGCCGAGCTTGCGCGCCAGGCTGGCGGTGCTCGCCCTCGCGTCGGCTTGGAGCAGCGTGAGCAACGCGCGGTCGGTGGCGTCGACCTGGTGGGGCGGTGAATCGGCGGTCCGGGGCATCGTGAAGAGGGTCGGGACGACAGATCGCATTGGATCACACGACGAAACGTCGGGCCCAGCTCATCTATCGATGAACTGACGCTTTCATTCGTCAGCGATCGTTCCTACAGTGACGGGCAACGTCCGGAGGAACTTCGCCATGAACATCGCCCTGCTCGGCGCCGGCCACATCGGCCAGGCCATCGCCCGCCTGCTGCACGACACCGGCGACTACGACGTCACCGTCGCCGACGCGGACCCGGTGGCGCTGTCGGCGCTGTCGAGCGACGGCATCGCCACGTCGCGGCTCGACGGCGCCGAACCCGGTGCCATCGCGGCCTTGCTGCGCGGCCGCGACGCCGTCGTCAACGCGCTTCCGTACCACCTCGCCACGACCGTCGCCGGGGCGGCGCGCGAGGCACGTTGCCACTACTTCGACCTCACCGAGGATGTCGCCGCGACCACCGCGATCCGCCGTCTGGCCGACGGCGCACCGGTCGCGTTCATGCCGCAGTGCGGGCTCGCGCCGGGCTTCGTCGGCGTCGTCGCCCACCACCTCGCCGCCGGCTTCGAGCAGGTCCACGACGTGAAGATGCGCGTCGGCGCGCTTCCGGTGTATCCGACCAACGCGCTGAAGTACAACCTCACCTGGAGCGTCGACGGCCTGATCAACGAGTACTGCCACCCGTGCGACTGCATCCGCGACGGCCGACCGATCGAGGCGCTGCCGCTCGAAGGCCTCGAGCACTTCTCGCTCGACGGCACCGAGTACGAGGCGTTCAACACCTCCGGCGGCCTCGGCACGCTGTGCGACACGCTCGCCGGCAAGGTCCGCAACCTCGACTACAAGACCGTGCGCTACCCGGGACACCGCGACCTGATGGCGATGCTGCTCGACGACCTCCGGCTGAAGGACGAGCCCGAGACGCTGAAGGCGATCCTGCGCCGCTCGACGCCGGCGACCCTGCAGGACGTCGTGCTCGTCTTCGTCACCGTCTCGGGAATGCGTGGCGGGCGCTATCTGCAGGAGGTGTACGCGCGCAAGATCTTCGCCGATGGCGTGTTCGACGACCGCCACGAGATCAGGCCGCTGTCGGCGATCCAGATCACGACCGCGGCCGGCATCTGCGCCGCCGTCGACCTGTTCCGCGAGGGCGCGCTGCCCGATCGCGGCTTCATCCGCCAGGAGCAGATGGCGCTGCCGGCATTTCTCGACAATCGCTTCGGCCGACCGTACCGTCGCTCGCGGGCGGTGGAGTCGGCCGCGAGAGCGTGACGAAAGGGAGCCCGCCATGCGCCACGACGTGATCGACCTTCTCGCGTCGCTCGGCGTCGACCGCGACCGCTGCACGGGCGGCCCGCTCTTGGCGCGATCGCCGATCGACGGCGCGACGACCGGCGCCGTGGCCGTAGCGTCCACCGCCGACGTCGCCGTGGCGACGGCGCGCGCGCATGCGGCCTTCCTTCGCTGGCGCCTCGTTCCGCCGCCGCGCCGCGGCGAGCTGGTGCGACTGTTCGGCGACGAGCTGCGCCGGCACAAGCCGCAGCTCGCCCGGCTGGTGTCGATCGAGGTCGGCAAGATCGCCAGCGAAGGCGAGGGCGAGGTGCAGGAGATGGTCGACATCTGCGACTTCGCGGTCGGCCTCTCGCGGCAGCTGCACGGCCTGACGATCGCCTCCGAGCGGCCGGCCCATCGCATGATGGAGCAGTGGCTGCCGCTCGGGCCGGTGGCCGTCATCTCGGCGTTCAACTTCCCGGTCGCGGTCTGGGCGTGGAACGCGGCGCTCGCCGTCGTGTGCGGCGACCCGGTGCTGTGGAAGCCGTCGGAGAAGGCGCCGCTCACGGCGCTCGCGGTGCAGGCCCTGTTCGACGCCGCGACGCGACGCTTCGGTCCCGACGCGCCGGACGGCCTTTCGCAGCTGCTCGTCGGCGGTGCCGATGTGGGCGCGGCACTCGTCGACGACCCACGAGTCGCCCTCGTATCGGCCACCGGCAGCACGCGCATGGGCCGCGCCGTCGGCCAGCGGGTCGCCGCTCGCTTCGGCCGCGCGTTGCTCGAGCTCGGCGGCAACAACGCCGCGATCGTCATGCCGTCGGCCGACCTCGACCTCGCCGTTCGCGGCATCGTCTTCGGCGCCTACGGCACCGCCGGCCAGCGCTGCACGACGACCCGCCGGGTCATCGTCCACGCCGACATCCACGATGCCTTCGTCGACCGCATCGACGCCGCGCGCGCCTCGCTGCCGGTCGGCGACCCGCTCGCCGCCGCGACCCTGGTCGGCCCGCTGATCGATGCGGGCGCGTTCGACGCCATGCAGGCCGCGCTGGCGGCGGCGCGACACGAAGGCGGCGTGGTGAGCGGCGGCGAGCGCGTGGCCGTCGCCGGATGCGAAGGCGGCTGGTACGCGCGCCCGGCGCTGGCCCGCATGCCGCGGCAGACCGAGCTCGTTCGGCGCGAGACCTTCGCGCCCATCCTCCATGCGATGAGGGTCGCGTCGTTCGACGACGCCGTGGCGATGCACAACGACGTGCCGCACGGACTCTCGTCGTGCATCTTCACCAACGACCTGCGCGAGGCAGAACGCTTCGTTTCTGCCGCGGGGTCCGACTGCGGCATCGCCAACGTCAACCTGGGCACGTCGGGCGCCGAGATCGGCGGCGCCTTCGGCGGCGAGAAGGAGACCGGCGGCGGCCGCGAGTCGGGATCGGACGCGTGGCGCGCGTACATGCGGCGCACGACCAACACCGTCAACCACGGCTCGACGCTGCCGCTCGCGCAGGGCGTGCGCTTCGACGTCTGACCGGGCCGCCGACGGTGTCGCCGCATGGGTAGGGGCCGGCGCAGCGCCGTCGTCATCGGCGCCGGCCACAACGGTCTGGTCTGCGCGTTCGATCTGGCGCGCGCCGGCTTCGCCGTCCGCGTCTTCGAGCGTCGGGGCGTGATCGGCGGCGCAGCCGTCACCGAGGAATTCCACCCGGGGTTTCGCAACTCGGTCGCCAGCTACACCGTGGGCCTGCTCGACCCGGGCGTGATCGCCGACATGCGCCTGCACGAGCGCGGACTTCGCATCCTCGAGCGACCGATCTCGAACTTCCTCCCGCTCGACGACGGACGCTTTCTCGAGATGGGCGGCGGCCTGGAACGCAGCCGGCGCGAGGTCGCGAAGTTCTCGGCGCGCGACGCCGAACGGCTGCCGGCGTACCAGGCGTCGATCGAAGCCGTCGCCGACCGGCTGCGCGAGCTCGCCCTGCAGACGCCGCCCGAGCTCGGCCGGCCTGGCCTCGCGAGCGGGCTGCGCGCGTGGCGACAGAGCCATGGCCTGGCGTCGCTCGACCTCGAAGGCCGGCGCGACCTGCTGGACCTGTTCACGAAGAGCGCGCGCGAGCTGCTCGACGGCTGGTTCGAATCCGACCCGATCAAGGCCGTGCTCGGCTTTGATTCGATCGTCGGCCACTGGGCGAGCCCCGACACGCCGGGCTCGGCTTACGTGCTGCTGCACCACGCCTTCGGCGGCGTCAACGGCAAGAAGGGCGTCTGGGGCCACGCGATCGGCGGCATGGGCGCGATCACGCAGGCGATGGGCGACGCCTGCCGCGACGCCGGCGTGACGATCGAGACCGGCGCGGCCGTCGCTGCGCTGATCGTCGACGGCGACTCGCCGGCCAAGGCGCGGGTGCGCGGCGTCCGCCTCGCCGACGGCCGAACCGTCGAGGCCGATGTGGTGGCGTCGAACCTGAGCCCGCGGCTGCTGTTCGAGCGGCTGGTGCCGCCCGACGCGCTCGAGCCGGCGTTTCGCGAGCGGATGGGCCGCTACCGCTGCGGCTCGGGGACGCTGCGCATGAACATCGCGCTGTCGGCGCTGCCGCGCTTCGCCGCAAAACCGAGCGAGCAAGCGGGCGATCACCACGCGAGCGGCATCGTCCTCGCCCCCAGCCTCGACTACATGGACCGCGCCTTCGTCGACGCGCGTAGCCTCGGCTGGTCGCGCGAGCCCGTCGTCGAGATGCTGATCCCGAGCGTCGTCGACGACACGCTGGCGCCGCCGGGGGCGCATGTCGCGAGCCTGTTCTGCCAGCAGTTCGCGTTCGACCTGCCGGCCGGCAGGACCTGGAGCGACGCCGAGCGCGACGCCGCGGCCGACGCCGCGCTCGCGGTCATCGAGCGCCACGCGCCGGGGTTTCGTGCGTCCATCGTGGGCCGCTCGATCCTGTCGCCGCTCGATCTCGAGCGCACCTTCGGACTCGTCGGCGGCGACATCATGCATGGCCGCATGTCGCTCGACCAGATGTGGGCGGCGCGGCCGATCCTCGGCCACGGCGATTACCGCGCGCCGATCCGCGGCCTCTACCTGTGCGGTGCCGGATCGCACCCGGGCGGCGGCGTGACGGGGATGCCGGGTCGCAACGCGGCGCGCGAAGTCGTCCGCGACGCGGGCACGCTGCTCCGTCGCCTCTGCGGCCGGCGTGACACCAAGCACGCAGCGCGACTGGCGCGGCGGACGAGACGGAGCGAATTGCCTTGGCGGCGTCCTACCCGCCGTGTCGGTGCCGTCCGATGAGTGCCGTTCTCCGGACAACCTACCTTGGGTCCCCCTGAACGGAGCGACTCATGGCAAAGAACACTGGCAGCGGATCCCGCGTCGGCTCGGTCGCAGGCCGAACGCAAGTCAAGAACCCTGTCACGGGCGGCTACGTCAAGCGCGACGAAAGCGGCGACGCGACCGGCAAGGGCATGTTCATGGACGTCAAGCAGGACGGCAAACCCTTCAAAGGCGTCGCCAAGGAGCCTGACGGCCGCCGCAAGAAGGCCTGACCATGGTGCGCGCTCGATCGCCCAGCTTCCGCAGCAGCACGGGGCCGACGCGGAGCCGGTGACGGAAAACATTGAGGCGCGAGAGCTTTGGCCCCCCGTGCCGCGCTCGCGCGCCGCAGACCGCGTCCTGGAGTTTGCGACCGCCAAGCGGGCGATCGCTCAGCTGAGAGCCGGAGGAGCGCAACGAGACGCCCGTCTCCTGCTCCGACAGGGTCAAGGGCTAGGAGTTCGAGAAGGGCCGCTTCGTCGCCTTCACCCCGGACGAGCTCAAGGCGTTTGCCGCCGAGTCTCGGCAATCGATCGACATCGGTCTCCACAGCCTGCTCCTGAAGACGATGCTCGACACGGGCCGCTGCGCCCTGGCCAAGCGGGCTTGGCGCTCCAAGGAATACGTCGTGCAGCAGCACCTCTACGCCGATGAAGCGCGAAGCATCGACGACCTCAAGGTCAACCTCACGCCGGTGAGCGACCGAGAATCCGTGAACGACCCGAAGACCCCGATCCCAAGGGGCGCCGCGAACCGCGAACCCATCAACGAGCAAGCCGGACCCGGCTGACGCGCTGGTCGTCGCTCAGCGTGACAGCAACACGGCCGCAGAAGCGGCCGTGTTGCTTGTGGGGAGCCCTTAGGCAGAATCCAACCCTATGCCCAACATCGCCACCGCCCTCAAGTCCGAGATCTCGCGCGTCGCTCGCAAGGAGATCCGCGCCCACAACGACACCGTCGCCAAGGCGACCCGAAGTCAGAAGACCGACATCAGCGCGTTGAAGCGCCGCGTGCACGAGCTCGAGCAGCTGGTGAAGAAGCTGGCCAAGGGCGCATCCACGCGCTCGCCGGCGCCAGCGAGCGAAGACGCGCAGCTCTCCCGCTTCAGTGCCAAGGGCATGGCCTCGCACCGCAAGCGCATCGGATTGAACGCCGATGACTACGGGCGCCTCCTCGGCGCCTCGGGCAACACGGTCTACAACTGGGAGAGCGGCGCCTCCAAGCCACGTGCGTCGTTCCACGCCGCGATCGCCGATGTCCGCACCCTGGGCAAGCGCGAAGCAGCTGCCCGCCTGGCGGGCGGGCAATAGAAGCTACCCGCCTGGCCGGCGAGCAAGAGAGGGAGGCCTGAACCCCGCTGCGGCTAGGAAGCTCCGCGCTCGGCGAACCTCACTGCGCCCACCCGTCAGCTTGCCTCTGCAGCGCATCGCCGGACTGCTCGACCGCTTTCCAGGATCGCGGCGCGCTTAGGCGGGATCGAGACCGCGGATCGGCTTTTGGTCCTTGCCAACGGGCGGAATCGAGACGATCTTCTCGTCGGTTTCCTTCTCCTTGAAGCTCTCCGGATTGTCGACGCTGGCCGCGCGCTCCGACTTCTCAAGGGCCTCGCGCTCATCGTCGTTGCGTGGTGTGGCCGGTTGCGTGGACATCGATGTCGAATCCATGAGCTGCTCCTGAATGCGAAACGCCGGGCGGTGCGGCTGGAACAGTGGAAACGTTCGGGGTGCGCAGGGCGAGCCGAAAAACGCGCTTATCGATGTGGGAAATGGCTGGCAGGGACGAGCCGCCATGGCGACCCCACGCGTTGGAACTACGATGGCGAACCAGGGCGATGACCGACAAGACCCCCGCCGTCCGCTCGGAGCGGACACGTCTGACTGACCGGACGACCCGCCGGCCACGCAACGAGCCTGTGCCGCCGGCGACGGGCTTCGTGCGTGTGCGTGGAGCGCGCGAGCACAACCTGCACAACGTCGACGTCGACATCCCACGCGACGCGTTGGTCGTGTTCACGGGGATCTCGGGCTCTGGCAAGTCTTCCCTGGCGTTCGGCACCCTGTACGCAGAGGCGCAGCGACGCTATCTCGAGTCGGTGGCGCCCTATGCGCGACGGCTCATCGAGCAGGTCGGTGTTCCCGACGTCGACGAGATCTCCGGCCTTCCGCCCGCCGTCGCGCTGCAGCAGCAGCGTGGAACGCCCGGCGCCCGGTCGTCGCTCGGCAGCGTCACCAACCTGTCGAGCTCGCTGCGCCTGCTCTACTCGCGCGCGGGTCACTATCCGCTCGAACAGCCCATGCTCTACGCGGAGGATTTTTCGCCGAACACAGCCGAGGGTGCTTGTGCGAACTGCCAGGGACTGGGGCGGGTACTCGAAGTGACCGAACGGTCCATGGTCCCGGACGACACCCTCACGATCCGGGAGCGTGCGGTGGCCGCATGGCCGCCGGCCTGGCACGGCCAGAACCTGCGCGACATCCTCGTCTCGCTCGGCCACGACGTCGACACACCGTGGAAAAAGCTGGCAAAGAAGACGCGCGACTGGATCCTCTACACCGACGAACAGCCCACGGTCCCCGTCTACGCTGGATTCACGCCGAAGGAAATGCGCGCCGCGCTGCGCCGCAAGACGGAGCCCAGCTACATGGGCACCTTCACGGGTGCCCGTCGCTATGTGCTCCACACCTACGCGACGACTCAGAGCGCCCTCATGAAACGTCGCGTCACCGGGTTCGTGACCGGACGCGTATGTCCCGTGTGCGAAGGCAAGCGGCTCCAGCGTGCCGCCCTGTCGGTCACCTTCGCGGGACTCGACATCGCCCAGCTGACGAACTTGTCGCTGGACGCGATGGCGAAGGCGCTGGAGCCCGCGGCGCAGGGTCGGCTCGACCACACCGGACGCACGGGCTCGGACCGTTCGACCGTCCTGGGCGGCGGGGCAGCCCGTGCGGCGACCGCACGGCGTGTCTCCGCGGGCGGTTCCGCCCACTCCGCCGCCCCCGACGTGCGACGAACGCCGAACGGCTCGGAGGAGAAGCGCGTCGCTGCCCAGCGCATCGCCGTCGACCTGGTCGCCCGCATCGGCACGCTTCAAGCGCTCGGGCTCGGCTATCTGTCTCTCGATCGCGCCACGCCCACGCTCTCTCCGGGCGAACTTCAGCGCGTCAGGCTCGCGACGCAGATCCGCTCGAACCTGTTCGGCGTGGTCTACGTGCTCGACGAGCCGACCGCGGGGCTGCACCCCAAGGACAGCGCGGCGTTGCTGTCGGCCCTCGAAGCGCTCAAACGCGTCGGCAACTCGATCTTCGTCGTCGAGCACGATCTGGCGACCATGCGCCGCGCAGACTGGATCGTCGATGTCGGGCCCGACGCCGGCGAGCATAGGGGGCGCGTGCTCTACAGCGGTCCTCCTGGCGGGCTGGAGGCGATCAAGGCTTCTCACACGGCACGCTACCTGTTCGCACGCGATGACGAGGGCGACGCCGTTCGGGAACGACGCAAACCACGTGGCTGGTTGGAGTTGCGCGGCATCGTCCGGCACAACCTGCGCGGCATCGATGCGGCCTTTCCGCTGGGCGTCATGGTCGGTGTGACGGGCGTCTCCGGCTCCGGCAAGTCGAGCCTCGTGAGCCAGGCGCTGGTGGAGCTGGTTCAACGGCATCTCGGTCATGAGACCGACCCCATCGCCGACGACGACGAGGCCGCGCCCGGCGAACTGCCCATCGAGAACGACACGCAGGGCCGCATTGCGTCGGGTGCCGACGCCGTCGCACGCCTGGTGAGGGTCGATCAGAAGCCGATCGGCAGGACACCGCGCTCCAACCTGGCAACCTACACGGGGCTGTTCGACGGTGTTCGCAAGCTGTTCGCGGCGACACCCGCGGCACGGGCACGCCACTACGACGCGGGTCGCTTTTCCTTCAATGTCGCGAAGGGTCGTTGCCCGACATGCGAGGGCGAAGGCTTCGTCAGCGTCGAACTCCTGTTCCTGCCGAGCGTGTACGCGCCGTGCCCGACTTGCCACGGTGATCGCTTCGACCGCGAGACGCTCGACATCACCTGGCATGGCAGGAACATTGCCGAGGTGCTTCGCATGACCGTTGACGACGCTTGCGACTTCTTCGCCGGCGAAGCGGCCATCGAGCGACCCCTCCGGGTCCTGCGGGACATCGGCCTCGGCTACCTTCGCCTCGGCCAGCCCGCGACCGAGCTGTCGGGTGGCGAAGCGCAGCGGATCAAGCTCGCGACCGAACTCCAGCGACCGCAGCGCGCACGCAGCCTCTACGTGCTGGACGAACCCACGACCGGCCTGCATGCGAGCGATGTCGACAAGCTGCTCGTTCAGCTTCAACTGCTCGTCGATGCCGGCAACACGGTGATCGTGATCGAGCACGACGAACGCGTCGTGGCCGCCTGCGACTGGGTGATGGAGATGGGTCCCGGGGCAGGAGATGCCGGTGGCAGGCTGACGGCGAGCGCACCGGCGCCAGGAGCGACCGGGTAGCCGGGGATGGCGCCGCCGTAATGTTCACGCCGCCATCGCCGATGTCGCATGTTCGGCAAGCCGGAGCCAGCCCGGCGACGTCCCCGGAGCGGGTGTCGTCCGCGACGAGCGGCCTCTCCTGGCGCTGCGCGGGCGATGGACGGCAGGTGAGCGAAGCCCCATTCGTGACGTGTGACCGCTGGCGCAGTGGCGCCGACCGTTTAAGTC
>JBBSUK010000066.1:0-19274 GCA_038234975.1 Burkholderiales bacterium
AGCGCGATCCGCGCCCACCTCGGCGACCTGTTCCCCGGCCGCGAGGTCGAGGCGTTCTCGCAGTTCCGCATCACCCGCGACTCCGACCTCGAGGTCGATGCCGACGTCAGCAACCTGCGTCAGGCGCTGCGCTCGGGGCTGACGACGCGCCACTTCGGCCAGGCGGTGCGGCTCGAGGTGGTGAAGAGCTGTCCGGCCGAGCTGATGGAGTTCCTCGGCAGCCAGTTCGGCTTGCCGCCGGTGCAGCAGTTCAGGGTCAACGGCCCGGTGAACCTGGCACGGCTGACCAAGCTGATCGACCTCGCCCGCGCGCCCGACCTGCGCTTCCCGGGCTTCCAGCCGGCGTGGCCGGCGGTGCTCAAGCGCGAGCAGACGATGTTCGAGCGGCTGCGCGCCGGCGAGGTGCTGCTGCACCACCCGTTCGAATCGTTCGACCCGGTCGTGCAGTTCCTGCGCGAGGCGGTCGCCGATCCGGCGGTGCTGGCGATCAAGCAGACGATCTACCGCACAGGTCGCGAATCGCCGCTGATGGACCTGCTGATCGAGGCGGCGCGCCGCGGCAAGGAGGTCACCGCCGTCGTCGAGCTGAAGGCGCGCTTCGACGAGGAGGCCAACATCAACTGGGCCGAGCGGCTCGAGGCCGTCGGCGCGCAGGTCGTCTACGGCATCGTCGGCCTGAAGACGCACGCCAAGTTGCTGCTCGTGACGCGTCGCGAACGCAAGGTGCTGCGCCGTTACGCGCACCTGTCGACCGGCAACTACAACCCCGACACCGCGCGTCTCTACACCGACATCGGCCTGCTGACCGCCGATCCCGATCTCACGGTCGACGCCGACGCCGTGTTCCAGCAGCTTGCCAGCCTCGGCCGGATGCGTCCGCTGAAGGCGTTGCTGCAGGCGCCGTTCACACTGCACAAGCAGATGGTCGCGCTCGTGGCGCGGACGGCCGACGCGGCGGCCGCGGGTCGGCCGGCGCGCATCGTCGTCAAGGTCAACGCGCTGACCGACGTGCCGCTGATCGAGGCGCTGATCAACGCGTCTCGCGCCGGCGTCGAGATCGACCTCATCGTCCGTGGCGCCTGCATGCTGCCGCCGGGCATCGCCGGCTGGACCGAGCGGATCCGCGTGCGCTCGGTCGTCGGCCGCTTCCTCGAGCATTCGCGGGTCGCCTACTTCCGCTGGGGCGACGGCGACGACGACGAGGCGCTCTACCTGTCGAGCGCCGACTGGATGGGCCGCAACATGTTCGGCCGCATCGAGGTCGCCTGGCCGATCCGCGACCGGCGGCTGCGCCAGCGGGTGATCGACGAATGCCTCGTGCCCTATCTGATGGACGGAAAGGACGCCTGGCAGCTCGGCGTCGACGGACGCTACACGCCGGTCGAAGGCCCACTTCCGTCGGCGCAGCAGGCCCTCATGCTCCGCTACGGCGGCCGCCCCTGAGGCGCCGCGTCTCGGCGTACGAGAATGACCGCCATGAGGACATCTCCATGGACCTGATCATCTGGCGCCACGCCGATGCCGAGGATCGCAACGCCGGCGGCGACCTCGCCCGCGCGCTCACCGCCAAGGGCGAGGCGCAGGCGGCGCAGATGGCGGCGTGGCTGAACGCCAGGCTCGACGCCGCGACCCGCATCGTCGCCAGCCCGGCACTGCGCTGCCGGCAGACGGCCGCGGCGCTGGGCCGTGAGGTCGTCACGGTCGATGCGCTCTCGCCGGGCGCGAGCGGCGCCGCCGTCCTGCAGGCGGCTGGATGGCCCGCCGGCGAAGGTGCGGTCCTCGTCGTCGGCCATCAGCCGACGCTCGGCCTGGCCGTCTCGCTCGCGATCAGTGGCAACGAGGACGCGTGGTCGGTGAAGAAGGCCGCCGTGTGGTGGCTGCGTGGCCGCTCGCGCGACGGCATCGCGGGTGTCGTCGTCCACGCGGTGCAGGCACCCGACGGGCTCTGACGCCGGCATCGGCGTCCTGGCCGAGAGCCCTCAGCCCACCGAGAGCGTCGGCGACAGCGCGCCGACCTTGCCCCACGCCTCGACCTCCTCGCGCAGCAGGTGCGCCAGGCGCGGGTTCGCCTCGGCGGCGGCGCGCTCGAGCGTGATCGCCGGCGCCTTGCCGTTGCCGCGGACCTGCCAGGCGCCGTCGGCCGCGCCGTCGCGCGCGTGGCCCGCAGCGACGGCCAGGCGCAGCGCCAGCAGGTGCATCGCGAAGGCGGGGTCGGCCAGCCGCGCCTCGAGCTTGCGCAGGCCGCCGCGCTGACCGAGCACGAGCTCGGACACCCGCCGCAGCTGGCTCTGCGAGAAGCCGGCCGCGTCGACGTGCGAGAGCAGGTAGGCACTGTGCCGATGGTGGTCGTGGTGCGACACCATCGTGCCGGCTTCGTGCAACAGGGCCGCCCAGCGCAGCTCGCGGCGCGCCTCGCCGCCCGCATTCGGCATCAGGCCCCCGAGCGCGGCGTCGGCAGCGGCGGCGACTCGTGCCGCCTGCGCACGGTCGACGCGGAAGCGCCGCTGCAGCGCCGCGACGGTGGCGTCGCGAACGTCGCCGCTGCGGTGGCCGTCGCCGAGCCGGGCATCGAGGTCGAAGATCACGCCCTGGCGCAGCGCGCCGCGCGCCGGCACGAGCTCGTCGATGCCGAACTGCGTCGCCAGCGTGTAGAGGATCGCCAGGCCGCCGCCGAGGACGACGCGCCGCTCCTCCTTCAGGCCGCGCACGTCGAGTCGGTCGGCGCTGCCGGCGGCGATGCAGCGCTCGATCAGCCAGCGAAGATGCGGCGCGGTGATGCGACCGTCGCCGCGTCCGCTCGCGGCGAGCACCTGCGAGACGGCGCCGACGGTTCCCGACGAACCCAGCGCCTCGCGCCAGTGCCGAGGCGCAAACGGAACGAGCGCCTCCTCGAGCTCGGCGCCAGCGGCGACCTGCGCGGCGCGAAACGCCGCCGCCGTGAAGCGGCCTTCGGGGAAATAGCGCATCGACAGCGCGACGCTGCCGACCTGGAACGATTCGGCGCGCTCGGGTCGCAAGCGCTGGCCGAGGATCATCTCGGTCGAGCGACCCCCGATGTCGACGACCAGGCGGCGCGTCGTCGAGGGCTGCAGCCGGGCGACACCGGCGTAGATCAGCCGCGCCTCCTCTCGACCCGAGATCACCTCGATCGGCCGCCCGAGCGCCTTCTGGCCGCGGGCGAGGAAGGCGTCGCGGTTCTTCGCCTCGCGCAGCGTCTGCGTCGCGACGGCGCGCAGGCGGCTCGCCGGCACGCCTTCGAGGCGCCGGGCAAAGCGCGCCAGGCATTCGAGGCCGCGCGTCACGGCGTCTTCGCCGAGCACGCCGTCGGCGTCGAGCCCGCCGCCCAGGCGCACGGTCTCCTTCAGGTAGTCGATGCGGCGGTAGCGATCGCCGTCGACCTCGCCGATCTCGAGGCGAAAGCTGTTCGAGCCGAGGTCGATCGCCGCCAGCGCTCCCGCCTCGCGGCCGGCGGCGTCGGTGTCGGTGTCGGTGTCGGCACGGGCGCTGGCGTCGGCCCCGGTCGCTTGCATCGCACGATTGTCGCGGTCGCCTCGGGTCTCGTGCAGCGGCGCGTCGGACGCCCGGCCTTCCTAGAATGCCGGCCCTGCCTCCACGCGTCCAAGGAACCCGCCATGGCCTCGCCTGATTCCCCGGATGCACCCATCCCGTTCGCGACCTCCGTGCGCCCGGTCGAGCCCGGCGCGATCGAGACGCCTGCCGACGGCCTCGTCTGCGGCCGCGTCGAGCTCGCCGCCGCCGACCGCGCGATCCCCGCCTACCGGGCCCATCCTGCGTCGGGCGGGCGCTGGCCGCTGGTCGTCGTCGTGTCGGAGATCTTCGGCGTGCATGCCTACATCGCCGATGTCGCGCGCCGCTTCGCCCGGCTCGGCTATCACGCGATCGCGCCCGAGTTCTTCGTTCGCCAGGGCGACGTGGCTGCGGCGGCGGGCCTCGACGCGGTTCGGGCGATCGTCTCGAAGGCAGCCGATGCGCAGGTGGCAGGTGACCTCGATGCGGCGGTCGCGCACGCGCAAGGCGAGGGCGCCGACATCGACCGCATGGGCGTCACGGGGTTCTGCTGGGGCGGCCGCGTGACATGGCTGGCGTGCGCGAGGGATGCGCGCTTTCGGGCCGGCGTCGCGTGGTACGGCAAGCTCGTCGGTCCTTCCAGCGAATCGCAGCCGACCCACCCGGTCGATGTCGCGGCCGATCTGAAGGCGCCCGTCCTCGGCCTCTACGGCGGCGCCGACACCGGCATTGCGCTCGACACGGTCGAGGCCATGAAGACGGCGCTCGCAGCCGGCAGCGAGGCCGCGAAGCGGAGCGAGTTCGTCGTGTACCCCGGCGCCGGGCATGCCTTCCATGCCGACTACCGGCCGAGCTACGACCACGCCGCCGCAGTCGATGGCTGGCAGCGCTGCACGGACTGGCTGCGTCGTCATGGCGTGTGACCGAACCGGGGCCGCGACCGTGCGCCGCAGCGTCTGATGGCGCACGACGGCTACACGCTGGCGTGGATCGTCGCCGCCACCGGCATCGGCGGCGTGCTGTCGGTGCTGATCGCCGCCGCGCTGACGCTGGCCGTGCTGTCGCGCATCGTGCACCACCTGGTGAGCTTGTCGGCCGGCGTGCTGCTGGCGACGGCGCTGCTCAACCTGCTGCCCGAGGCGTTCGAAGGCAAGGCCGACCCGCCGGCGCTGTTCGCGACGCTGCTCGGCGGCCTCGTCTTCTTCTTCCTGCTCGAGAAGGCCGAGCTCTACCGGCACAGCCACCACCACGAAGGCGACGATCATCACCACCACGACGGCTTCGACCGGCAGCAGGCCGGCCGCGGCGGCTGGAGCGTGATCCTCGGCGACAGCATCCACAACTTCTGCGACGGTGTCATCATCGCCGCCGCGTTCCTCGCCGATCCGAAGGTCGGCGTCGTGACCGCGGCCGCGATCGTCGCGCACGAGATCCCGCAGGAAGTCGGCGACTACATCGTGCTGCTGAACGCCGGCTTCTCGCGCGCCAGGGCGCTCCTGTTCAACGCGTTGTCGGGCCTGGCGGCCGTGGCGGGCGGCGTGTTGGGCTACTTCGTCGTCGGGCCGTGGGAAGCGCTGTTTCCCTACCTGCTTGTCGTCGCTTCGAGCAGCTTCGTCTACGTCGCCGTGGCCGATCTGATCCCGCAGTTGCAGCAGCGGATGTCGGGGCGCGAGACGCTGCTGCAGCTGGCATGGCTGGGCGGCGGGATCGGCTTCATCGTCGTCGTCACGCGGGTGCTGCACGCGCATTGACGGCGAGGCGCGCCCCGCGACGCGAGACGCGTATCAGCGAACCACGAGCAACGGCACCCGGGTGTGCTTGAGCACGTCCTGCGTCTCGCTGCCCAAAAACAGCGAGGCGAGGCCGCTGCGCGCGTGCGAGCCCATCACGAGCAGGTCGCAGTTCGCCTTCTCGGCGTGGTCGACGATCGCCTCCCATGGTTGCAGGCCGTCGACCGTCTGCGCATGGCAGGCGACGCCGGCGGCGGCACACGCGTCGACCACGGCCTGCACGTGGCCGATGGCGGCGCGTTCCTGCGCGTCGAAGAATTCCTGCGGCGGCGTCGGCTGCATCTCGGCGACGGCGCCGTAGGGAAACGGCTCCTTGACGCACAGCGTCTCGATCTCGGCGCCGACCGCCTTGGCCAGGCCGATCGCGGTGGCAACGGCACGGCCGGTGATCTCCGAGCCGTCGGTCGGAACGAGGATGCGCTTGAACATGATGGCCTCCGTGCGTCGGGTCGTGCGTCGTGGGCGATCTTCGCATCGTCGCGGCAGCCGCGGCAACCGGGTTCAGCCCCGCGCCACCGGCCGCTCCGGGTCCGACGACCACTCGCTCCACGAGCCGGGGTAGAGCCGCGCACCGGGAAGACCGGCGTGCTCCATCGCCAGCAGGTTGTGGCAAGCGGTGACGCCGGAGCCGCAGCTGTGGATCGCCTCGGCCGGCGCGCGCTGGCCGAGCAGCGCCTCGAACGCGTCGCGCAGCTCGGCGGCCGGCCTGAAGCGGCCCTCGGCGTCCAGGTTGTCATCGAACGGCCGGTTGGCGGCGCCGGGGATGTGCCCCGCGACGAGGTCGAGCGGCTCGACCTCGCCACGGAAGCGCGCCGGCGCGCGCGCATCGACGACGAATGCGCCGTCGAGCGTTGCCAGCAGCGCCTCGGTGTCGACGGTGCCGACCAGGCTGGCGCGTTCGGGGTAGGGCGCTGTGTGCGGCGTCGGCACCTCGGTGTCGGCCATGCCTGCGGCCACGTCGCCGCCTCCCGCTCGCCACGCCGCGAACCCGCCGTCGAGCACGGCGACGTCGGCGTGGCCGAGCCAGCGCAGCATCCACCACAGCCGCGCCGCGAACACGCCGCGTTGCCTGTCGTAGACGACGACCGGCGTGCCGGGCGCGATGCCGAGCCGGCCGACGGTCGCGGCGAACGCGGCGCGGGCCGGCAGCGGATGCCGGCCGTTGCGGCCGGTCTTCGCGGTCGACAGGTCGCGGTCGAGGTGCACGTGGCGCGCTCCGGCGATGTGCGCCTCGGCGTAGGCGCGCTCGCCGGCGGCCGGGTCGGCGAGGTCGAACGAGGCGTCGAGGACGACCGGCGAGCTGGTCTCGTCGGCCGACATCGCGCGCAGTCCTGCGGCGTCGATCAAGGTGCGGAGCGGGGCGCGGGGAGCGGTCATGGCACGGTTCTCGAGTGGCGTCGGGCGAGGCTCAGACGGTGTTGGGCGCGTCGGCGACGCTGGCGATGTCGCGGTTGCGCGTGCGCAGCATCGTCGCGGCGAGCCCCGCGCCGACGATGAGCACCATGCCGACCATCGCCATCGCCGTCACCTGGTCGTCGAACAGCGCGATGCCGAAGGCGAACGACCAGGCGATGCCCAGGTATTGCAGGCTCGCGTTGACCAGCGGCCGGCCGGTGGCGTAGGCACGGGTCATCATCAGCTGGGCGCACGTCGCCAGCACGCCGACCGCGAGCAGCAGCGCCAGGCCGCGCGCCGTGTGCGCGTGCACGCCGGTGAAAAGCGAGGTGGCGATGCCGGCGATGATGCCGCCGACGGAGAACCAGAAGACGATGCGGTACTCGGGCTCGCCGATGCGGCCGAGCGCGGTGACCTGCAGGTAGGCGGTGGCGGCGATGACGCCCGAGAGCAGGCCCATCAGGCCGTGCCAGAGCTGCTGCTCGGCGATGGTCGGCCGAAGAATGAGGCCGACGCCGGCGAAGCCGACGAGGATCGTCGCGATCAGCCGCCCGTCGACGCGCGACGTGCCGAGCGCGATCGCGCCGCCGACCAGGAACAGTGCCATCCACACCGACGACATGTAGTTCAGCGTCATTGCCGTCGCCAGCGGCAGGCCGCCGATCGAGTAGAACCACAGGCACAGGGCGATCACGCCCGAGGTGCTGCGCCAGAAGTGCATCGACGGATGGCGCGTGCGGACCGTGCCGCCCTTCCAGCGCGCCCAAGCGAGCATCATCACCGCGCCGACCAGGCTGCGGTAGAAGACGATCTCGCCCGACGCGTACTCGGACGACGCGAGCTTGACGCACACACCCATGATCGCGAACAGGAGCGTCGCGACGACGATGAGCCAGGGCGCGGTCACGCGTGGATTTTGGTGGTGTTCGTTGACGCGGCCGGCCGGGCAGGGCCGCTCCCAGGCCCGGACGTGACCCCCTCGGGGGGTGGCGCTGCAGGCCGTCAGGCCGGCAAGCCGGGGGGCCCCATCTCTTCCGCATACCACTCATGGAAGTGCTGCATGCCGTCTTCCATGGGGCTCTGATAGGGGCCGAAGTCGTCCTCGCCGCGGGCGAGCAGCGCGGCGCGGCCGGCGTCCATGCGCAGGGCGATCTCGTCGTCCTCGGCGCAGGTTTCCCAGTAGGCTGCGCGCTCGGCCTCGACGAACTCGCGCTCGAAGGCCTGGATCTCCTCCGGGTAGTAGAACTCGACGACGTTGAGCGTCTGGCGCGGCCCCTGCGGCACCAGCGTCGAGACGACGAGCACGTGCGGGTACCACTCGACCATCACGCCCGGGTAGTAGGTGAGCCAGATCGCGCCGTGCTTGGGAATCGGGTCGGCGTAGCGGTCCTTGCGGTACGCGAGCACGGCGTCGTGCCACTTCCGGTAGGCCGGCGACCCGGCCACGGCGAGCTCGTTGTTGGCGCCGACCGTCTGCACCGAGTGGTGGCGACCGAAGTCCCAGCGAAGGTCGTCGCAGCTCACGAATTGGCCGAGGCCGGGGTGGAACGGGCCGACGTGGTAGTCCTCGAGGTAGACCTCGATGAAGGTCTTCCAGTTGTAGTCGCAGGTGTGCAGCTCGACGTGGTCGAAGGCGTAGCCGGTGAAGTCGAGCTCGGGCCAGCGACCGACCGGGCCGAGCTCGGCGGCGACGCTGCGGTCGGCGGGGCCGCGCTCGAAGACGAGGCCGTTCCACGTCTCGACCGGATAGGTCCGGAGGTCGCGGCACGGGTCCTCGGGGAAGTGCGGCGCGCCGATCAGTCGACCGTCGAGATCGTAGGTCCAGCGGTGCAGCGGACAGACGACGTTGCTGCCGGTGTTGCCGCGGCCGCGCAGCATGAGCGCCTGGCGGTGCCGGCAGACGTTGGAGGCGAGCCTGAGCCCGTCGGGCGTGCGCAGCAGCGCGCGGCCTTCGAGTTCCTGCGGCAGGGCGTGGAAGTCGCCCGCGTTCGGGACGATCAGCTCGTGGCCGACATAGCGCGGGGCGCGGGAAAACAGGCGCTGCTGTTCGACGGCGAAGACGGCGTCGTCGAAGTAGCTGGCGACGGGAAGCTGCGTCTGGCTGCGCGCGAGGGTCGCGGACAAGCGCTGGTCGGACATGGCATCGGATCCTCCGTGCGGAACGGTGAAGCGTGGCGCAGCGACGCTGAAAGGGGGGCGAATTCTAGGACCCCCCTTCGTCGCGCACTGTCACCGTGGTAAAGCTCGCCGGCCACGGCGCCTGGCACCGACATTGGGGCCACATGCCCCCACTACAATGTCGCTTTGGTGCAAACCCCATGACGACCGCCTCCGCACCCGCCGCGAGCGGGCCGACGCCGGCCAGCTACGAAGCCGCTCTCGCCGAGCTGGAGTCGCTGGTGACATCGATGGAGGCGGGCCGCATGCCGCTCGAGGGGCTGCTCGAAGGCTACAGGCGCGGCGCCGTGTTGCTCGGATACTGCCGCTCGAGGCTCGAGGCCGTCGAGCAGCAGGTCAAGGTCGTCGAGGACGGGCACGTCCGCAACTGGGTCACGCAAGGTTGAAACGCGACGAGTTCGACACCTGGGCGATCGCCGAGCTCGACGCCGTCGAGTCGGCGCTCGACGGATTCGTGCCGGCCGATGCGCCGGCCGGCCTCGGCGATGCGATGCGCTATGCCGTCCTCGGCGGCGGCAAGCGGCTGCGACCGCTGCTCGTGCTCGCCGCGGCGGAAGCCACCGGCGGCTCTCGCGACGCGGCGATGCGCGCCGCCTGCGCCACCGAGCTCATCCACGTCTACTCGCTGGTTCACGACGACCTGCCGTGCATGGACGACGACGTGCTGCGCCGCGGCAAGCCGACGGTGCACGTGCAGTTCGGCGAAGCGCAGGCGATGCTCGCCGGCGACGCCATGCAGGCGCTCGCCTTCGAGGTGCTGACGCCCGTCGACGGCAGCGTTTCGCCGGCGCTGCAGGCGCGCCTGTGCGGCCTGCTGGCGCGCGCGGCCGGCGGCTCCGGGATGGCGGCCGGCCAGGCCATCGACCTCGCCAGCGTCGGCCTGCCGCTCGACGAGGCGGCGCTGCTCGACATGCACGGCAAGAAGACCGGCGCGCTGTTGCAGGCGAGCGTGCTGATGGGCGCGGCCTGCGGTTTGCCGCAAGCGCCTGCATGGCAAGCCCTATCCGACTACGGCCGCGCGATCGGCGTCGCTTTCCAGGTCGTCGACGACATCCTCGACGTGACCCAGGCCTCCGAGACGCTCGGCAAGACGGCCGGCAAGGACGCCGGCCAGAACAAGCCGACGTACGTCAGCGTGCTGGGGCTCGACGCCGCGCGACGCCGCGCCGATGCGCTGCGCGATGCCGCGCACGCGGCACTCGCCGCGAGTGGCCTGCGCGACACCGCCAGCCTGCGCACGCTCGCCGACCGCGTCGTCGAACGGGATTGCTGAGGCCCTGAGACCGTGACGCTGCTCGACACCATCGCCTCTCCGGCCGACGTGCGCAGGCTCTCGCGCGAGCAGCTGCGCACGCTCGCCGGCGAGTTGCGGGAATTCGTCGTCGAGAGCGTGTCGCAGACGGGCGGCCACCTGTCGTCGAATCTCGGCACCGTCGAGCTGACGGTCGCGCTGCATCACGTGTTCGACACGCCGCACGACCGCATCGTCTGGGACGTCGGCCACCAGACCTACCCGCACAAGGTGCTGACCGGGCGGCGCGACCGCATGTCGACGCTGCGCCAGGTCGGTGGCATCTCGGGCTTTCCGCGCCGCGACGAGAGCGAGTACGACACCTTCGGCACGGCGCATTCGTCGACCTCCATCTCCGCCGCGCTCGGCATGGCGGTGGCGGCGCGGATGAAGGGCGAGCATCGCCACTGCGTCGCCGTGATCGGCGACGGCGCCATGAGCGCCGGCATGGCGTTCGAGGCGATGAACAACGCCGGCTACGCGCGCGACGGTGCGGAGCCGCCGGACATGCTCGTGATCCTCAACGACAACGACATGTCGATCTCGCCGCCGGTCGGCGCGCTCAACCGATACCTGGCGCGCCTGATGAGCGGCAAGTTCTACGCCGCCGCGCGCGACACCGCCAAGACGGTGCTGCAGCACGCGCCGCCGCTGCTCGAGCTGGCGCGCCGCTTCGAGGAACACGCCAAGGGCATGGTCGTCCCGGGGACGATCTTCGAGGAGTTCGGCTTCAACTACGTCGGCCCGATCGACGGCCACGACCTCGACTCGCTGATCCCGACGCTCGAGAACATGCGCGACAAGCGCGGCCCGCAATTCCTGCATGTCGTCACCAAGAAGGGCTTCGGCTACAAGCTCGCCGAGGCCGACCCCGTCGGCTACCACGCCGCCTCGGGCAAGTTCGATCCGGCGATCGGCTTCGTGAAGCCGACCAAGCCGCCGAAGCAGACCTTCACGCAGGTGTTCGGCCAGTGGCTGTGCGACATGGCCGAGCAGGACCGGCGCCTCGTCGGCATCACGCCGGCGATGCGCGAGGGCTCGGGGATGGTGGAGTTCGAGCGGCGCTTTCCCGATCGCTACCACGACGTCGGCATTGCCGAGCAGCACGCCGTGACCTTCGCCGCGGGCCTGGCGTGCGAAGGCATGAAGCCGGTGGTCGCGATCTACTCGACCTTCCTGCAGCGCGGCTACGACCAGCTGATCCACGACGTCGCGATCCAGAACCTGCCGGTCGTCTTCGCGCTCGACCGTGCCGGACTCGTCGGCGCCGATGGGGCCACGCACGCCGGCGCCTACGACATCGCCTACCTGCGCTGCGTGCCCAACATGAGCGTGCTCGCGCCGGCCGACGAGAACGAGTGCCGGCAGTCGCTCTACACGGCGTTTTGCCAGGACCATCCGGTGGCGGTGCGCTACCCGCGCGGTGCCGGCGCCGGCGTGACGCCGATCGAGACGATGAGCGAGCTGCCCTGGGGCAGGGGTGAGCTGCGCCGCGAGTCGTCGCGGCCGGCCGGCCAGCGCCGCATCGCGATCCTCGCCTTCGGCACGCTGCTCTACCCCGCGCTTGCCGCGGCCGAGTCGCTCGACGCGACCGTCGCCAACATGCGCTTCGTCAAGCCGCTCGACGCCGAACTGGTCTGCGACCTGGCGAGGGGGCACGACGCCATCGTGACGGTCGAGGAAGGGGCCGTCATGGGTGGCGCCGGCAGCGCCGTGCTGGAGGTGCTTGCCGAGGCGCGGCTCGCGACTCCGGTGCTGGTGCTCGGGTTGCCGGACCGCTTCATCGAGCACGGCGACCCGGCCAGGCTGCTGGCGATGTGCGGGCTCGACGCGGTCGGCATCGAGCAGCAGATCGTTCGCCGTTTCGGCACGCAGCCCGCGCTCGTTCGCAGCGCGGTCGGCGTTTAGCCTTTCGCTGCGCGAACCCGCCGCAGGCCGGACAATTCCGCCATGACCGATCTCAGCGACGCGCTCCACATACCCGACACGCAGTCGTCGCGCGACGACCGGCATCTGGCGATCCAGCGCGTCGGCGTGCGCGGCGTGCGCTATCCGCTGCAGCTGACAGTCGAGGGCATCGTCCAGGCGACCGTGGCCGAATGGGACCTCGACGTGGCGCTGCCGGCCGAGCAGAAGGGCACGCACATGTCTCGCTTCGTCGCCTGGCTCGACGCGCTCGAGGAGGCGATCACGCCCGCGACGCTGCGCGACGCGGCAGCGCGGATGCTGATGTTGCTCGGCGCCGACGAGGGCCGCGTCGAGGCTCGGTTCCCATTCTTCCTGCGCAAGCGCGCGCCGGTCTCCGGCGTCGCCAGCCTGCTCGAGTACCAGGGCGCACTGGTCTGCGAGACACGGGCCGGCGCCACCGTGCTGACGGCGCGGGTCGTCGTGCCGGTGAAATCGCTCTGCCCGTGCTCGAAGGAGATTTCCGACTACGGCGCGCACAACCAGCGCTCCCACGTGACGATCGAGGCCGAACTGAAGGGCGACGTGTCGTGGCGCGAGCTCGCGCGCTACGCCGAGGATTCGGCGTCGAGCGAGATCTGGTCGGCGCTCAAGCGCGCCGACGAGAAGTGGATCACCGAGCGCGCCTACGAGAACCCGAAGTTCGTCGAGGATCTCGTCCGCGACACCGCGCTGCTGCTCGACGCCGATGCCCGAATCGGCCGCTACAGCGTCGATGTCGAGAACTTCGAGTCGATCCATGCGCACAGCGCCGTTGCGCGGATCGTCCGCGACTGATTGCCATCCCGAGAACCATCATGTCCAGCTCCGACTCCGATTCCAGGCCACCGATGGGCGAAAAGGGGAAGCACCCGGCCGGCGCCGACGTCGGCGGCATCCGGTCCACTGCCGACGGCGGTCTCGCCGACGCGCTCCAGGCCGAGGCCGAGCGCAAGGACGCCGCAACCTCCGGGCGTGCCGCGACCGGCGACGCGTCCGGCTCGAGCACCGGCCCGGTGCTTGACGCCGGTGGCAAACGCGAGCCCGGCTCGTCCGGCGGTGCGGGTGGCGAGGGCAGGCGCTCCGCTGCCGCTACACCGTCGACGCGGGCGAGCACGACGCCAGCGCCATCGACGGGAGCCGCCTTCGACGACGAGGAAGACGCATGGCGCCATGCCCCCGTCGAGCCGCGCGACGAGTCGAACCCGCTGAAGTCGCTCGGCAAGGCGGTCGGCGACACGGTCACCGGCTCCGAGGGCAGCGCCCCGGGCGGCATGAAGCCGACCGGGGGGAAGTCCTAGCGCGTTGGGTCGGCGCGGCCCTTCGCCGGTCGCGCCGCCGGCAATCCCCTCGCCTTGAGCGCATCTCGCGGCAGGTACTCGGCCTGCACGTTGGCGGGCTCAGCCTGCTTCCATGACCGAGAGGCCGAGCAGCGCCGGGTCGCCGCCGCCGCGGCGCAGCACCGCCGGCACCTCGCCCGTGAGGTCGATGACGGTGGTCGGCGTCATCGGGCAGGCGCCGGCATCGACGACGGCGTCGATCTGCTTGCCGAAGCGCTCGCGGATCTCGACCGCATCGTTGAGCGGCTCCGTTTCGCCCGGCGCGATCAGCGTCGTCGCGAGGAGCGGCTGGCCGAGCATGGCGAGGATCTCGCTCGTCACGCGGTGGTCCGGAAGGCGCAGGCCGATCGTTCGCCGCGACGGGTGCGACACGCGGCGCGGCACCTCGCGCGTCGCCTCGAGGATGAAGGTGAACGGCCCGGGCGTGGCGAGCTTGAGCATCCGGTACTGGCGGTTGTCGACCCTGGCGTAGCTCGACACCTCGGACAGGTCGCGGCAGAGCAGCGTCAGGTGGTGCCGGTCGTCGACAGCGCGGATCCGACGCAGTCGCTCGGCGGCGTCCTTGTCGTCGAGGTGGCAGACGAGGGCGTAGCTCGAGTCGGTGGGGATCGCGGCGACGCCGCCGCCATGCAGGATCTCCACGGCCTGCCGCAGATGGCGCGGCTGCGGGTTCGCGGGATGGACTTCGAAGAACTGCGCCATGTGGCGAATTGTCCGTGGCGCGCGATGGCCGCGTCGTCGCCGGGGCCCGTTCTCTGCGCTCAGCGCGCGATGCGATCCTCGAGTGCGCTCCAGACCGGCGTCAGCCCGGTCGGCAGCGGCGGCAGGCCGCCGAGGTCGACGCGACTCTCCTCGGGGCTGTGGAAGTCGGAGCCGCGCGAGGCGAGCAGGTCGAACTCGCGGGCGGTGCCGACGTACTTCGACGCGTCGGCGGCGCTGTGTGCACCGGTGACGACCTCGACACCGCGCCCGCCATGCGCCTTGAACTCGCTGAAGAGGGCGTATTCCTCGTTCGCGGTGAACTTGTAGCGCGCCGGGTGGGCGACGACGGCCACACCGCCGGCCGCGTCTATCCAGCGCACTGCGTCGCCGAGCCTGGCCCAGCGGTGCGGCACGTAGCCGGGCTTGCCTTCGACGAGGAAGCGTCGGAACACCTCCGAGGTGTCGGCGCACACGCCGCGCTCGACGAGGAAGCGCCCGAAGTGCGTGCGCGACACGAGCTCCGGGTTGCCGACGAAGCGCAGCGCGCCTTCGTAGGCGCCTTCGATGCCGACGGCGGCGAGCCCGTCCGACATCTGGCGCGCACGCGCGCCGCGCCCGCCGCGCGTCGCGGCGAGGCCGGCGCGCAGGGCGTCGTCGTCCGGGTCGAAGCCGAGGCCGACGATGTGCACGGTGGTGTCGGCGAAGGTCACCGAGATCTCGGTTCCGGTGAGGTAGGGCAGGTCGACGGCGCGTGCCGCGTCGCGTGCGCGGTGCTGGCCACCGACCTCGTCGTGGTCGGTCAGCGCCCACAGCTCGACGCCGTTGGCCTTGGCGCGCGCGGCGAGCGCCTCGGGCTCGAGCGTGCCGTCGGAGACGACGGAGTGGCAGTGGAGGTCGGCGTTCATCGCGGCATCGGCAGGTGCGCTGCATCATAGGCTCGCCGACAATTGCACGATGTCGATCGCCGGCGAGATGTCGAGGCTGCTCGAGCGCGTGCGCGAGGCCGGCGACGCGCGGCGCCTGGCGCGTGGCGTGCGCTTCGAGCGGCCGACACTGGTGTTCGGATCGGCACCGCGCTCGACGCTGCCGCCGGGCTGGCGGATCGACGATCCGCTCGTCACCATCAACGCGTCGCAGGTGCCGGCCGAGGCGCTCGGCCTGCCGGAACCGACGCTCACCGTGCTCTCGGCCGACACGCTCGGCGAGCTCGAATCGAACCGCGAGGCGCAGCGTGTGCTTGCGGGTCGTCGCACGCGCAACCTGCTCGTCGTCGCGCATCCGGCCGAGTGGGCCGAGCGAGGGCCAGGTCTGAAGGCAATGGGCTACTCGGCTGCGCGGCTCTATCGCGTGACGCCGCGCTTTCGCAGCCGTGTCGTTCGCGCGGCCACCGGCGACGACGCCGGGCGCGGCGATGCCGAGCACGTGAAGGTCTCCAACGGCGTCTACGCCATCTGCCAGGCGCTCGCGCTCGGTGCGCCGGAGGTCGTCGTCGCCGGCTTCTCGCTCACATCGGGCGGCCACGCCTACAACGCGCTCGAGCACAAGCGGCTGCACGTCGGGCCCGACGGTCGCGCCTTTGCCGCTCTCGCTGAGCGAGCTCCGAACGTCTACGCCGCGTCTGAATTGCTCGCCGCCGAGTTGGGTTTGCCGGCTTGGCGCGGCCGTTGAAGGCGCGGTCCGGCGGCGCGGGGTCGCGTCAGCGGCCGATGCGAACGATCCTGCCGGCGCTGCTGTCGGTCAGCAGGTAGAGCGCCCCGTCCGGGCCCTGGCGCACGTCGCGGATGCGTTCGCCCAGGCTCGTGAACAGCGGCTCGCGCGAGACGACCGTGTCACCCGAGAGCGTCATCCGCCACAGCGCCTGGCCGGCGAGCGCGCCCAGGAAGAGGTTGCCCTGCCATTCCGGCATCAGCGCACCGGTGTAGAACGCCAGCCCGCTCGGCGCGATGGAGGTCGGCGTCCAGGTGGTCAGCGGCTCGACGTACGTCGGCGCATGGGTGCCGCCGCCGATCCGGCAGGCGTCGCCGACCGGGTCGCCGTAGTTGCAGCCGTAGCTCTTGATGGGCCACCCGTAGTTGCCGCCGGCGCGGCAGATGTTGACCTCGTCGCCGCCCTGCGGCCCGTGCTCGCACTCCCACAGCTCGCCGGTCGTCGGGTGAATCGCCGCCCCCTGAGGGTTGCGGTGCCCGTAGCTCCAGATTTCGGACCGCGCGCCGGCGGCCAGGCTCGGGTTGCCCGCGGGCACCGAGCCGTCGCGGTTGATCCTGACCACCTTGCCGAGGTGCATGCCGAGGTCCTGCGCGGGGCTGCCGAGCTGGCGCTCGCCGAGCGTGACGAACAGCGTCTTGTCGGCGCGAAAGGCCAGGCGCGAGCCATAGTGGCCGTCGCCGGTGACCTTGGGCAACTGGCGAAAGATGACGGTGACCTCGGTGAGCGACCCGCCGGACAGGCGACCGCGCGCGACCGCCGTTCCCGACTTGCCGGCGTCGACGCCGCTGCCGGGCTCGCTGTAGGTCCAGTACACCCAGGGCACGGTCGCGAAGTCGGGGTCGATGGCGACATCGAGGAGGCCGGCCTGGCCGGCGCTGTGCACCGCGGGAACACCCGTGAGTGGCGCCCCGACGGACGAGCCGCCGGCCGCGACGACGACCATGGCGCCCCCCTTCTGCGTGACGAGCGCGCGGCCGTCGGGCAGAAAGGCGAGGCCCCACGGCGACACCAGTCCGCTCGCCCAGGTGCTGGCGACGACGGGGCCCGTGGGGGGCGGCGGCGCCGGTGGAGGCGGTGCAGGAGGGGGCGGGGGAGGTGGCGGGGGAGGTGGCGGCGGTGGCGACGGTGGCGGAGCAGATGGCGGTGGCGCGCCGGCCGAGGGCGAGGGCGAGGAGGCGCCTCCGCCGCCGCAGGCGCCGAGCAGTGAAGCAGAGGCCGCGGTGCCGCCGAGCAGCGCACCGTTCCACAACGTGATCAGCGTGCGGCGTCGCGCATCGTGTGCGCCGGTCGGTTCCGGAGCGGGCGGCGGATGCTTCATGCCCGCACCCTAACGCGATCGGAAGTCCCTGCTGCTACGAGATGCAACTCACGGGTTTGCCGAGGCGCGCGCATTCAACCCAGCGGCTCGACCGCGACCACCGTCATCTGCAGCCGCTCCTGCCCGTCGTAGCGGTCGAGGCCGAGCCGGTACGCGACGCGAATCCTCGCGGCATCGACGGGCTCGACGCGGCCGAACCAGATCGCGTCGCGCAGCACGCCACGCCCGCCGTCGTCGACGCGCAGCGCGAGCTTGAGGTGCTTGTCGCCGACGAGTCGCTGCGACACCACCTCGGCCTCGTCCGACCAAACCGGCGCCTCGAACGCGGCACCCCACACGTGCGCATCGAGCGCGCGCACGGTCGCCGCGTTCCAGTGCTCGGCGCGCAGCGGTCCGTCGCTCGCGACCAGCCGCTCCGCCGGCCGGGTCGACAGCTGCCGCGTCGCCGCGACCAGGGCAGCGCGGAACGCGTCGAGCCCATCGGCTGCGATGGTGCAGCCAGCTGCCATCGCGTGCCCGCCGAAGCGCACGAGCAGCGCCGGCTGCGCCTTGCTGACGAGGTCGAGCGCGTCGCGCAGGTGCACGCCCTCTACCGAGCGGCCGGAGCCCTTGAGCAGCCCGTCGGCGCCGCGCGCGAACACGAAGGCAGGGCGGTGCAGCCGGTCCTTCAGCCGCGACGCGACGATGCCGACGACGCCTTCGTGGAAGCCGTCGTCGTGGATCGCGTACGCATCGTCGACGCGGTCGGCAGCGGCGATGGCCAGGGAGACGAGCGCCTCGGCCTGTTCGCGCATGCCGGCCTCGACAACGCGGCGCTCCCGGTTGATCGCGTCGAGCGTGGTCGCCAGGTCGTGGGCGCGGCCGTGGTCGTCGGCCAGCAGGCATTCGATGCCGAGCGTCATGTCGGCGAGGCGGCCGGCGGCGTTGAGCCGCGGCCCGATCGCGAAGCCGAAGTCGGCAGCGGTCGCCGCGGACGCATCGCGCCCGGCGACCGCGAACAGCGCGGCGACGCCTGGCTGCATCCGGCCGGCGCGGACCCGTCGCAGGCCCTGGGCGACGAGCACGCGGTGGTTGCGGTCGTGGCGGACGACGTCGGCGACGGTGCCGAGGGCGACGAGGTCGAGCAGGGCGTCGAGCCGCGGCTGGTCGGCCGCGGCGAAGGCGCCTCGCTCGCGCAGCTCCGCACGCAGCGCCAGCAGGACGTAGAAGGCGACACCGACGCCGGCGAGGCTCTTGCTCGCGAAGTCGCAGCCGGGCTGGTTGGGGTCGACGATCACGTCGGCCGGCGGCAGCACGATGTGCTCGCCGTCGCGAGCCGGCAGGTGATGGTCGGTGACGACGATCGCGAGACCCAGCCCGGCGGCGTGGGCGACGCCCTCGACGCTGGCGATGCCGTTGTCCACCGTCACGAGCACGTCGGGCGCGACGCTGGCGACTGCCAGGTCGACGATCGACGGCGTGAGGCCGTAGCCGTGCAGGCGCCGGTCGGGCACGACGTAGCCGAGGCTGGCGCGATCGGCGCCGAGCATCGCCAGGCCGCGCAACATGACGGCGCAGGCGGTGGCGCCGTCGCAGTCGTAGTCGGCGACGATGCAGATTCGGCTTGCCGACTCGATCGCGTCGGCGAGTAGCGACGCGGCATTGGCGGCGCCGTGCAAAGTCGACGGCGCCAGCAATCGAGACAGCGCGTCGTCGAGCTCGTCGGGGTCCGAGACGCCTCGCGCCGCGAACAGGCGCGCCAGCAGCGGCTGCACGCCGGCCTGCTCGAGCGCCCACGCTGCGCGCGGCGGCACGTCGCGGACGGCGATGCGCGGCGCTGCGGTCGGCGTCATCGGCGTGGTCTCACAGGCCGACGAGCAGCTCGTGCGTGGCGCCCGGCGACGGGCGGCGCCGCCAGCGTTGCCACGCGGACAGGCGCCGCGACGACAGCCGCTGCCAGGCGCGTTCGCCGCACAGCGTGAGCGACGCGGCTCCGTCGCTCGAGGCGCCGGCGGCGAAGGCCGCCAGCGCTCGCAAGGGTCCGTCGTCGAGCGCGCGCCACGCGTCGGCGTAGGCGACCCAGTCGGCGGCCAGGGCCGGCG